>JAFQFP010000001.1 GCA_017398625.1 Oscillospiraceae bacterium
CAAAAAGACCCTGAAAATCAAGGGATTGTTCCGTATCGAAACCTTACAATCCCCCAGTCAAAAATCAAATAGATTTTTGACAGCCCCCTTTACACAAGGGGGCCTTTGGGTGCGGTGCAAACATGTCGATAAATCGGAATTGTTGGGGGTCATTTTTGGGTGGAGAGGTAGGCGCGGGGACCCAGCTCGTAGAGGTCGCCGCCGTGGCTGTCTAAAACCACGGTCAAGGGCATATCCTCTACCTCCAGCAGCCGTACCGCCTCGCAGCCCAGATCCTCCCACGCGATGACGCGGCAGCTTTTGATGCAGCGCGCCATTAGCGCCCCTGCGCCGCCCAATGCCGCCAGATACACAGCGCCGGTTTCCAAAACCGTCTGCTTTACCTCGGCATTTCGTTTGCCCTTGCCGATCATCACCAGATTTCCCAGCTTCAGCAGCCGGGGGGAATAGCTGTCCATCCGTCCGGCGGTGGTGGGGCCTGCAGAGCCGATGACCTGCCCCGGCCGTTCCGGGGTAGGGCCTACATAGTAGATGGCGCTGCCGTTTAGGTCAAAGGGCAGCGCTTCTCCGCTGTCCAGCGCCTGCATAAGCCGCTTGTGGGCTTGATCCCGGGCGGTGTACACCCTGCCGCTGAGCAGCACGGTGTCGCCTGCGTGTAAGCTTTTCAGATCCTGCGCGGTGCAGGGAACGGTCAATCTATGCTCCATGGCGTCACCTCAAAGCTCCGCCGTTGCACGGCGGGTGGCGTGGCAGGATACATTCACTGCTACCGGCAGCCCTGCCACATGGGTGGGCATGGCTTCAATGGCAAGCCCTAAGCAGGTGGTCTTGCCGCCGAAGCCTTGGGGCCCGATGCCCAGAGCGTTTATTTTTTCCAGCAGGGAGCGCTCCAGTTCCGCATAGTAGGGGTCTGGATTTGGAACATCCAGCGGACGGAGCAGTGCCTGCTTGGCAAGGCAAGCCACCTTGTCGAAGCTGCCGCCTACGCCGATGCCCAGCACCGTGGGGGGACAGGGGTTAGAGCCGGCAAGCCGCACCGTTTCCAGCACGAAATCCACGAACCCCTCCACCCCGTCGGCAGGCTTCAGCATCCCCAGACGGCTCATGTTTTCGCTGCCGAAGCCCTTGGGCGCAACGGTGACGCGGCAGCCGTCACCGTTTACCAGATGCACGGTGATGGCGGCAGGGGTGTTGTCTCCGGTGTTGCCCCGGCGCAGGGGGTCGGCAACGATGCTTTTGCGCAGGCAGCCTACGCCGTAGCCCTTACGGACACCGGCGTGGATGGCGTTTTCAAAATCTCCCTCGATATGGACATCCGTGCCCAGCTCCACGAACACGCATGCCATGCCCGTGTCCTGACAGATGGGCAGCTCCTGCTGCCCGGCGGCACAGAGGTTTTCCTGCAGCAGCTCCAGTGTGGCGCTTGCCAAGTGCCAAGGCTCGCTGCGCTGCGCCCGGTCAAGGGCTGCGCGCACATCTTCCGGCAGGCGCAGATTGGCGTCGATGCACAGCTTGGCAACGGCATCGGTAATGGCGGCGGCGGTAACGGTTCTCATAAACAGACCTCGTATTATTTGGAATGACACCATTATAACCCACCGCGGCAGCTTTTTCCACTCCAAATTTCTTGCATTTGGCGGCGTCATCGCTTATAATGGAGGGGAACAGGGGGGACAGCAGTGAAACCTTGGAAGCATTTTAAGACCATAACCCGGCACCGGTTTATCGTGATGCAGGGGTGTTTTCGGGTGGGGCTGATCTGGCAGGGTCTGACCCACGATCTTTCCAAATATTCTCCGGTGGAATTCTGGATCGGGGCAAACTATTATCAGGGTGACCGCAGCCCCAATGCCGCGGAACGAGAGGACAAGGGCTACAGTGAGGCGTGGATGCACCACAAGGGCCGCAACCGCCACCACTACGAATACTGGACGGACATGAGCCGCGCTACCAAGAATTATGAGCCGGTGCCCATGCCCCGCAAATATCTGGTGGAGATGGTGATGGATCGCCGTGCCGCCTGTATCGTGTATCAGGGGGAGGCGTATACCGACGGCTCGGCGCTGGAATACTTTGAAAAGAGCCGGGAAAAAATGCTGATGCACCCGGATACCCGGCAGCAGCTTGGCTATATCCTCACCATGCTGCGGGATCGGGGAGAGCAGGAGACCTTCCGCTATCTAAAGGAAGCTGTGCTCCGGGGAGAGCCCTTTCCTTGGGAGGCAAAAGAATAAAAATTACTTCTCCGGGCAAGCTATTCCTGCCCGGAGAAAAATCCGCAGAAATGGAAAAAAGTGCTTGACTTTTCGCCGCTTTTGCGTATAATAATATCCGTGCTTACACGGAGTCGTTAACACAGAGGATTAGTGTAACGGTAGCACACCGGACTCTGACTCCGTTTGCGGGGGTTCGAATCCCTCATCCTCTGCCAATAAAAATGACCACCCAACGGGTGGTCATTTTTATTGGCAGAGGATGAGAAAGGATTCGAAAGGGCGGCACCAGTGCGCACACTGGTGCAACAAAGTGTCCGGAGGACACTTTGTTAGCCCGTGGGAGAATCCATGGTTTTTCGGATGCATCCGGTACGGATGTAGACGCAAAACCATCATGAGGGATTCGAACCCATCCAAATGCGGCGCGAGTGAGCGCCGCCGGCGACGGCTTGACAGAGCCGCACCTTGATTCAATCGAATCCCTCATCCGACCAAGTTACGGAATGCTGCCAAATACGGTTAGGCTCGCGGGAAGTAAAACCATACCTACCGATTAGAAAACATCGCTCCATAGGCATACATTTTGTAGCAAAGAGTATCTGTGATATCCTGCAATGCTTGAATCATGATCTCAATGTCCGCGTCCTCATCGATCACACCTAGGCGATCCCGTAGCCGGGCATAAGCGTCTCGCATTTCTTTATACCACCGCGCACAGTCTGACCCTTCAGTAAAGAGATCTTCGACCCCCGGTATCGGAGACACCAATAATCCCTGCAAAGAAGCATAAACATCCTCCATAAACCCGCGATCCATTCATTCACCCCCCTATGGAAGCAAGTATAACAAATATGCATTGCAAATGCAATGCATATTTTCCGGGGTATATGGCGTAAACTTATTGCAATGCATATGCATTGCAAAGGAGGATGCTCATATGGGAAAATTCAAAATACCTACAACACCGCCCACTGTAAACAAAACGGTTCGTTTTCCAACGGATGTGGTAGAGGCTGTGGAAAAAGAGATACAGGGAAAGGATTGCACCTTTTCTGCCTTTGTGATCGCTGCTGTTCGTGCGGCGCTGGAGGATCTGAAGCAATAGTACAGAGTTTTGGCAGAACGGTTTCACGCCGTTTTATCAAAAACGCATAAGCGTAAAAAGAAATAGCCCTTAACTGAGGTGTTTTGCAACACGGATCAGTTAAGGGCTATTTCTCTTCACTCTTATTATCTAACATCATTGGTTACCTCCGCTTTCTGCAGAATTTCAGATGCTGTTTCTTTGTCTGTCCCCACATTCCTCGGCATTTCTTTTTCTAAAATTCAGTTCAAATATGCTCGTATGCGAGCCCTCATTCATGCCGGAACATTTTGCTTTCAAAGATCGCATCTCAGGGTCCCGTTTGTATTCGGAACCGTCAGGATTTTTACCTGTACATCGGTATCACCCTTTCTGACTATACTGTAGCACAAGTTTTTTTGAATTGCAATATGGAATATTGTATAAAAGAGACAAAAAAGTCTTGTATAAAGTGCGGAAATGGTGCAAAGTAACGAAAAAGCGGTTGACAGGGACGGGGGCTTGCCGCTATAATAAACCTGTTGAGCGCAGAGTGGGCAGCCGGTAACGGCTGCCCACGGTTTTTTACGGTGCAGGGGAAGGGTCAATATTCGCGGGAGAGCAGGCGCTGGGCTTCTTCCCGGGTGATCTCGCCGGAGTTGCACTTTGCCATGATCTGCACATCCTTGTCGTTGAGCTTATAGCGCAGGTAGAAGAAGGTGCTGATGATCATGCCGATGACAGGCACCAGTGCGTAGACGATCCACAGGCCGTTCAGCGCGGTCTCGCTCTGCTGCACGCCCATAGCCGCCAGCTCCTCAAAGCTTTCCGCCTCCACGGTGGCCCAAGAGAACAACCCCAGCAAAAACAGTGCCAGCGCAGAGGAAATGGCACCTGTGATCTTCACAGAGAAGGTCTGGATGGCAAAGGTAATGCCCTTGGCGCTGATGCCGGACTTATACTGCCCGTACTCGGCGCAGTCCGGGGTGAACATGAAGGCAAGAACGCCCACAGTACACATGGGAATGGCACGGAGGAAGGTCATCACAAGGAAAAACACCTTGTTTTCATAGCCTGCAAAGTAGATCACCAGACCGAGAAGGATGTTTACGATGTGGCACCAGAACAGGGTCTTGAATTTGTCGAATTTTTTCAGGATGGTGGGCATTGCCATGGCGGCGAAGATGCCGGGGACCATACCCAGCAGGGTGAGGATGGTGTTGAATTCCACCTTGCCGAACAGGTAGAAGGAGACGAACAGGGTCACGGCGGCGGAGGTCTTTAACGCGTCGGTCGCCATGTAGCCGCCGTAGTAGGTCAGCAGGTATTTATTGGAGCGCAGGTAGCGCCACATATGGGTGAAGCTGAAATCGCCGCCGTCCTCCGCCGGGTCATAGTTGCGCTCCTTGCAGTTGACGCACAGGGGCACCATGGTCAGCGCGCTGATGATGGACAGGATGGCAACTGCCATGCCGTAGCTCATGCCCACATTTTCGCCGATGAGGATGGGCAGCGCCAGCGCGCAGACCAGATAACCGCCGCCGGAAAAGACCCGGTTGACGCTGAGCAGCAGGTTGCGCTCCTCCAGAGAGTCGGTCATGGTGTTCAGCATGGCATAGGCGGGCACATCGGTGAGGGTGTAGACCGTATCCCACAGCAGATAGGCAACACCGAACCAGATCAGCTTGCCGGTCTCGCTGAAGTCGGGAATGGCAAACACCGCAATGGTGACAAAGGGGATCAGAAGCACGGACAGCCGCAGCCAAGGCAGGCTCTTCAGACCGGACTTAAACTTTACCTTGTCGAAGATGTAGCCGAACAGAGGATCGTTGATGGCGTCCCATGCCTTGACGATGAACAGCACCGCGGAGACCTTCCACAGGGTGATGCCCTGCATGGCAAGATATGTGGACAGGAACAGGAAGGTAATGTTATAGTACACATTCTGTCCCACAAAATAGGTCCAGTAGCTCAGCCGTTCCCGAAAGGTGGTCATGTATTTCTTCATATGTATTCCCTCACAGTTCTTTCAGTTCCAGAATGGTCTGCAGTATCCTTTGGGCACAGCGCTGGATCTCGCCCAGCGTGATGCCCTCTTCCTTGCCGTAGGTTTTCAGAAGGGAGCTGTCCTTGGTGCTTCGCTCACCGAAGCGGCGGTTGCCGGGCATGAGCACATCCACGCCGGCGCGCACCCGGTAGGCATTGTCCCTCAGATTGGGGAATTCCGGGCTGGGAGCATACTGCATCCACCAATCGGTGAGCACCGTGCCCTTGTAACCCCATTCCCCGCGGAGCACCGTCTGCACCAGCTCATAGTGGTAGTGTCCCCAGACGCCGTTGATCTTGTTGTAGCTGGTCATAAGGGTCTTGGGGCTGGATTCCTTGACGCAGATCTCAAAGCCCTTGAGGTAGATCTCCCGCAGCGCCCGCTGGCTGAGGGCGGAATCGTTTTTGTTGCGGTTGTATTCCTGATTGTTGCAGGCGAAGTGCTTGGGACAGGCGGCAACGCCGGCGCTTTGCAGACCCCGTACCGCCGCGGCGGCGACCTTGCCGGTGAGCAGGGGGTCCTCGGAGTAGTATTCAAAGTTCCGTCCGCACAGCACATTCCGGTGGATGTTCATGCCCGGTGCCAGCAGCACATCGCTGCCCCGCTCTTTCATTTCCTTGCCCAGCTTCCGAAACAGCTTTTCCACCAGCGCCGTGTCGAAGGTGCAGGCAAGCAGCGTGCCGATGGGCAGCAGGGAGCAGGAATCGTACAGGCGGATGCCGGAGGGACCGTCGGTGGTGACCACCGGGGGGATGCCCTTTTCCCGGAGGGAGGCGGTTACACCGCCGAAGATGCCCGCGTTGCCCTTGGGCCCTAAGGGGTGATCCATGCGGCAGCCGCCCCGGGTGATGGCTTCCAGCTCCTCCATGGAAAGCTGCGCCAGAAAAGCCTCCATGGAAGCGCTGCCGCTTTGCACATCCTTCAGCTTTAGACCTCTGTCCCCGGTTTGGGGAATGGCAGGGGGCAGGGAGGAAAGGATGGCAGCTTTCAGATCGGCGGTACGCAGGAGAACCGCCTTGTATACCGGCTTGCCGTTTTCGTTTTCCACACGGTCAAAGGCGGTGACGGGAGCGGCGGCCTCCGTCAAACGGGAGAGGAGCTTCTGCTCACCCACTTCATAGGTATCGGTGAGCAGGGCGCTGCGCACATCGGTGCCGCAGTAGATCTCATAGCTGCCGGGGAGCAGAACATAGCAGTTGGGGCAGCCGGTGCAGCCGCTGTCGTCAAAGGAGCTAAGCTGCTCCAAAGAGAGGTTCAGCTCCAGAGTTTGGCTTTCGCCGGGGGCTAAAAGGCCGGTCTTGGCAAAGGCTGCCAGCTCCCGGGTGGGATTGCCCAAAGCGCCTTGGGGCTTCTCCACATAGACCATGGCGGTTTCCTTGCCGGGGTAGTTGCCGGTGTTGGTGACGGTGACGGCATAGCTCAGCGGTGCCGTCTTTTCCCAGCTCATGGAAAACCGGGTGTAGGACATGCCGTAGCCAAAGGGGTAGAGCACCCTGTCCTTGGCGAAGGTCTCGAACCAGCGGTAGCCCACATAGATATCCTCGGTATAGCAGTTGCGGTCCTTGCTGCCGAAGCCGGAAGCGCTGGGGTAATCCCCGTAGCGGCGTGCCACGGTGTCCGTCAGCCGCCCGGAGGGAGTCTGCTTGCCACAGAGCAGGTCTGCCGCGGCGTTGCCGCTTTCCATACCCCCCTGCCACAGGATCATCACAGCCCCCAGACGGGGCAGAAATTCCTCCAAAAAGGACAGATCCATCACAGAGCCGATATTCAGCAGCAAAACCGTATCGGAAAATGCCCCGGTGACGGCCCGCAGCAACTGCTTTTCCCTTTCGGTGAGGTAGTAGCTGCCCGGCTCCAGCACATTTTCCCGGTCTTCGCCGGAGGAGCGGCCGATGACCACCACCGCATAGTCGGAGTGCTGCCGTGCCTGCTGTGCCAGCATTTCGCTGACAGGCATCTCCGGGTGGCTTCTGGGCCAGCAGCCCCAAGCGCCGTGGTCGGCGGGATTCTGGCTGACCCATGTCTCATAGACCTGCGCCAGCGACTCGTTGACCCGCAGCGCTTCGCAGCTTCTCAGACCCTGCAGCAGATTGATCCGGTAGGGCGTATTCACATCGCCGCCGGAGCCGTAGCCGGTGCAGAAGTAATCCAGCTGCACTCTGCCGAACACCGACACAACGGCGTTTTCCGGCAGGGGAAGCACCCGGTTTTCCAGCAGCACCGCACCCTCCGCGGCACAGCGGCGCAGCAGCGGGGGCATACCGGGGGTGATGGTCTTGATAGGGTTGTGGTGACCTTGGTCTTGGGCAAGGGTATGTACCAGCCGGATGCCCAGCGCCTTGAGCTTCTCGGAAAAGGACATGGCATCTCCTCCTCATATTACATCTGCTTTTATCCTACCATCGGGGCGGTTGGAAGTCAACGAAAAAGAGCGCAATGTTGCTCCGTGGGAGCTGCGGGGAACAGGGGGGCAGTGGGCTTCGACTTCTACGGGGAGATGTACCGAACAGTATCCCCCCGCCCCAGTGTGCGCACTGGGGCAGCGCTCTGCGGAGCGCCCCGGTCGCGGCTCTGACAGTCCACCGGACTGTCATTCACTACCGCGACTGCGCTTCGCTTACCCTTTAGGCAAGGGGGGCTTGGGGGAGATGGAGGCAGTGGCGGGCGGTCAATGACCGCCCCTACGGGTTCTATTGGGGGATGTACCGAAGAGAATCCCCCCGCCCCAGTGTGCGCACTGGGGCACCCCCCTTTAGGCAAGGGGGGCTTGGGTGTGGTGTGGGCAAGGGGGGCTTGGGTGCGGTGTAGGGGCTTTGGTGGGTAAAATTGCAGATTATGCTTGACGGGGGGCGGCGGATGTGGTACTGTGTTGAGAATCGACAGGAGGAAAAATCCTATGAAAATTCCTAAAATACGGCTGCGTGTCGGTTGGCGAACCCTAAAGACCGCCGCGGCGGTGATCCTTTCCATGATCATCGTGAATTTCTTCGGCACTACCGATTCCAAGCTGATCTTTGCCATGCTGGGGGCTATGGCGGCGGTCCAGCCCACCTTTACCGAGTCGCTGGAATCCTGCATGACCCAGATCGTGGGAGTGCTGTTCGGCGCGGCAATGGGCTTGCTGCTGCTGTTTCTGCGGCTGCCGCCGCTGGCCGCCATCGGTGTGGGCATCGTGCTGATCATTACCTTATATAACAGCTTCGGCATCCGCTATTCGCCGTCCCTGCCCTGCTTTATTCTGGTGATGCTGTGTACCTCTCAAGATGTCAGCCCCATGGAGTACGCGCTGGGCAGGATCTGGGACACCGCCATCGGTCTGGCGGTGGGCATGGTGATCAACACCTTGGTGTTTCCCTACGACAACAGCCGCCAGATCCGGGATACCGTGGCCAGCTTGGACACAGAGGTCATCGCCTTTTTGGAGGATATGTTCGACGGCGACCAGATCCTGCCGGACTCTCAGGTGATGGCGCGGAAGATCGATGCCATGGCAAGCCAGATGAAGACCTTTTCCAATCAGCGGCTGCTGCTGCACCTGCGGCGGCAGAAGCGGGAGCTGGAGACCTTTGAGGCTTGCCGCAAAAAGGGGCGTGAGCTGATGGCACGGATGGAGGTGCTCTCCCACATGGAGCGCCCCGGCAGACTCACCGAGGAAAACCGCCGCCGTCTGGAGACGGCAGGGGCTCACATTCGGGATCAGCGGAAGCTGGAGGGAGTTACCGAGCGGGATGTGGTGACCAATTATCATGTGCAGCAGATCCTGCGATTGCGCCGGGAGCTGCTGGATAGCTTGAAGAAGCAGTAGGAGGGAACTATGCAGTTACAGGAAATGATCGAAAAGCGCCGGTCTGTCCGGTCCTACAGCGATACGCCGGCAGAGCCGGAGATCTTGGAGGAGGTCTGCGGCTTTTTGGAGCAGGCAAAGCCCTTGTATCCCGGCATCCAGACCTATATGGAGATCGTGGACAAGGAACAGGTGCGGTTTTTCATGCCGTGGAAAGCGCCCCAGCTTCTGGCGATCTATTCGGAGAATAAGCCCGGCTATCTGGAAAACGCCGGCTTTTTGGGGCAGCAGCTTGACCTGTTTTTGCAGAGTCTGGGTCTGGGCACCTGCTGGCTGGGCCTTGCCAAGCTCCGGGAAAAGACCTGTCCGGAGGGCATGGAATTTGTGATATTGCTGGCATTCGGCTATCCCAAGGGGGAAGTGCCCCTGCGCAGCAAGGAGCAGTTCCGCCGGAAGAAGCTGTCCCAGATCGCCTCTGAGGCAGATCCCCGGCTGGAGCCTGCCCGTCTGGCGCCCTCCAGCACCAACAGCCAGCCGTGGTACTTCCTGCGGGAGCAGGAGGTGTTCCACGCCTATTGCAGCACCAAGGGTCTGCTGCGGCACAAGGGGCTGGGCGACATGAACCGCATCGACATGGGCATCGCCTTGGCGCAGCTTTATGCCGCCAATATGGGCACCTTCCGGTTCTTCCGGGAGGAATACCCGGAGAAGAAAGACGGCTGGGAATACATCGGCAGCTTCCGGCTGTGAGCAGAAAGAGAGAAAAGAGACTATGGACACGATCCGTCAGACGCGGCGGCAAAACCGGCTCATTGCCGCCACACTGTTTGTTTTCGGCGTAAGCGGCGCCACCTCCATGCTGATGGGCAATCTGATGCCCTTCCTGCGGGAGCGCTACGACATCAGCTATGCCCACGCAGGTCTGCTGCTGTCGCTGCCCTCATGGGGCAATCTGGCATCCATCTTCATCACCGGCTACCTGCCCACCTATATCGGGCGGCGGAAAACGGTGCTGATGACCTCTGTCTGGATGTCGGTGGCATTTGCCATCGTTGCCTTTGGGATCGGCGGAAGTATGCTGCTGCCGCTGGCTTGCCTGCTGATCGGTATCGCCCGCGGCGGCAACACCAATTTCTCCAACACCATGATGTCCACCCTGCCGGGGAAAAAGGCGGCGGTGGGCTACAATCTGCTCCACGGCGCTTTCGCGGTGGGTGCGGTGCTGGCACCGGTGGTGCTCATCGCCTGCACCGCAAAGAATAACGATGGCTGGCAGGCTATGAGTATCGGCGTGGTGGTGCTGTGTCTGGTGCAGCTTTTGGTCTACGCCAAAATGAACCTGCCGGAGGAGAAGATCACCAAGAGCATCAAGACCGTGGACCGCAGCTTTCTGAAAAACCGGAGCTTCTGGCTGGGCGGGGCGATCCTGTTCTTCTACATCTCTGCGGAGTATGCCATCGTCAACTGGCTGGTGACCTACTTCAAGGATACCGGCATTTTGTCGGCGCAGGTGTCGCAGCTGATGACCAGCCTGCTGTGGGTGGTCATCTTCATCGGGCGGATGATCGGTGCGGCGCTGGTGGGCAGAGTTTCCCGGAGGATCCTTCTGGTGGTGGACGGTGTGGGCTTGCTGGCATTTTTCCTGCTGGTGTTCTTCAGCCGCAGCCAGCTTCCCATTTTTATCGGGATCATGGGCGTTGGCTTGTTTATGGCGACCATTTATACCTCCGCGCTGGCATTGGGCACGGAAAGCATCAAGGGCAACGACCTTGGCGTCAGCATTATGATCTTCACCGGATCGGTAGGCGGTGTCATCACTCCGGCGGTGGTGGGGCTTGTGGCGGAGCACGCAGGGATCCAAGCGGGCATGGGCGTTGTGGTGGCGGTGACGGCACTGCTGCTGATCACCATCGTCATCAGCGTCTGCGGCAGAAAAAACAACGAAGAATAAATGAGCACCCCAGACCGAATGGTCTGGGGTGCGCTGCAGTCTGTCAAAAAACCGGAAATCTACCAATTCTCTTGTAGGGGCGGTCATTGACCGCCCGAAAAATCAAGTATTATTCCGATTCAAGAGCATATAAATTTATCAAAATGCTGGGGAAATTGAAACTTTTCTTATTGTTTTTAACGGGCGATCAATGATCGCCCCTACGAATTTGATTGAAACATTGATGAAAAATAATACTTTTTTGACACTCTCAGCACCCCAGACTGAATGGTCTGGGGTGCTGCTTTTATTGGGGAAGGAAGCCTTCAAAGATGGGGATATAGCCCTCTTTTTCGGCGGTTTCCAGCTCCTGCTGGCTTTTTACCGTCCATGTGACCCCCTGAACCCGCCAGAGCCTCCGGCACAGGGCGTTGCTGAACAGCTTCCGGTCGCAATAGCGGAACGCCACGAAGTCCGGCAGTGCCAGAAAGTTGGTCATCAAAAGGGTCATCAGCAGACGGATGGGGTAGGGCATGGAGCCCTTGCTTTTGAAGAAATTCTCGCTGAGCTGACCCCGGAGCAGCTCCGGGCGGTGCTTTTTCAGCCAGAAAACACATCTGGGATCAAAGGATTCCAGACAGTAGGCTCCGTCATACCCGTCCAGCAGGGCGCAGGCAGCTTGGCACAGGGCATCGGCGTTGCCGCCCATGGGCTTCAGCTCCACGATCAGCGGCGCTTTGCCCCGGTACAGGTCAAGGACTTGGGAGAACAGGGGGATCTGCTCCGAGGTGCCTTCCAGACGGTAATAGGAAAGCTCAGCCGAGGTGAGCGACTCGATCTGCACATCCACTCCGGCAGTGCGCTTGAGGGAAGCGTCATGGATCACCGCCAGAGCGCCGTCTGCCATCAGATGCACATCCAGCTCGATGCCGAAGCCTGCGTCCAAGGCGGCACGGAAGGCAGCCATGCTGTTTTCCGGGATGCCCTTGCCGAAAAGCCCCCGGTGGGCATAGCGCCAATTCCGCAAGGCTTGCAGACCGGGATGTCCCCTGCGGCAGCGCAGGGAAAGGGCATACAGCACCGCCAGACAGAAAAGTACGGTCAGAAGAATTGCCATGGCTTAGTCTTCCACATCAAAGGCTTCCAGACCCTTCTTGGCTTCCACCTTGTTGTCACCGTGCTTGACCTGCAGCATGGTCACGAAGGAAGCGGCAACGAACAGCGCCGCATAGGGGAACAGAGTCCAGTAGCCCACATTCCGCAGCAGAGTGCCTGCCAGAATGGGGGTCACCACCTGCGCCGCCATGGAGAAGGTGTAGTAGTAGCCGGTGAACTTGCCCACCTCGCTGCCCGTGCACATCTCCACCACCATGGGCAGGGAGTTGACATTGATGGCAGCCCATGCCAGACCCACCAGAGCGAAGAGGATGTACATGGGAACGGTGATGCTCTTGGCGTTGATGGTGGTGACAAAGCCCAGCAGGAAGCAGCTTGCCAGCAGGATCACGCCGCCCATGATGGTCTTTTTTCTGCCGATCTTGGAGGCAAGCGCGCCGATGGGGATGTAAGAGACGATGGCACCGCCGTTGGCTACCAGCAGGCAGGTGGACGCGCCGCCCAGACCCTCGCCCATGACACGGCTGATGTAGGTGGTGAACCAAGTGGTCACGCCGTTGTAGCCGATGAACCACAGGGAAATGGAGATCAGCACGAAGATCAGGCTGCGCTTGACCTCCTTGGGAAGCTGCTCCGTGCCCTCGGCGGTGACCTGCGCCAGATTTTCTTCGGGGTGCGCCTGCTCGTAGGCCTTGTTTTCCGCGGAGAGTTTAGGCTCTTTCACGGTGAGGAACAGAACCGCCACTGCCGCTGCCATAATGGCAGACACCACGGCAAACAGCACGCCGTAGTCCACCACAGCCACGGTAGCGCCCTCCGCGTCTACGAAGGAGCCAAGAGTAAAGAATTTTTCGATGTTGCCGTCGGAGTACAGCACCGCGGCAATGCCCAGATAGATCAGACTGCCCAGCGCGCCCATCAGGTTGATGATGGCGTTGCCCTTGCTGCGCAGGGGCTTGGGGGTAACATCGGGCATCAGCGCAACAGCGGGGGAGCGGTAGGTGCCCATGGAGATCAGCAGCATTCCCAGAACCACCACAAAGCCGATGAGCAGGGCGTTGGAGGGGGAGGAATAATAACCGCCCGCAAGGTGGGGCAGAATGTTCATCAGACCCACGGCAAGAATGGTGCCGCCCAGAATGAAGGGCATACGGCGGCCGATCTTGGTGTTGATCCGGTCGCTGAGTCCGCCGAACAGGGGCAGCAGGAACAGGGCAAGAACATTGTCGGCAGCCATGATGGCACCGGACAGCGTCTCGTTGAGCCGGAAGGTGTTGGACAGGATCAGGGGCACCACATTGTCATACATCTGCCAGAAGGCGCAGATGGAGAAGAATGCGAAACCCACCAGAACGGTGCGCTTGGTGTTGAGCTTCATGGGGATACCTCCCTATATGTATTGGTATGGGCTTATTGTACAGGCAAATGGGAGAGTTGTCCAGTTTTTTATTTCGGTAAGGGCGGATGAGACTGTCTGCCCGATGGGGGATGTACCGAAGAGTATCCCCCCGCCCCAGTGTGCGCACTGGGGCAGCGCTCTGCGGAGCGCCCCGGTCGCGGCTCTGACAGTCCACCGGACTGTCATTCACTACCGCGACTGCGCTTCGCTTACCCTTTAGGCAAGGGGGGCTTAGGTGCGGAGGAGGCAAGGGGGGCTTAGGTGCGGAGGAGGCAAGGGGGGCTTTGGGGGCGGAGGAAATTCTTCCGAAAGGGCTTGCATTGGGGGCTTTTGAGGAATATAATGGTACTATCGAAAATATTTTCCTTGGAAAGGAACGAGGCGGCTATGAAAGTTGTATTGCAGAATCTGACCAAGAAATTCCCCAACCGGAACAAAAAGATCAAGGACGATGTGGTGGCGGTGGACGATTTCACCTTCGAGATCCCCGACGGCAAGCTCATCGGTCTGCTGGGCCCCTCCGGCTGCGGCAAGTCTACCACGCTGCACCTGCTCTCCGGCTTGCAGGAGCCTACCTGCGGCAAGATCTTCTTCGGCGATGAGGATGTCACCGACCTGCCTGCGGAGCACCGGGGGGTGGGTCTGGTGTTCCAGAACTATGCTTTGTATCCCCATCTGACGGTGGAGAAAAACATCATGTTCCCTCTGCGCAACCGCAGAGGCGCGGACAAGCTGACCAAGCAGCAAATGCGGGAAAAGGCGCTGGAGGCTGCCAAGCTGGTGCAGCTTGAGGAGCTGATGGACCGCAAGCCCAGCGAGCTCTCCGGCGGTCAGCAGCAGCGTGTCGCCATCGCCCGGGCGCTGGTGAAGATGCCGAAGATCCTGCTTTTGGACGAGCCTCTTTCCAATCTGGATGCCCGTCTGCGGCTGCAGACCCGTGAGGAGATCCGCCGCATCCAGCGCAGCACCGGCATTACCACCGTATTCGTCACCCACGATCAGGAGGAGGCCATGTCCATCTCCGATCTCATCGTGGTGATGAAGGAGGGCAGAGTCCATCAGATCGGGAAGCCCCAAGCGGTGTATGACGATCCGGTGAACCTGTTCGTTGCCCAGTTCTTGGGCACGCCCCCCATCAATGTGTTTGAGGGCGAGATCAAGGGGGAGAAGCTGTACATCGGCGGCGCGGCGGTGCTGGAGGTAAGCGGTGTGGCAGACCAGCCGGTTTATGCCGGTGTCCGCCCGGAGGGCTTCACCGTTGCGGAAAACGGCGCGCTGTGCTGCGGTCTGACCGAGGTGGAGGTCATGGGCAGAGACATCACCGTTGTGGCTTCCCACGAAAGCTTTCTCGGTGAGGAGATCCGTGCCATCGTCAGCGCCGACAACGATCTGGAGGGGCAAAAGCAGGTGCGCTTTGACCTAAAGCCGGGAAAGGTACATCTGTTCGCCAAGGATACCCAGCAGCGGATCCGCTTCGGAGGTTGACCATGGGAAAGAAAAGCTGGAAGGCGTGGCTGTATCTGCTGCCTGCCGCGCTGTTTCTGGGGGTATTCATGGTATATCCCCTCATCGATGTGTTTATCTATTCTCTGGAGGAGGGCTATAATTTCGCCTCCCAGACCTATTACGACATCGGTCTTTACAACTATTCCTATGTGCTCCATGACCCCTATTTCCTGCAGGCGCTGAAAAACACCTTCATTCTGGTGCTGATCACCGTGCCGGTGTCCACCGGTCTGGCGCTGCTGATCTCCGTGGGTCTGAGCTCCATCGAGAAGGTGCGCCAGCTTTACCAGACGGTGTATTTCCTGCCCTATGTCACCAATACGCTGGCGGTGGGTCTGGTGTTTATGATCCTGTTCAAGCAGACCCCCTATTCCGACGGACTGATGAATGTGGTGCTGGGGCTGTTCGGTATGGAGCCCATCGATTTCATCACCGGCCCCTACTGGGCGAAGATGCTGGTGCTGTGTGTGTACACGGTGTGGGTGGTCATGCCCTTTAAGGTGCTGATCCTCACCGGAGCCCTCGCTTCCGTGAACCAAAACTACTACGATGCCGCCAAGGTGGACGGTACTTCCCGGTTCCACATCTTCACTTGGGTGACCCTGCCCATGATCTCTCCGTCGCTGTTCTATCTCATCATCACCGGCTTCATCGGCGCGTTTAAGGCGTACTCCGACGCGGTGGCGCTGTTCGGCACGGATCTGAATGTGGCGGAGATGAATACCATCGTGGGCTATGTCTACGATATGCTCTACGGCAATTCCGGCGGCTATCCCTCCTATGCTTCCGCCGCTGCCATCGTGCTGTTTGCCATCGTGCTGACCATCACCTGCATCAATTTGCTGGTGAGCAAAAAGCATGTCCACTATGAATGAGGTGCGCCATGGAAAAAAACTACAACACCTTAAAACGCCGCTCTGCCGCCCGCAGCCGGGTGGGCAAGGCGGTGACCTACGCCCTGCTGACGGTTTGGGCACTGATCGTGCTGTTTCCCTTTTACTGGATGATCCTCACCTCCGTGAAAAGCTACAGCGCCTATAACAGCGAGTATATCCCCGCCTTCTTTACCCTCAGCCCCACGCTGGAAAACTATGTGCAGGCGTTTACGGCAGTGCCGCTGGCGGACTATTTCGTCAACACCCTGATCTTTACCCTTGCTACCACCGCGGTGATGCTCATCGTCACCGTTTTGGCGGCATTTGCCTTTGCCCGGCTGGATTTCCCGGGGAAGGATCTGGTTTTTACCGTCTTTTTGTCGCTGATGATGATCCCCAGCGAGCTGACGGTGATCACCAACTTCGTAACCGTCACCAATATGGAGCTGCGCAATAGCTTTATGGGTCTGATCCTGCCCTCGGTGACCTCGGTGTTCTATATCTACCTGCTTCGGGAGAACTTCGCGCAGGTGCCCGATGAGCTGTACTACGCCGCAAAGGTAGACGGTACTTCGGACTTTATGTATCTGATGACGGTGCTGGTGCCCATCTGCCGCCCCACCATCATCACCATCACCATTTTGAAGGTGATCGAGTGCTGGAACAGCTATGTGTGGCCCCGGCTGATCACCGACGACGAAAACTATTTTCTGGTGTCCAACGGCATCCAAGCCATTCGGGAAAGCGGCTTCGGCCGGGAGAATATCCCGGCGATGATGGCGGCGGTGGTGGCGATCTCCCTGCCGCTGATCGTGCTGTACCTTATTTTCCGGAAGAAGATCATGGCAGGCGTGGCAAGGGGAGGTATCAAGGGATGAAAAAGACATTTCTTGCCCTGCTGCTGGTGCTGGCGCTGGTGCTGCCCGGCTGCCACGGCGCACGGGATATGACCGCCTTTCAAGTGCCGGAAGGCTTTGACGAAAGCCGCAGCTACGAGATCACCTTCTGGGCGAAAAACGATACCAATCTGACCCAAGTGGAGATCTATGAGAAAGCCATCGGGGATTTTCAGACCCTCTATCCCAACATCACCGTGAATCTGCGGCTGTATACCGACTACGGACGGATCTACAACGATGTGATCACCAATATCTCCACCGGAACGACCCCCAATGTTTGCATCACCTATCCCGACCATATCGCCACCTATATCACCGGCGCGGACACGGTGGTGGCGCTGGACGAGCTGCTTACCGACCCCCGCTACGGTCTGGGAGGCAGTGAGCTGAAGTTTGAGGGCCCCGGACAGGGGCAGATCGTGGATACCTTTTTGCAGGAGTGCCGCATCGACGGCAGCTATTACGCCATCCCCTATATGCGCTCCACGGAGGCCTGCTATGTGAACAAGACCTTTGTGGAAAAGCTGGGCTTTGCGCTGCCGGAGAAGCTGACTTGGGATTTCGTGTGGCAGGTCTCCGAGGCCGCCATGGAAAAGGACGCCGAGGGGAACTTCAAGGTCAACGGACAGAAGGTGCTGATTCCCTTTATCTACAAGTCCACCGACAATATGATGATCCAGATGCTCCGGCAGAAGCAGGGGGGCTATTCCACCGCCACCGGAGAGATCCTGATCTTCAACGACACCACCAAGGAGCTGCTGCAGACCGTTTCCCAGCATGCGCTCACCAGAGCCTTCTCCACCTTCAAGATCTCCAGCTATCCTGCCAACTATCTCAACGCGGGACAGTGCATCTTCGCCGTGGACTCCACCGCCGGTGCCACATGGATGGGCTCCGATGCCCCCTTGCTGGACATCAGCGAGGATAAGCTGGTGCGCTTTGAAACGGCAGTCATGGAGATCCCCCAGTTCGATACGGAAAACCCCCAGATGATCTCCCAAGGACCCAGTATGTGCGTGTTCAATAAGGAGGATCCCCAAGAGGTGCTGGCAAGCTGGCTCTTTGCCCAGTATATGCTCACCGATGAGGTGCAGCTTGCCTACGCGGGCACAGAGGGCTATGTTCCCGTGACCGAAAAGGCGCAGCAAAGCGCAGCTTATCAGGATTACCTCTCCCGCAGCGGCGAGGACAACGGCTATTATTACAATGTGAAGATCGACGCCGCAAAGCTGATGCTGCGCAATATAGACAACACCTTTGTGACTCCGGTGTTCAACGGCTCTGCTTCCCTGCGGGACGCGGCAGGGCAGATGATCGAAAATGTCACCAAGTCCATGCGCCGGAACGAGACCGTGGACGACGGGTATTTTGAAAAGCTGTATCAGGACATGAATTCCCTCTACCGTCTGGATCAGACCGGCAAGGCCACCGACGGCAAGACCCAGTTCGGCGCGCTGCCCGGCGGTGCCGTGGTGCTGCTGGTGTGTTTGGTGCTGGCGTGGGCGCTCATGGGCGCTTATGTGGGCGCACAATGGTATAAAAATAAAAAATTTACAAAGAAACATTGATTTTCTCAAGGTTTTGTGTATAATGGGCTTGTGCTTTCGGCACAGGAGGAAGATGTGCTTTCCATACTACACAAAGCGGCAGCTTGACCGCGCGGAGGAAGGCACCGAAAAAATGTCATTTCAATTTGAAAAGGAGAAAAGGAAAAATGAAGAAGTTCATCGCTGTCGTTCTGGCTCTGACCTTCGTGCTGGCGCTGGCCGGCTGCAATAACGAGCCCGTGAACGAGACCACCGCTCCCGTGGAGACCACTGCTCCCGTGGAGACCACCGCTCCCGTGGAGACCACTGCTCCCGTAGAGACCACCGCTCCCGCCGTGGAGGTGATGACCTACGCCGAGTTCGATGCCGCAGCTCTGGATACCGCCGTTGTGGTGGAGACCTATGTGCAGGCCATCGAGAGCTGGTATGACGGCTGCGTTCAGATCTATGCCCAGTCCGAGGACGGCGGCTACTACATCTACGATCTGAAGTGCGCTGAGGAAGATGCCGCTAAGTTCGTTCCCGGCACCAAGATCCGCGTCTCCGGCTTCAAGGCCGAGTGGTCCGGCGAGGTGGAGATCATCGACGCTACCTACGAGATCCTGGAAGGCACCTACACCGCTCCTGTCACCGATGTGACCGCGGTTGCCGGCACCGATGCTCTGGCTGACTACATGAACCAGCTGGTGTCCTTCAAGGGCGCTACCGTTGTGGCTTCCAAGGATGCCAACGGCAACGAGGCTGCTTTCCTGTATAAGTGGGACGGCTCCGGCTCTCAGGGCTCCGACCTGTACTTCAATGTCAGCATCGGCGGCACCACCTACACCTTCACCGTGAATGTCTACATGGTGGGCACCGGTGTGGATTCCGATGTTTACAAGGCTGTTGAGAACCTGAAGATCGGCGATGTCATCGACATCGAGGGCTTCCTGTACTGGTACAACAACGCCCAGACCCATGTCACCTCCGTGACCGTGGCTGCCAACTAAGATAACACCCAAAAAAGGGGCGGTTCAGATGAACCGCCCCTCAGTCTGTCAAAAAACCGGAAATCTACCAATTCTCTTGTAGGGGCGGTCATTGACCGCCCGAAAAATTAAGTATTATTCCAATTCAAAAACATATAAATTTATCAAAATGCTGGGGAAATTGAAACCTTTCTTGCTGTTTTTAACGGGCGATCCATGATCGCCCCTACGAATTTGATTGAAACATTGATGAAGAATAATACTTTTTTGACACTCTGAAAGGGGCGGTTCAGATGAACCGCCCCTTGTCTGCATCCTATGGGTATTTTGCAGCGTGCCTGTGCCGGTTACTTCAGCAGATTGCCCAGCAGACCGCTGAGTAAGCCGCCCAGACCGCCGGAGGATTCCTCCTTGGGCTCTTCCACAGGAGCAGGCTCTTCCTCGCCGCCCAGCAGACCGCCCAGCAGGCTGCCCAGATCCACATTGCCCAGCAGAGCGCCCATGAGACCGGCAACGCCGGAGTCCTTGTTGTCGTCCTCGTCTGCCTGCTGACCCAGAAGGCTCAGCAGCAGGGGAGCCACGGCGGACATGATGGTGGAGGTCTTTGCGCTGGAGATGCCTGCCTTCTGTGCGGCAGCCTCGGTGGTGCTTTCCTTCTCGCCGCCCAGCAGGTGGGAAAGGATCTTGCCGCCGTCTTCCAGATCCACATTGCTCAGAAAGCCGGTCAGGTCGGCAGTGCCGTCCTTGGCGTGGCTTGCCAGAGCCGCGGCAAAGCTTTCGGCAGTGTCTTCGCCCTTGGCCTGATTGTCAGCGCCGCCCAGCAGGGAGGGCAGAACAGAGCCAAGAACATTCTTAACATCGCTGGCAGAAGCGCCGGCGCGCTGGCTCAGACCGCTGATGGCATCAGAGCTGAGCAGAGTGCTTGCAAGTTTCTGAAGATCCATGATAAATCTCTCCTTGATCCAAATTTTGGCTGCTTTCATTATGCATCACAAAAACAAAAATGTCAAGAAAACATGTTTTTTTGCGGAAAACACTTGCCTATTGGCGAAAAACAGGTATAATGGAAGCATCCACTAAACAAAGAGGAGAGTTATTATGGCTGAAAAGAAGAAAAAGAAGATCGTATCCGCCGACGACGGTAAGGAAGTCACCGCAGCCGCGAAGAAAAAGACCGTGAAGGAAGCCGCGCCCGTGGGTAACGCCACCGGTCTGCGCATCGGCGCTGTTGTGCTGTGGGTGGTTGCCATCGCTCTGGAGGTTGTTGCGCTCCTGATCCTCAACGGCACCATCAACTGGACCTTTATGCCCAGCCTGTGGCAGATCATCATCGCGCTGGTGCTGGATCTGGTCTGCGTGATCATCGGCGCCCAGCTCTGGAAGAAGGCCAACCGCATCAAGCCCGCCAGCAAGAAGAACAAGTTCCTGTTCTGGCTGTGGAACAACATGGGCGTCATCGTCTGCGCCTTTGCCTTCATCCCCTTCGTGATCCTTGCCCTCACCGACAAGAAGGCAGACAAGAAGACCAAGACCATCGCCACCGTTGTCGCCATCATCGCCCTGCTCATCGGCGGTGTTGCCAGCTACGACTTTGACCCCGTTTCTCAGGAGGATCTCAGCGCCGCTACCGCTGCCATTACCGACAATGTGTACTGGAGCACCTTCGGCAAGGTCTACCACACCCATGAGGATTGTCAGGCTCTGAACCAGTCCGATTCTCTGACCATGGGCTCTGTGGAGCAGGCCATCGCTGCCAACCGTACCCGTCTGTGCGCATTCTGCGCCAAGAAGGACGAGATCACCGGTGTCGTCACCGACAAGAACCCCGACGAGGTGGAGCTGGTAGACGATGTCCAGTCCGGCGATGAGAACGGCGAACCCGATGAGACCGCCGGCGAGCCCGCCGCGTAAGCCATACCGTTCATAATGAGAAGCACCCCGTTTCGGGGTGCTTCTTTTCATGCCTGAGCGGTGCAAAAATCCTTCGGCTTCGGGCATAGCCCTCCGCTCAGGATGACATCCTAATTCGGCAAATTTCCCGCGGACGGATGGTCTCATCCGTCCCCACAGGTGCACAGTCTGTCAAAAAACCGGAAATCTACCAATTCTCTTGTAGGGGCGGTCATTGACCGCCCGAAAAATTAAGTATTATTCCAATTCAAAACATATAAATTTATCAAAATGCTGGGGAAATTGAAACCTTTCTTGCTGTTTTTAACGGGCGATCAATGATCGCCCCTACGAATTTGATTGAAACATTGATGAAGAATAATACTTTTTTGACACTCTAAGATGCCCCGCCGGGTTCGGCGGGGCATCCTTGCGTCTGTCTAAAAACCCAATTACCATACTGTAGGGGCGGCAATCTCTGCCCAAAGGCCCCCTTGTGTAAAGGGGGCCGGCAAAAATCTTTGATTTTTTGACGGAGGGAGAGATCAAAACCCCAGAGCAATTCTCTCCCCTAGTCAGCTTTACTGACAGCCCCTCGTCGGAGGGAACCTTTGCGGGTGACACAATGATCGTCCCTACGCATTCTGACGGTATATTTACCGAACCGAGACGATGTGTCTCGATCGTCCTCTACACAAAACTGTATGGAAAATTGAAAATTGGCGCGATAGAGGTTACAGCACATACAGGTACACCGCAAGAAACTGAAGCAGGCTGCCCAGCACTACAAATCCGTGGAACACAGAGTGCATCCACCGTTTGCGAACCCCAATACCGTAGAGCACGGCACCTACCGTATAGGCAATTCCGCCGGAAAGCAGCAGATAGAAGCCGGGGGCGCTCAAGACCTTCATGGCTTTGGGGAGGAAGAAGATGATCCCCCAGCCCATGCCGATATAGCAGATCATGGAAAATATATTGTATTTCTTCAGGTCGATGGCAGTGAGGGTGGTTGCAACGATCGCCATCGCCCATTCCGTCGCGCACAGACCCCAGCCTATGGTGGGATACACAGGGGCAATGGCGCAGACCACAATAGGGGTGTAGGTGCCTGCAATGAGAAAATAGATGGTGCAGTGGTCGATGATCTGCATCACCTTTTTCCCTGTGCAGCAGGGAAGACCGTGGTACACACTGGATACGCTGTACAGAGCGATCATGGAGCTGCCGTAGATGGCGGCAGTTACCAGCTCTGCCGTGGAATCAGCCTTCAGCAGGCACAGCACCAGCACCACCGCGCCCAAAACCCCGCCAAGAATATGGGTAACGGTATTGGTGAGCTCCTCGCCGGGGGTGTAGTCCGGCAGCTTTCGGTGGCATAGCTTGGTTCGTTTCATTTTTGGATCCGCCTTTCCTAAGATGACTGCATTATACCATACACCGCCGGAAACGGCACTCTACCCTTGGTGTTTTCCGCTCCACGACCCAGCATATCCCCTCCACCGGGAGTAGAGCAGGTCATTTTGCCCAAAAAATAAGGGTAAAAAGTATTGACAATCACCAAAAACTTAGGTAGAATCTAACCATAAACCATGGCTGAGGTTGCGTGCTGCATGAGTAGCTTCGCGGGTACGGCAATTACCGCGAAAGGAAGGGGCATCACGCCGAAGAGCTGTTTCCGCTGCCGGGCGGGGCTGCTCTGGGGTCGCGCAGAATATGCGCGGAACTGTCATTCGATCGGATGATGCGCTGACTTGGGTAGACGATGCTTTTTTCGCTCTGCGCCCGGTCGCGGAGCTTTTGTTTTTGGAAAGAGAGGAAAATACCATGAAAAAGACACCCTTTATCACGCTGGACAAGGCAAAGGAAATTGCCGCCCAGATCCCCACACCCTTCCACCTCTATGACGAGGCAGGCATCCGCCAGCGGGCACGGGATCTGAACAAGGCGTTTTCTTGGAACAAGGGCTTCAAGGAGTTTTTCGCCGTAAAGGCCACCCCCAACCCCTACATCCTCAAGATCCTGCAGGAGGAGGGCTGCGGCTGCGACTGCGCCACCTATACCGAGCTGCTGCTGGCAGAGGCGGTGGGTGCTACCGGTCAGGATGTGATGTTTTCCTCCAATGTGACCCCGGAGCTGGACATGGCAAAGGCGGTGGAAATGGGCGCTTACATCAATCTGGACGATGCCACCCATGTGGAATTCCTTGCCAATGTGGCAGGGGACAAGCTGCCGGAAACGGTGTGCCTGCGGTATAACCCCGGCGGCTCCTTCAGCTTGGGCAACACTATCATGGATATGCCCCGGGATGCCAAGTACGGCATGACCGAGGATCAGATGGCGGGCGCCATCAACCGGCTGCAGAAGCTGGGTGTGAAGCACTTCGGCATCCATGCCTTCCTTGCCTCCAACACCACCACCAACGAGTATTATCCCGAGCTGGCGGGGAATCTGTTCCGTCTGGCGGTGCGGCTTTCCAACGCCACCGGCGCCCATATCGCCTTTATCAACCTCTCCGGCGGCGTGGGCGTGGATTACCGTCCCGAGCAGCCCTGCTGTGACATCGCCGTCATCGGTGAGGGCGTGCGCCAGCGCTACGAGAAGATCCTGAAGCCCGCAGGCATGGACGATATCGCCATCTTCACCGAGCTGGGCCGGTTCATGCTTGCACCCTTCGGCCATCTGATCTCCACGGTGCTCCACCAGAAGCACATATACCGGGAGTATGTGGGTCTGGATGCCTGCGCTGCCAATCTGATGCGGCCTGCCATGTACGGCTCCTATCACCACATCACCGTGCTGGGCAAGGAGGA
The DNA here is from genome assembly GCA_017398625.1 of Oscillospiraceae bacterium. Lineage (GTDB taxonomy): Bacteria > Bacillota > Clostridia > Oscillospirales > Oscillospiraceae > Faecousia. The sequence goes on from JAFQFP010000001.1 coordinate 24,054, forward strand.
TGCCATCTTGGATCATGTCTACGATGTCACCGGCGGTCTGTGCGAGAACAACGATAAGTTTGCCATCGAGCGCAGCCTGCCCCAGATCGAAATCGGGGACATAGTCGCCATCCATGATACCGGTGCCCACGGCTTCTCCATGGGCTATAACTACAACGGCAAGCTCCGCTCCGCGGAGGTGCTGCTCCACAGCGACGGCAGCTTTACCCAGATCCGCCGTGCGGAAACCCCTGCCGACTATTTCGCCACCTTTGATCAGACACCCTTCCGCTTTGATGTGTAATTTGTGCAATCTATACAAAAACGGCTGCTGATTTTCGGCAGCCGTTTGCCTTAGTTTACAATAAATTTTCATCCTGTTTCCGGAAAAGTATGCTATAATGTATTTGGGTGTAATACCCAATGTCATGCGGAAAAGGAGCGATCATGGATAATATCTTGTTTTTTCTGACCCCGAAGGCGATGTGTTCTTACTTATATGATGATTATACGGTTCGGCAGGCGCTGGAAAAAATGGAGCAGGCAGGCTTCGCCGCTCTGCCCATCCTCAACCGCCGGGGTGAATACCGTGGTACTTTAACAGAGGGCGACCTGCTGTGGGCGCTGAAAAATATGTGTTATATGGATATGCGGCAGGCGGAAGCCCACCGGATCATGTCCATCGCCCGCCGCCGGGACAATATTCCCGTCCGGGTCACCACCAATATGCACGATCTCATTGAGCGTGCTAAGGGGCAGAATTTTGTGCCTGTGGTGGACGATAAGGATGCCTTCATCGGCATCGTTACCAGAAGCTCTATCATCAAGTACTGCGAGCAGATGCTTTTCCCCGGGGATTGAACATAGCAAAAGGGCTGTCTCATTACCGGCAGCAAAATACAGGGACGAAGTGTGTTTCGTCCCTGTATTTTGCTGCCGGTCATTCACAGCCCACCCAGCTCTTGAAACAGCCCGATGGAAAGCAGGACACCGTATTCCTCCGCCCGTGAGAGCAATTTTGAAAGATCCTCCGCTGTCCGCTTCAGGGTGAAAACCGCAGCCTGTTCTGTTGCGTCTATCCGGTAATGGCAGCAAAGGCGGCTGTCAAAGTGGGGGAAGTCTCCCGCAGCATCGGCATCCGCTTCCCCGGCGCCGGAGGCTGTGACGGTGACGGTCTTAGCTTCCAGACCGACCTCCAACCAAAGCTGCCTGTCCGGAAAGCGGGCAAACCAATCCTCCGGACAGACATCCACAGGCACAGGATTCAGCAGCACCGGGCAGCTTAGTCCGTGGGCATACCCCTCAGTGACGCACACGGGACATTCCAAGGTATCCACCGCCGCGCCCACCACTTCCTCGCTGCCGGGGCGCTGAAAGTCCAGCAGCACGCCGCAGCAGCCCAGCCGTCGGGTCAATTCCGCCAGCTCCCGTGCCACCTGAGCCGGGTCATGGCGGTGGATGGGCATCCGGTCGTTGAGGATCAACAGGCTGTCCGGCGGAAGCTGCGTGGGGCAGCCTGCCAGACCCAGACCGTAAGGGGAGAAGTGGCATGCCATATAGGCAACGGCAGGGGGCAGCGGGTGGGTGTGCTCCATTTCCGTTGCCGTCATGGCAAGATACTGCCGCAAAGCCATGGACAAATTTCCCCTTTCATGTTATAATCCTTATAGAATTTATGAAGGCGAGGATAGGAATATGCGTTTTTCCCTGCTGCCGTCGATGCTGATGGACAGCGTCACCGGCATCGATCAGGCGTTTCTGGATAAGCGGGGCATCCGGCTGCTGATGCTGGACTTCGACAATACCATCGTGCCCTATACCACCGATGAGCCCACCGCCGAGATGGAGCGGTGGCTGAAAAGCATGGCAGGGAAGGGCGTGTGTGTGGTGTCCAACAGCCACAATGACCGGGTGAAGCTCTTCTGTCAGCGCTATGGCATGGATTGCATCACCCATGCGAAGAAGCCCTTTCCCAGGGGCATCCGGGCGTGCCTTGAAAAGTACGGCTTGCAGCCGGAGCAGTGCGCACTGGCCGGGGATCAGATCTTTACCGATACCTTGGGCGCCAACTGCGCCGGAGTGCGCTCCATTCTGGTCAAGCCCATCCACAATCATAATTTCTGGCTGAAGGCACGGCATGTGCTGGAAAAGCCCTTTATCTATCTTGCAAGAAAAAGGAGAGTAACACAATGAAAAACATGGAAAAGTACCTGTCTATTCTGGGTGAGGAAGCCGACGGTCTGCTGCTGACCTCCCGCTACAGCCGCTATTACGGTGCGGAATTTGATATTGCCGAGGGCGTTGCCATCGTCTCCAAGGCAGGCTGCCGCTACTTTACCGACAGCCGCTACATCGAGTCCGCGGAAAAGGGTATCCGTGGCTTTGATGTGATGGAGGTCAACCGGGAAAATTCCTACAGCAAGCTGCTGAACGAAGCCATTGCCGACTTCGGCATCACCAAGCTGGGTTATGAGGAGGTCTATCTCACCGTCGCGGAGCTGCAGCTCTACGAAAGCAAGCTGAACTGCCCCTTGGTGCCCATGAACGAGAAGATCAGCGCTTTCCGGGCTGTGAAAGAGGAGTGGGAGCTGGCGCTGATGCGCAAGGCGCAGGACATTACCGATGCCGCCTTCGCCGAGGTCTGCACCAAGATCCGCCCCGGCATCACCGAGAAGCAGCTTTGTGCCGAGCTGATCTACTGCCTGCTGAAAAACGGCGCTGACGGGCTTGCCTTTGACCCCATCGTGGTCTCCGGTCCCAATACCAGCCTGCCTCACGGCGTACCCGGTGACCGGGTGCTGCAGAGCGGTGATTTTATCACCATGGACTTTGGTGCGCTGTATCAGGGCTACTGCGCCGATATGACCCGTACCGTGGCGCTGGGCTTTGCCACCGAGGAGATGCGGCAGGTCTATGAGACCGTGCGGCAGGCACAGCTTGCAGGCATCGCCGCCACCAAGGCAGGAGTTGCCGGTAAGGACATCGACAGCGCAGCCCGTCAGATCATCGCGGAAGCAGGCTACGGCGCTTTCTTCGGTCATGGCTACGGCCACAGCTTAGGTCTGGAGATCCACGAGTCTCCCAGTCCCAACGCGGGCAACGACCTGCCCATGCCTGCCGGAGCGGTGTGCTCTGCCGAGCCGGGCATCTACCTGCCGGGGAAATTCGGTGTCCGCATCGAGGATGTGGTGATCATTCGGGAGGATGGCTGCGAAAATATTACCCACAGCCCCAAAAATTTGATTATTCTCTGATTTTTTTCCGTTTTCCTCTTGCAAAATGGGCTTGATTCGGTTAGAATATGATGGCATTGTAATGTAAACATTTCGCTTCCCACTGGGAAGCCATTCAGGAGGATATTATTTATGATTTCTGCAGGCGATATCAGAAACGGCGTTACCTTTGAGCTGGACGGCAAGGTTATGCAGGTCATCGAGTTCCAGCATGTCAAGCCCGGCAAGGGCGCTGCCTTCGTCCGTGTGAAGATGCGCAATGTCATCACCGGCGGCGTGACCGAGACCAGCTTGAACCCTTCCGCTAAGTTCCCCACCGCTTACATTGAGCGCAAGAAGATGGAGTACTCCTACAGCGACGGTTCTCTGTACTACTTCATGGATCCCGAGACCTATGAGCTGGTGCCCATCGACGGCTCCGTGATGGATGATTCCTTCAAGTTCGTCAAGGAGAACGACACCTGTGTCATCATGAGCTATAAGGGCAATGTATTCGGCGTGGAAGCTCCCACCTTTGTGGACTTGATCGTCACCGCTACCGAGCCCGGCTTCGCAGGCAACACCGCCACCAATGTGACCAAGCCCGCCACCGTTGAGACCGGCGCGGAGATCAAGGTGCCCCTGTTCATCAACGAGGGCGACAAGATCCAGATCGACACCCGTACCGGCGAATATCTGGGCCGTTCCAAGGCCTAAGCTTCCGTAAGGAGGAGCATATTATGACCATTTCTGAAAAGTCCGCATATCTGAAGGGCCTGATGGATGGCCTGAAGCTGGACACCGAAACTGCCGAGGGCAAGATGATCTCCGCCATCGTGGATCTGCTGGGTGATGTGACCAAGCGGCTGACCGATGTAGAGGCGACCACCATCGCCATCTCTGACGAGCTGGACGAGATCGAGGAAGATCTGGACGCCATCGAGGACTACATTCTCGACGAGGATGAGGACTTCGAGGAGGACTACGAGGACGACTACGACGATGACGAGTGGGACGACTACGAGGATGAGGACGAGGAATACGACGAGGGCTTTGACTTCGGCGATCCCGAATCCACCATCTACGAGGTAGAGTGCGCCTGCGGCAACATCATCGACTTCGACGAGGAGACTCTGGAGGAAGGCAGCATCATCTGCCCCAACTGCGGCGAGACGCTTGAGTTCACCACCGACGATATCGAGGAGTAATTTCATTCCACCAAGCACCCCGCTTCTTGCAAGCGGGGTGCTTTCAGTCTGTCAAAAAACCGGAAATCTACCAATTCTCTTGTAGGGGCGGTCATTGACCGCCCGAAAAATTAAGTATTATTCCAGTCCAAAAAACATATAAATTTATCAAAATGTTGGGGAAATTGAAACTTTTCTTGTTTGTTTTTAACGGCCGATCCATGATCGCCCCTAGGAATTTGATTGAAACATTGATGAAAAATAATATGTTTTTGACACTCTGCAAGCACCCCGCTTCTTGCAAGCGGGGTGCTTTTTCAATACAGCAGCCCTACGGTCAGCGATGCCATGAAAAAGCCCACGAAGTCCGCAAACAGGGCTGCCGGGAGGGTGTAGCGGGTCTTTTGGATGCCTGCCGCACCGAAATAGACGCTGATGGTATAGAAGGTGGTCTCCGTGGAGCCCAGCATCACCGCGGCGATCCTGCCGATCCGGGAATCCGCGCCGTACTGTGCCATAATGTCTGCCCCCACTGCCAGCGCGGCGCTGCCGCTGATGGGACGGATCAGTACCAGCATGGCAGTTTCCTCCGGGATGCCGAAAAACCGAAATACCGGTGCCAAAAAACCGCTGAGCAGTTCCACCGCTCCGGACTGGCGCAGCATGCTCACCGCCACCATCAGCACCACAAGGGCAGGGAGGATGGAGACAAGCAGCCTCAGCCCCTCCATGCCGCCGGTGAGCAGGGTGTCGTAGGCGTTTTCCTGCTTTTTAAGGGCGATGAGACAGATCCCAAGCAGCAGCAGCGGAACGATGTAATCCGTCATCGCCACACCTTTCCCAGCAGACAGGCACATGCAAGCCCCAGACCGGCGGAGCAGAGGCTGGTCAGCCACACCGCAGGCAGGATGTCAAAGGGGGAAGCGCTGCCCAGAGATGCCCGCACCGCTGCCACCGTTGCGGGAATGAACTGGATGGAGGCGGTGTTCAGTACGATGAGACGGCATAGAGCATCGCTGGCGGTTCTACCGCTGCGGCTTGCCATCCGCTGCGCCGCCCGGATGCCCATGGGGGTGGCGGCGTTGCCCAAACCCAGAAAATTGGCGCAGATATTGGCGCTGAGACAGCCGGCAAGCACCGAGTCCTGCCGTGTATCGGGAAAGATCCGGTGTAGCAGAGGTGTAAGAAGCCGGGAAAGCCTCCTTGTCAGCCCGATCCGCTCCATCAGATGCCCAACGCCTGTCCACAGGCACAGAGAACCTGCCATGGAGATGGCAAGCTGTATCCCTGCGGCAGCACCGTTGGGCACAGCGGCGGCAAGGTCAGCCCCACGACCCAGATAGGCGGCGCAAAGCAGGCTGATCAGGGTGATCCCGGTGAATATCCAGCTCATGATCATAGCGATCCCTCCCTCGGCTTGAGTATATGCGCCGGGGGTGTATTTTTTACAAAAATACAAATGTGCGTGTGAAAAAATATTTGACATACAAAGGTATTTGATGTATAATGATATAAATATTATCACACGAATAAATTTGTTAAGGGGTGTTAAAATGAGGGCAACCGGAATTGTACGCAAGGTGGATGAGCTGGGACGGATCGTGCTGCCGGTGGAGCTGCGCCGCTCCTTGGACATCGGAGAAAAGGATGAGCTGGAGATATTTTTGGAAAGTGAGCGGATCGTCCTGCAGAAGAAGGATGACCGCTGTGTATTCTGCGGCGCTGTGAACCATTTGACCGGTTTCCGGGATCGGTTCGTTTGCCGGGAGTGTATTGAAAAGTTGAATAACGGCTAACGGCTGTTTTTCTGTGCTGACGAAGCCCGTCGGGGATCTGCCCCGGCGGGCTTTGTCTGTTCTCATCCAGCCGCCAAATTCCGATTTGTTGACATGTTTGCACCGCACCCAAAGGCCCCCTTGTGTAAAGGGGGCTGTCAAAAATCTATTTGATTTTTGACTGGGGGATTGTAAGGTTTCGATACGGAACAATCCCTTGATTTTACAGGGCCTTTTTGGCGGTATATCCTAGGGAGCTGTGGAGACTTGATGAAGTATCCCCCCTGTCAGCTTCGCTGACTTCCCCCCTTTAGGCAAGGGGGGCTTTGGTGCTCAGCAACCACCAACACCCCAACAAATCGGAATTTTTCCACATCTTGTTGATGTTTTTCCGGCGAAACACATTTTGTTGACTTTGGTATAAAAAAAGCGTATAATATCATAGACTTATTATGGAGAATTTGGCAGGTAATTGTTATGGCTAAGAAAACCAATCAGCAGTATGGAAACGAAAGCATTTCCATGCTGAAGGATGAGGACCGTGTCCGCAAGCGCCCGGCGGTGATCTTCGGCTCCGACGATCTGGAGGGCTGCAAGCACGCGGTGTTTGAGATCCTCTCCAACGCCATCGACGAAGCCCGTGAGGGTCACGGCGATACCATCATCGTCACCCGCTACGAGGATCTTTCCGTGGAGGTGGAGGACTTCGGCCGCGGCTGTCCCGTGGACTACAACGAAAAGGAAAAGCGCTACAACTGGGAGCTGGTGTTCTGCGAGATGTACGCCGGCGGCAAGTACGATGTCAACGGCGCTAACTATGAGTACTCTTTGGGCTTAAACGGATTGGGTACCTGCGCTACCCAGTACGCCTCCGAATATTTTGACGCCATCGTCCGCCGGGACGGCTATAAGTACACCCTGCATTTTGAGCGGGGCAGAATTGTCGGGCAGATGCAGAAGGAGCCTGCCGACCGGAAAAGGACCGGCTCGCTGTTCCGCTGGCGTCCCGACACTGAGGTGTTCACCGATATCAACATTCCCGTGGAGTATTACCGGGATGTGCTGCGGCGGCAGGCTGTGGTGAACAAGGGCGTGACCTTCCGCTTCCGCTATCAGGTGGGCAGCAAATTCGAGACAGAGGAATTCTGCTATGCCGACGGCATCCGCCAGTATATCGAGGAAACGGTGGGGGACAATGCCTTTACCATGCCCGTGTACTGGGAAGCGGAGCGCCGGGGCAGAGACGCGGAGAACCGTCCCGAAATGAAGCTGAAGATCACTGCCTCCTTCTGCTTCTCCAAGCAGGTCAGCCATATCGAGTACTACCACAACTCCTCTTGGCTGGAGCATGGCGGCAGCCCCGACCGGGCTGTGCGGCTGGGCTTCACCGCCGCCTTTGACAAGTACCTGCGGGACAACAACAAATATAACAAGACGGAAAACAAGATCATTTTCCAAGACATACAGGACAGCTTGGTGCTGGTGACCAACTGCTTCTCCACCATCGGCTGCTTTGAGAACCAGACCAAAAAGTCCGTCAACTCCAAGTTCACACAGGAAGCCATGACCGCATGGTTCAAGGAGATGCTGCAGGTCTGGTTCTTGGAGAACAAGCAGGAGGCTGACCGTGCCGCGGAGCAGGTGCTGGTGAACAAGCGCGCCCGTGAGACCGCGGAAAAGACCAAGAGCAACATCAAAAAGAACCTCAGCGCCAAGGTGGACATCGCCAACCGGGTGCAGAAGTTTGTGGATTGCCGCAGCAAGGACAATTCTGTCCGTGAGCTGTACATCGTGGAGGGTGACTCTGCGTTGGGCGCTGTCAAGCTCAGCCGTGACGCGGAGTTTCAGGGCATTATGCCTGTCCGCGGCAAGATCCTCAACTGTCTGAAGGCGGACTATACCAAGATCTTTGCCTCTCCCATCATCACCGATCTGATGAAGGTGCTGGGCTGCGGCGTGGAGATCCAAGGGAAGAAGTCCAAGGAGCTGTCCAGCTTCGATATCGACAATCTGCGCTGGAACAAGGTGGTCATCTGTACCGACGCGGATGTGGACGGCTTCCAGATCCGCACGCTGATCCTCACCATGCTCTACCGCCTGTGTCCCACGCTGATCCGGGATGGCTATGTGTATATCGCGGAGTCGCCTCTGTTTGAGATCAACTATAAAGAGGGCGGCAGGGAGCTGACCCGGTTTGCCTACAACGAGGTGGAAAAGAGCCGCATCCTCAAGGAGCTGGAGGGGAAGAAGTATACCCTGCAGCGCTCCAAGGGTCTTGGCGAGAACGACCCGGAGATGATGTCTATGACCACCATGAATCCCGACACCCGTCGGCTGATCAAGGTCATGCCCGAGGACGCGGAGCGCACTGCCTATTATTTCGATGTGCTGCTGGGGGACAGCCTCAGTGAGCGGAAGAATTTTATCGCGGAAAACGGCGCCAGATATCTGGAGCTTGCCGATATTTCCTAAGAGAGGTTCCCTATGGCACGAAAGAAGAAGGATACGGAACTGAATAAGAATAAGGTGGACACCAGCGGCGTAGTCGGTCTGGTAGGCTCCACCACGGAGCAGGCCATCACCGAGACGCTGGAGATCAACTACATGCCCTATGCCATGTCGGTGATCGTCTCCCGTGCCATCCCGGAGATCGACGGCTTCAAGCCCTCTCACCGGAAACTGCTGTACACCATGTATAAGATGGGTCTGCTCACCGGCGCACGGGTCAAGTCCTCCAATATCGTTGGTCAGACCATGAAGCTGAATCCCCACGGTGACGCCGCCATCTATGAGACCATGGTGCGTCTGACCAAGGGCAACGAGACCCTGCTGCATCCCTTTGTGGATTCCAAGGGCAACTTCGGCAAGGTCTATTCCCGTGACATGGCTTACGCCGCCCACCGGTATACCGAGGCAAAGCTGGACGGCATCTGCGGCGAGATCTTCCGGGACATCGACTCCGATACCGTGGACATGGTGGATAACTTCGATTCCACCATGAAAGAGCCCACCCTGCTGCCCACCACCTTCCCCAATGTGCTGGTGTCGGCGAATCAAGGCATCGCCGTTGGCATGGCAAGCAATATCTGCTCCTTTAACCTCAAGGAGGTCTGCGACACCGCCATCGCCCTGATGCAGAACCCGGAGCACGACATTCTGGAGACCCTGCCGGGTCCGGATTTCTCCACCGGCGGCCAGCTTCTGTTTGATGAGGCTGCCACACGGGAGATCTATACCACCGGACGGGGCAGCTTTAAGCTTCGGGCAAAGTGGCGCTATGTGAAGGAGGGCAACCTCATCGAGGTCTATGAGATCCCTTATTCCACCGCCACCGAGGTCATTATGGACAAGGTGGCAGAGCTGATCAAGGCGGGCAAGATCAAGGAGATCTCCGATATGCGTGACGAGACAGACCTTGGCGGTCTGAAGCTTGCCATCGATCTGAAGCGGGGCGTAGATCCGGAAAAGCTGATGCAGAAGCTGTTCCGCATGACCACCCTGCAGGACAGCTTTGCCTGCAATTTCAACATCCTCATCGCCGGTATGCCCCGGGTCATGGGCATCGGGGAGATCTTGGACGAGTGGACGGCATGGCGTACCGAGTGCGTCAAGCGGCGGCTGTACTTCCAGATCCAGAAAAAGGAGGACAGGCTGCACCTGCTGAAGGGCTTGGAGCGCATCCTGCTGGATATCGACAAGGCCATCGCCATCATCCGGGAAACGGAGCTGGAAAGCGAGGTCGTGCCCAATCTGATGATCGGCTTTGGCATCGACGAGATCCAAGCCAACTATGTGGCGGAGATCAAGCTGCGCAACATCAACAAGGAGTATATCCTCAAGCAGACCCGTGCCACCTCCGAGCTGGAGCGGGAGATCGCGGAGCTGCGGGATATTCTGAATTCTTCCCGGAAGCTGAAAAAGCTCATTATCGACGAGCTGAAAAAGGTCTCCGAGAAGTTTGGCAAGCCCAGAAAGACGGAGATCGTCTACGAAACTGCCCAGATCGAGGCGGAAGCGGAGGAAGAGCCTGTGCCGGACTACCCTGTGACGGTGTTCGTCTCCAAGGAGGGCTATCTGAAGAAGATCACCGCCCAATCCCTGCGGATGTCCGGTGAGCAGAAATTCAAGGAGGGCGACAGCCTTGCTTTCTCCCGTGAGACCTCCAACCGGGCGGAGCTGCTGGTGTTTACCGACAAGTTCCAGTGCTATAAGTCCCGGCTTTCCGACTTTGAGGACGGCAAGGCATCCCTGCTGGGAGATTATCTGCCCACCAAGCTGGGCATGGAGCAGGGTGAGACGGTGACTCAGGTGGTGCTGCCGGGAGATTATAAGGGCTTCGTGCTGTTCTTCTTTGAAAACGGTAAGGCGGCAAAAATTCCCTTGTCCTCCTATGAGACAAAAACGAATCGCCGCAAGCTCACCGGCGCATACTCGGATAAGAGCCCTCTCAAGACGGTGCTTGCCATGGATGCCGACGGTCAGGCGGTGGTGTATACCACCGATAATCGGGCGGCTGTGATCTCCACAGCTCTGCTCAGCCCCAAAACCAGCCGCAGCTCTCAAGGTGTGGCTGTGATCTCGCTGAAGAAGAAGGCAGCTTTGAGCCATGCGGTTCGGATGGAGGACAGCGGCATCACAAATCTCAGCCGCTACCGCAGCAGGACCTTGCCCACGGCGGGTTCGGTGCTGAAGGAAGAGGACTCCCCGGAAAAACAGATCAGTTTTGAGGTTTGATTATGAAAAAAGGATGGAAAGCTGCTTGGTGGTTTCTAAAGATCCTGTTTGGCAGCGCGGTGTTCGCGCTGGCGTTTGACCTGTTTTTAGAGCCCAACGGCTTGAACGCAGGCGGCGTGTCCGGTCTTGCCATGGTATTCGTCAAGCTGGCGGACATCGGCACGGTGGGTATCGTGTCTGCCATCATCAATCTGCCCCTGTTTGCCCTTGGGGGCATCAAGGTGGGCAGGCAGTTCTTTGTCGGCTCTCTGGTGGGCATGCTCGGTAGCTCCCTGTTTTTGGATCTGTTTGCAGCCATCCCTGCGCCCCAAACAGAGCCGCTGCTGGCTGCGCTGTACGGCGGTGTGCTGTGCGGCGTGGGTCTCGGCATCGTGTTCGTGACAGGGGCTTCCACCGGTGGCTCGGATATCGTGGTGCGGCTGCTGAAGCTGCGGCTGCAGCATGTTCCCATCGGCACCATCAATATCTGCTTCGATCTTGCGGTGGCTGTGCTGACAGGCTTGGCGTTTTGGGATATTTCCCGGGCGCTGTACAGCGGTGTTGCCATTTTCGTCACCGGGCAGGTCATCGATGCGGTGGTCTACCGCTTCGACTATTCCAAGGTGGCGCTGATCATATCCGGCGAATATGAGGCTGTGGCGGCACAGATCGCCAAACAGCTTGACCGGGGAGCGACCTTCCTCCATGGGCAGGGAAGCTACTCCGGTAAGGATACCAAGGTGGTGCTGACGGCTGTGAAAAAGCAGCAGATCGCCGAGCTGAAGCGGCTGGTGGTGGAGATCGACCCCAACGCCTTCATCATCGTGCAGGAGGCACACCAAGTTCTGGGAGACGGCTTCTCCCGTTATTCTAAAGACGCGTTGTAAGCAAAAAGAGGGGAGGGGCAGATGTGAAAAAACTGACGGTTCTGCTGGCGGTGCTGTGTGTGCTGCTGTGCGGCTGCGAAAGCTGGATGGACGGACAGTATTATAACGAGGTGCCCCATACCCGGCAGGATAACCAGCTTCAGCAGGCTGTGGTAAAGGTCTCCGTCTACAGCCAGCTTCAAAGGGCGTTGTCCGATACAGTGGACGGCGGTGGCGAAAGCCTGCGGCTGTCTGTAGAGGGCTACGATCCTGCTGTGCTGGAGGAAGATCTGGAAAAGGCGGCAATGTATATCCAAAGCCGTCATGCAATCGGTGTATACGCAGTTTCGGACATCACATGGGAGCTGGGTACCGGCGGCGGCTTGCAGATGGTGGCGGTCACCGTGACCTATAACCAGAACTACAGCATGCTCCGCAGCATCCGGCAGGTGCAGACGATGCAGGAGGCGATGGAGCTGATCACCGCAGCGCTGGAGCAGTGTGATGCCGGCATTGTCGTTAAGATCGAGAATTTCGCAGTTACAGATTTTGCGCAGGTCATTCAGGACTATGCCGATCAGTACCCGGAGCTGGTGATGGAAATGCCGCAGGTAAAGGTGACCATGTATCCGGAAAACGGTGTGACCCGTGTGCTGGAGCTGCAGTTTACATACCAGAACAGCCGTGACGATCTGCGTGCCATGAAAAGGTATGTGCAGCCGGTGTTTTCCGCTGCCCGGATCTATGTATCCGGTGTGCAGGAGGACAGCATCAAGTACAGCCAGATGTATGCCTTTCTGATGGAGCGCTATGACTACAGCTACGATTCCTCCATCACCCCGGCATACAGCCTTCTGCGCTACGGCGTTGGAGACAGCAAGGCGTTTGCGGTGGTGTTTGACGCCATGTGCCGCCAATCGGAGCTGGAATGTATGGTGGTGGTGGGTACCCGTGACGGAGAGAGCCGCTACTGGAACATTATCTGTCAAGACGGCGTTTATTACCATGTGGATCTGCTGCGCTGCGGCGAGGCAGGGAAGCTGCTGCTGCTTTCCGATGAGGAAATGCAGGGCTATGTGTGGGATTATCTGGCATATCCGGCCTGCGGCGTGAAAGAGGAGCCCCAGATGATGGCAACGGAGTAACGGATTCCAACGCGCTTGGCGCTCGGAATGACACGCTTTCGTTCATTTTGTCCTTAGGGTGACGAGGTTAGTCACGCAGATAAAAAGAAAAGCAGATGCTTACGCATCTGCTTTCTTTTTATGGAGCGGGTGACGAGGCTCGAACTCGCTACCTCCACCTTGGCAAGGTGGCGCTCTACCGGATGAGCTACACCCGCGGAACAAGGAGTATTATAGCAGAATTTCCGGAAATGTCAATAGCTATTTGCAAAAAATCCTCTTTTTTACTCCGTTACCGTCGCAGGGATCGCAGCTTCGGTGACATCGGTCGCCGGTTGGCAAGGATCTTTTTTCCTTCATACCCTCTGCAAGCGCTTCTATGTTCAACTTTCACGAAAATTCGGCAAATAATTTGGTATTTTCGTCATGCAAAAGTTTGACTTTCTGCGGTTTCGGGTTTATACTATGAATACTATGCAGAGCAATGGGGAGGACACCCGGATATGGTGAAAAAATGGAATGTGGTCATCCCGGAGCTCTCCGGGGATAAGACCCGCCGTGCCTATATCTATCTGCCGGATTCCTATGAGAAAGACCCGAAGAAGCGCTATCCGGTGATGTATATGTTTGACGGGCATAATGTGTTTTTTGATTCCGATGCTACCTACGGCAAGTCATGGGGCATGAATAAATACATGAAAAAGTCCGGCAAGCAGTTGATCATCGTGGCTGTAGAATGCAACCATGAGGGCAACAGCCGGCTGCAGGAATATTCTCCGGTGAGCTTTGACAATGCCACCCTTGGCAAGATCAAGGGCAAGGGCAGGATCTACATGAACTGGCTGGTCAAGACCCTCAAGCCTTACATCGATGCCAACTACCGCACCCTGCCCCGCCGGGAGCATACCATCATCGCAGGCTCCTCTATGGGCGGCTTGATGGCGCTGTACGGCGCCACCGCCTATAACCATGTGTTCCAGCGGGCAGCCTGCCTGTCGCCCAGCATCTGGGTCAGCCCTGGCGGCATTTTGGAGCTCATCGCCAAGGCGCGGATCAAAAACGACACCTGTATCTATATGGACTACGGCAGTGAGGAGATGTTTAACCACGCGGCAAACGGCGAGGCGTTGATCTCCACATCCCATCTGCTGCTGACCAAGCGGGTGAATCTTGCCCTGCGGGTGGTGCCGGGCGGAAACCACAGCGAGGCATCTTGGGAAAAGCAGATCCCGGTCTTTATGGACTGTTTGGGAATATAGAAGGAGAGAAAACATGGAAATTCGCTATTTCAAGCATTACAGCGGTCATCTGGGCAGAGACATGGAGTTCAAGGTCTACGGCCACAGCGGCAAGCCGGTGCTGTTCGTACCCTGTCAGGGAGGAAGGTTCTGGGACTTTGAGAGCTTCCACATGATCGACCACTGGGCAAAGTGGATCGAGGAGGGGCGCTGCACGGTCTATTCCATCGATACCGTTGACAACGAGACCTATGCGGATCTGGGGGGCGACTGCCGCCGCCGCATAGAGCGCCACGAGCAGTGGTACAACTATGTGGTGGAGGAGATGGTGCCCACCATCCGCCACCTCAGCGGTGAGCGCAACGGCTTTGACCAGAGCATTCTGGTGTTCGGCTGCTCCATGGGCGCCCAGCACGCGGCTAACCTGTTTTTCCGCCGGCCGGACATCTTCGACAGCGTGTTCGGTATTTCCGGTCTGTACGACTCCAAGTGGTCCTTCGGGGAGTATATGGACGAGCTGCTGTATCAGAACACCCCGGTGGAGTACCTGCGGAACATGAGCCCCGACCATCCCTATATTGATATGTACAACCGGCGCAAGATCCTCATCGTTGTAGGTCAGGGGGCATGGGAGGACGAGCTTCTTGCAAGCACCCGCTGGCTGGACAGTGTGCTGCGCAGCAAGGGCATAAACGCGAGAGTGGAATACTGGGGTCATGATGTGGATCACGATTGGCCTTGGTGGTATAAGATGGTGGAGCACTATGTGCCCCAGCTTTTGGGCTGAGAAAGGAGAAAAGCCATGAAGAATTTTGTATTTATTTCCCCCAATTTTCCCGCAAACTACTGGCGCTTCTGCGCGGAGCTGAAGAATAACGGCATGCGGGTGCTGGGCATCGGCGATGCCCCCTACGACGAGCTGACGCAGGATCTGAAGAACGCCCTGCATGAGTACTACAAGGTATCCAGCTTGGAAAACTACGATGAGGTCTTCCGTGCGGTGGCATTCTTTACTTACAAATACGGCAAGATCGATTGGCTGGAATCCAACAATGAGTACTGGCTCATGCGGGACGCCAAGCTTCGCACCGAGTTCCATATCACCACCGGCCCTATGGACGCGGACATGGCAAAGATCAAGTTCAAGTCCGCGATGAAGGCATATTATGCCAAGGCAGGCATCCCCACCGCCCGTTACCATCTGGTTGAGGGCTACGATGACGCGCTGGAGTTTGCCCATACCGTGGGCTATCCCGTGGTGGTGAAGCCGGACAATGGTGTGGGTGCCAACAATACCTACCGCCTGTCCAGCGACGAGGATCTGCGGTGGTTTATCGACAAGAAAGACGATAATATCTATATCATGGAGGAATTCGTCAACGGCTATGTCCGTACCTACGATGCCATCATCAACTCCAAGGGCGAGCCCATCTTCGAGGCAGGCAATGTTACCCCCCTTTCGCTGATGGATGTGGTCAACGACAGCGACAATTCCATCTATTACATCGTCAAGGAGCTGCCGGAGGCAGTGATCGATGTGGGTCGGCGCACCGTCAAGTCCTTTGAGGTCAAGAGCCGCTTTGTCCATCTGGAATACTTCGTGCTGAACGCGGATCAGGAGGGTCTGGGTAAAAAGGGCGACATCATTGGTCTTGAGGTCAATATGCGTCCCTCCGGCGGCTACACCCCGGATATGTACAACTTCGCCTATGAGACGGATGTGTATAAGATCTGGGCGGACATGATCGCCTTTGACCGCAGCACCAAGCCCGAGGGGCAGCATCACTTCTGCGCCTTCTGCGGCCGCCGTGACGGCAAGAATTTTAAGATGGACGAGAATGCCATTCTGGCGCGCTACGGCCACTGCATGAAGATGTACGGCCGTATTCCCGAAGCTCTGTCCGGTGCCATGGCAAACCAGCAGTACACCGCCATCTTCGACACCGAGGAAGAGATGAACACCTACTACCGGGAGCTTCTGGAGACCAACTAAAAAACAGAAAGGGGAGTGCCCGGCGGCACTCCCCTTGATTCATTTACAGCACCTTGGACAGGAAATCCTGCAGGCGGGGATGCTTGGGGGAATCGAAGATCTCGCTGGGAGCACCCTGCTCCAAGATCTTGCCCTCGTCCATAAACAGCACCCGGTTGCCCACCTCACGGGCAAAGCCCATTTCGTGGGTGACCACCACCATGGTCATGCCCTCGGAAGCCAGCTCCTTCATGACCTCAAGGACTTCACCCACCATTTCCGGGTCGAGGGCGGAGGTGGGCTCGTCAAAGAGCATGACCTCCGGCTCCATCATCAGCGCCCGGACGATGGCAACACGCTGCTTCTGACCGCCGGAAAGCTGGATGGGATAGGCGGCGGCACGGTCGGCTAGCCCTACCCGCTCCAGCAGGCTCTTTGCCTTGGCTTCGGCATCTGCCTTGGAAAGCTTTTTCAGCTTCACGGGAGCAAGGGTCATGTTTTCCAGAATGGTCTTGTGGGGGAACAGGTTGAAGTGCTGGAACACCATGCCCATCTTCTGACGGTGCTTGTCCAGATCCAGCTTTACCAGCTTACCCTTCTCGTTGGGGATCTTTTTCTTGGTGATGTCCACGCCGTGGAACAGGATCTCACCGCCGGTAGGTTCCTCGGTGAGATTCAGGCTGCGCAGGAAGGTGGACTTGCCGGAGCCGGAGGGACCGATGACCACCATCACATCTCCCTTGCAGATGTCCACGGTAACGCCGTCCAGCGCCCGGATGACACCCTTGTTATAGTGCTTTTTCAGATCCTTTACTTGGATCAGCTTATCGTTTGCTGCCACGGCTCATTCTCCTTTCCACATAGGCAATGATCTTGGAGGTGGGGAAGCACAGGCAGAAGTACAGCGCTGTGGCCACCAGCAGAGGCTCCATGATCCGGAAGGTGGCACCGCGGACGGCTTCCACCGCTGCCATGATGTCCTGCACACCGATGGTGTAGCAGATAGCGGATTCCTTGATGATGACAACGAATTCGTTGGCGATGGCGGGGAGGATGTTGCGGATGGCTTGGGGCAGAACGATGTGGAGCATGGTTTGCCCACGGCTTAAGCCCAGAGAGCGGGCAGCCTCGCTCTGACCGCCGTCGATGGATTGGATGCCGGAGCGGATGATCTCGCACAGGTAAGCACCGGAGTTCATAGCCAGCGCCACCACGCCGGGGAAGAACCGCTCAAAGCTGATGAAACCGAAGAAGGTAAATTTCGGCAGGGAAATGGCCTTGAACAGACCGTGGTAGATAATGAGGATCTGCACCAGCACCGGGGTGGAGCGGATGACCTCCACATAGCAGGTGGCAAGGAAGGAAACGGGGTTAAATTTGCTCAAGGTCAGCAGAATACCCCCGTCCCGCAGGCGTCCGTTGCGGTCAATGGCAAGGAAGCGGAAGGGACGGATGTCGGTCATCCGCAGGATGCACAGCAGAATACCCAGCAGGAAGCCGAATATCACGGTAAACAGCGCCAGCATCACCGTGACCACGATACCCTGCTCAAAGAGCTTGACATACTTGAAGGTCAGATCAAAACCGGCTTGGGAGATCATAGATCCCATGGGAAAGCTCCTTTCGTAAAACGCACCAATTCCTCCCCGAAGGCGGGGAGGAATCGGATGGTAAAAATGTGATTATTCAGCGGCAGCGGTGGTCTCAACGGGGATATTGCCCTCGTCGTCCAGCAGGCCCTGATAGTTGTCACCGGCAGCCAGCTCCAGAGCGTTGGCAACATAGGTGGCGAAGGTGCCCTCGTCTACGCACTTATTCAGTGCCTCGTTGACATACTTCAGCAGGTCGGCGTTGCCCTTTGCCACGCCGATGACATTGCCGTCAGCCTCGTAGGGAACTTCGCACACGATGGTCAGCTCGGGATAATTCTGCTTGTAAGCCTCAGCCACATCCCATTCCACATAGGCACCGTCCAGCTTGCCGGAAACCAGCTCAGCGATGATGTCGGTAGCCTTGGGCAGGGAGACGAACTGGGCATTGGGGCTGAACTCGGCAGCCAGATCCATCTGGATGGTGCCGGTCTGGGCGGCGATGGAGAAGCTGGCGTTGTTGGTGGAAGCCAGATCGGTGAACTGGGAAGCCTTGCTCTCTACGGTGACAAAGGCCTGCTTGCCTGCGTAGTAGATGTCGGAGAAGTCCATGGCGGTCTCACGGTCGGGATCGGGGGACAGGCCTGCCATTGCAAGGTCGGCGCCGTTTGCAGCCATTTCACCGACGATGCCGTTGAAGCTCATGGGAATGACCTCCAGAGTCAGACCCAGATAGTCGGCGATGTACTGAGCCAGCTCCATGTCGAAGCCTGCCAGAGAGGGGTTGCCATCGGCATCCAGAGCGTAGAACTCATAGGGTGCGTAGTCGGGGGAGGTGAGAACGGTGAGGTAGCCTTCCTTCAGGGTGGTCAGGCCGTAAGTATTTTTGCCGGGACCCTCCTCGGAGGACTGGCAGCCAGCCAGCAGACCCAGCAGCAGAATGGCGGACAGCGCCAGAGCGATGATCTTTTTCATAACGGTTACTCCTTTTCGGATCAAATTTTGATAGTTGCATTATAGCGCGAATATTATTCATCGTCAATAGGCTTTTGTATACAAGGATGCAAAGGGAAATGTTATTATATATAGTGAAAACCCAACAAAAACATACAGAATTAAATGAATAATCGAATATGCAAAAATTGTATGTACATAAATATACGAAAAATAATGAATAATATGCAGGAAAGTGCATATAGCCGGACAAAAGGAAATCGCTGCCGAAAAACAGAGAAATTTTGAAAATTTCGCCGTTGCCGGCATATTTTTGGGCATTTTGATGGTTGTAAACTTGCGCATTATCCTGTATAATACTTAGGTTATGTTTAATCCAGGGGGCTGTTTCTTTTATGAATCATAGAAGCCAGGAGCTTAAGAATTTTCTCACGCCGGGTCGGCGTGTTCATTTGGTCGGTATTGGCGGCGTGTCCATGCGTCCGTTGGGCTTGGTGCTCAAGGGCATGGGGTTGACGGTCACCGGCTCGGATATGAATTCCTCTGTTTCCACCGATGAGCTCATCGCCAAGGGCATCGAGGTCCGTATCGGTCACAGCGCGGAAAATATTCTGGGAGCGGAGTGTGTGATCCGCACCGCCGCTGCCCATAACGACAACCCGGAGATCGCAGCCGCCAGAGTGTCCGGTATTCCCGTGTTTGAACGGGCGGAGGCTTGGGGCGTGATCATGTGCTCGTATAAGAATGCCATCTGCATTTCCGGCACCCACGGCAAAACAACTACCACCTCCATGGTGACCCATATCCTTATGGAGGCAAACTGGGATCCCACCGTTATGATCGGCGGCGACCTGCCTCTGCTCCATGCGGGACACCGGGTAGGCGAGGGCGACAGCATTGTGCTGGAAAGCTGCGAGTATTGCGACTCCTTCTTGAATTTTTCGCCTACGCTGGCGGTGATCCTCAATGTGGAAGCGGATCATCTGGACTATTTCAAGGATCTGGCGGATGTGCAGAAGTCCTTCCGTGCCTTTGCACAGCTTGCTTCCTCTGCCGTGCTTGCCAACGGCGACGACCTCCATACCGCGCAGGCGCTGCGGGGGCTTAATTATGTGACCTTCGGCATGGGCGAGCGGAACCGGGTGCGGGCAGTGAATATGTGCCCCGACTGGCGCAGCTTTGATGTTTACTGTGACGATGTATTTTACTGCCATCTGGCGCTGGAGGTCATCGGCAGGCACAATGCCATGAATGCCCTTGCCGCTGCCGGTACTGCGTGGCTGCTGGGCATCCCCGGCGAGGATGTGACCCACGGTCTTGCCCAGTTCCACGGCGCAAGACGGCGGATGGAATACAAGGGCGAGTACAACGGCGCCCAGATCTACGACGATTACGCCCATCATCCCGATGAGCTGGCAGCCACCATCGAGGCGGTGCGCACCATGCCTTGCCAGCGAATGGTGGTGGCATTCCAGCCCCATACCTACACCCGTACCAAGGCGCTGTTTGAAGACTTTGTCCGGGAGCTGCGCAAGCCCGATGTGGTGGTGCTGGCGGAGATCTATGCTGCCCGTGAGCGCAACACCGTGGGCATCTCCTCCCGGGATCTGCTGGCGCAGGTGGAGGGCGCGGTGTACTGCGAGACCCTGCCTCAGGTGACGGCGTATCTGAAGAAGATCGCCCAGCCGGGAGATGTGATCCTCACCGTAGGCGCAGGGGATATCTACCGTGCCGGCGAGGCAATGCTGAAATAAAAAAGCACCGGATCACCGGATCCGATATTCCTTGTAAAAATTTTTGCTGTAGTGTCCGCTTTTGGGCATATTATCATCAAGCGCGGCTGTCCCCGCGGTGAAATCGAGGCGATCGTTATGAAAAAACTCAGCGTTTGCGTACTGTTTGGCGGCATGAGCCCGGAGCATGATGTGTCTTTGCGCTCTGCGGAGTCTGTGCTGAACAATCTGGACAAAGAGAAATATAATATCTACCCCGTTGGCATCACCAAGGAGGGAGATTGGATCCTGTTCGGCGGCACGGACTATTCTATGCTGCCCTCCGGTCAGTGGCTGACCCATCCCGAAAACCGCCGTGCTGCCATTTCTCCTGTTCGGCATCAAGGGCTTCTGAGCTTTGAGGGCGATTGTGTGGTGCGGGAGCATATCGATGTGGTGTTCCCGGTGCTCCACGGGGAAAACGGCGAGGACGGTGCTATGCAGGGTCTGCTGAAGCTGGCAGGCATCCCCTTTGTAGGTCCTCATGTGGCGGCTTCCGCTGTGGCGATGGATAAGACCCTGACCAAGCTGGTGGTGGATCATGCCGCCATCGATCAGGCGGCATGGCAGCTTGTCAGAAGCTGCGATACGGAAAACCGGATGCAGACGGTGCTGGATTCTCTGGAGAAAAAGTTCTCCTATCCCATGTTTGTAAAGCCTGCGGGCACCGGTTCCTCCGTGGGCGTGTCCAAGGCAACGGATCGGGAGACTCTGGCAGAGGCTCTGCGCAGCGCCGCCGCCTATGATGAAAAGATCTTGGTGGAGGAATTCATCCACGGCAGAGAGATCGAGGTGGCGGTGATGGGCAACGGCAGCCCGATGGCTTCCGTTTGCGGTGAGATCGATTCCGGCGCGGATTTCTATGACTACGATGCCAAATATGTCACCGATACCTCCGTTGCCTATATCCCTGCCCGGATCAGCGAGGAAGTGGCGGAGCAGGTTCGGGATGCGGCGGTGAAGGTCTACAGCGTTGTGGGCTGCAAGGGCCTGAGCCGTGTGGACTTTTTCGTGACCTATGGGGATAACCGGGTGGTCTTTAACGAGATCAACACCCTGCCGGGCTTTACCTCCATTTCCATGTATCCCAAGCTCTTTGGTGCCAGCGGTATTCCCTACGGTCAGCTTCTGGATGAGCTGCTGAAGCTGGCGATGGAGGCTTGCCGATGAAACAGCCGGTGATGCTTACCCTGCGGGGGCAGCAGAATTATCCCGACCAAGAGCCGGAGGTTATCGAGCTGGTGACGGAGGGCACCTTGGAGTGCGTTTCCGGGGTGTGGCATATCAGCTATGAGGAAAGCGATCTGACGGGGATGCAAGGGGTCACCACTCATTTTGCCGTAGAGCCGGGGAAGATCGTGCTGACCCGTAAGGGAGCGCTGAACTCCCAGATGGTCTTTCAGGAGGGTGTGTATCACGATTCTTTGTACCAGATGGAGTTTGGGGCGCTGTTGATCACGGTGTGTGCCCAAAAGCTGGCGTTTTCTCTGACGGAAGCCGGTGGCACCGTGGATCTGACCTATTCCATCGAGATCGAAAACACCGTCGCAGGCTCTATCGATTACCATTTGGAGCTGAAAGGAAAGAAATAACGAAGCAGCGTACGGCTTGACCCCCGTACGCTGTTTTTGTATCCGTATAGTCAAATTTGATAGGTTCGTTTTGCTTTGCTTTGTTGACAGCGATTTATTTATTTGCTATAATGAATCATGAACTGAACCGTGGTTCGGAATGGGGTTCGGTTTCTGGATCGAAAAGGAGAGGGAGCATGGAGAAAAGAGCAGCAAATCAACATGAGAATATCCGTTCCCGGGTGCTTCACGCGGCGGCGAAGCTTTTTCTGGAGAAGGGCTATTCCAGCACCACCACCAGAGAGATCGCGCAGGCATCACAGGTGAATGTCAGCGCCATGAACCGTGCCTTTGGCAGCAAGGACAATATTCTCGCGGAGCTGGTGGAATATGTGCTGGAGGGGCAGTTTCGGCTGGCAGCAGAGCTTCTGCGGGGAAAAACAGAGGATAGACTTTTGTTTTATGCCGCGGAGACGGTTTTACAGCTTCATATGGCAGAATCCAGCGAGCATATTCGGGATCTGTATATTGCGGCATACTCTCTGCCCAATACATCACGGATCATCCAGCGTACCATTACCGGAAAGCTGGAGGAGATATTCCGTGAACAGCTTCCGCACCTGCAAACCAAGGATTTTTACGAATTGGAGATCGCTTCCGGGGGCATCATGCGGGGCTTTATCACCATACCCTGCGATATGTACTTTACCATGGACCGAAAAGTATGCCGCTTTTTGGAGACGACTTTTAAGCTTTACGATGTTTCGGCGGAGAAGATCCGTCAGGCGGTAGCGTTTGTACAAGGCTTTGATTATCCGGCGCTGGCAAAGCAAGCTGTGCACAGCCTGCTTGCCTATCTGGAAGAACAAACCGTGTAAACCCATTCCCACCGCAAAGATCACGGCGCATTTTTCATCTGATTTCTTATAGGGAGGTTATATTATGAAGACAAGAAGAATTCTCAGTGTGCTGATCGTCCTGACGATGGTATTTGCCTTTCTGACAGTGATGCCGATTGGTGTTTCAGCGGCAACACCGGAGCCCTATAACGGAACGCCGGTGAAGCCCATCCAGATCAATTCGAATAACTATAAGACTCTTGGGTTGACGGATGCGAACTGGAGCCAGTGGAATGGCTACTATGCCATACGCAATGCTTCGGAGCTTTACGGCTGGGCGGCAATTGCCAATGTGAAATACGGCAATGCCAGCGCTGTGCTGCTGCAGGATATCGTTGTAAATGAGACGGTCAGCGCCTCCGGCGCTAACTATTCATGGACACCGATCTGTCGGAATTACAGCTTTGCAGCCGGCTATAGCGGTACTTTTGACGGAAACGGTCATTTTATCAGCGGCCTGTACTATAAAAATACATCGGAAAGTTTTATTGGATTTATTGGAAATACTTCCAAAGGCACGATAAAAAACCTGACTATAAAGAATAGCTACTTCCATGGTGCCGGTTCTGTCGGCAGCATCGCTGGACTTGCTTATGCCGCTGAGGGAAACATCAACAACTGCCGTGCGGACAGCAGTGTTACGGTCTGTTCCGTGGATTCGGCTGCGGGAGGAATTACCGGAACAGCGTATTGTAAGGTATCCAACTGTGTAAGCTTTGCCTCGGTCAGCGGATACTATTGTGTTGGCGGGATTGCGGGTCAAAGATCCGATGGTATTCCGATTTCCAACAACTATTATCTCAAGGGTGCTGCCAAAGACACCAGCGGAACTGCGCAAAACGGTATTGGTTTTAACAGTCAAGGAAAAACGGTTGCCGACATAGCCGGCGAGTGTACAGGGCTGACCTCTGCGAATTCCTCTCACACCTGCGTCAGTGTTACCCATCAGCAGGTGAATGCCACCTGTGCGTACCCCGGACTGTCCGAATACAGCTATTGCACGATCTGCGGCAAGCTCACCGGCGGCACAAAGACAGAGACACCGGCTCTGGGACATAGCTGGCAGCCGGCTACCTGTATGGCAGCCAAGACCTGCTCCCGCTGTGGCGTCACCGAAGGGGAGCTTGGCAGCCACAGCTTTACCTACAGTGCGTCCGGCAGCGTGATCACGGAAAGCTGCAGCAATGGCTGCGATCACAGCGAGACAGCCACGCTGGAGGGCTGTGAACCTCTGAGCTATACCGGCAGCGCCATTACACCCCTCGCCGTAACCTATTCTGACGGCTGGATGGGCAGCACGGGACAGCGTGTGACCTATTCCAAAAACATCAATGCCGGCACAGCTACCGGCTCCGTTACCATCCATGGGGTGACCGCAACACAGAGCTTTACCATTACTTCCGCGGACATCAGTACCGCTGGGATCTCCGGCATTACGGATATGACCTATACCGGTACAGCGTGGACCGTGCTTCCCACGGTGACATGGGAGGGGCAGCGCTTGACGGAGGGGACGGATTACACCGTTTCCGGCAATACGGCCACTGACGCAGGCAGCCATACGCTCACCGTTACCGGTAAGGGCAATTTCTCCGGCTGGCGTACGGCGGTCTATACCATCTCTCCCGCGGATATCGGTACTGCGGTTGTTTCCGGTATGGAAGCTATGACCTACACCGGTGCCCAGCAGACCCATACTCCCACCGTGACATGGAACGGTATGACATTGCAGGAGGGGACAGATTACTTCCTCTCCGGCGTCAGCGGTACTGACGCAGGCAGCTATAGGATGATCGCCACAGGTGACGGCAATTTCACGGGAAATGTCAGTGCTGACTGGACCATTGGAAGGCTGGATGTGAGCCGGATCGCCGAGGTGGGTGTATTTGACACCTTGACCTATAACCGCAGTGCCCAGACACCCTCTGCTTCCGTTACTGTGGAGACAGAAAAGGGGATCGAGACCGTCGGCGGTTACTGGACGGATGTTATCGGCGTTTCTGACACCAGCCGATTCGTTGTGGACGGCTCCGGCAACTTTACCGGAACGCTGAGCGCCCGCTCCGTGGGGATGCTGCCGCTGGATATCAGCGGCACCGCAGTAGCTATAGAAGCGGAAGCGGAGTATGACGGCTATATACAGGAGCCTTCTGTGACCAGCGACGGCATCGCTTTGGACGACGGTGATTGTACCGTCACATGGGACACCGATCCCGTCACCGTAGGCAGCTATACTGCGACCATCACCGGCAAGGGCAATTACACAGGCAGCGTGGAGCGGCCCTTCGGGGTTATTGCCAAGCCCTTGACGATTATAAGCATCAAAGCATACAGCAAGAGCTACGACGCAACCGCCGATATAACGGTGTATGCGGCGAATCTGGAGGGCTTCGTGTTCTACAGCGAGGGCAACTATAAGTCGGATGTACTGGATTACGATGATGTGTACGATGATGTCAGCGTGGATCTGGATAAGCTGGTCGTTGCCATTGCGGACTGCGTTCCCGGCTGCTACGAGGAGGCAGATTTGAGCAATATCGTCCTTATCGGCGAGGATGCAGCCAATTACACTCTTGCAGCTTCCGCGGCGGATGTACCGTTGGTGGATTTCTATATCTATGCGCCTTCCGTTTGGATCTATGCGCAGGATCAGTATCTGGAGGACGGAAAGACACTGGATCAAACGCTGTATACCGTGGAGGGCTTGGATGAGAAGTTTACTCTGTCCGGCATTATTCTGGCGGATTGGGATGACGGCTATGTGACTGTGGATACCGGCAATGCCGTGATAACCTATGACGGTGTGGATGTTACGGAGCACTTTAGCTTCAATTCCGTCAGCGGTGTGCTGCGAAAGGTCTGTCAGGGACACAGCTTCAATGACAACGGCTTCTGCGCAACCGGAAACTGCCAGGTCTACCAGAGTCCGAAGCAAATCACGGTTACCGATGAGTACGGAAGTGAACAGCTTTGCTATGAGATATCCAATGCCGGACAGCTCTATTGGTTTGCTGAGCAGGTCAATGAATACGGAAATTCCGGCATCAACGGCAGACTGGCGAAGGATATTGTGGTGAATACGGACATGACCGCAGAGGATCTGCGGGAATGGACGCCGATCGGGGGCTCCTACCCCTGCTACACCGGTCAGTTTGACGGTCAGGGTCATACGATATCCGGATTGTACTTCAACGACGAAAATGCCAGCTATGTAGGTCTGTTTGGATATACCGATTACAATTACACCATCCGGAATGTCACCATTGCAAACAGCTACTTCTGCGGAAACAACTATGTAGGCGGTCTGGGAGGCTATATGGGCAGTATAGTCAGCGGATGTACGGTAGAAAGCAGTGTTACCGTAGAAGGCGTAAACTATGTGGGCGGTCTGATCGGCAGCACTACCTACGGCACCGTGGAAAACTGCTACTCTCTGGCTCAGGTCAGTGGGACACAAACCTATGTAGGCGGTCTGATCGGATACAACTGCTCCGAGGTCAAAAATTGCTATACAAAGGAAGCTTCGCTGATAGGCTACAACCAAGATAACTACGGCGGCAGCATTTCCAACAGCTACTACCTCTCCGAAGCGGAAACGGAGGAAGGCGGAAAGACCTTTGCCCAGTTTGCCGGCGGTGAAGTGGCTTATCTGCTCCAGAATGGCATTGTGGGTGAGGATATCTACGACGAGGATTGGAATTGGGTCGGCACAGCAGATCCGGCACACATCTGGGGTCAGAAGCTCGGTGAGCAGGAGCATCCCGTTCTGGGGGGTATCAAGGTCTATCAGGTGGAAAACTGCAAGGCAGAAGCTGCCTACAGCAATACCAATGAAAACATTGGGCATAATTACGCCAACGGTAGCTGCACCGTCTGCGGTGAAGCCGATCCGGCTGCTCCTGCGCTGTTCAATGTCGCCGGTGTGAATCTGGCGCTGAACAACGACATCACCCTGTACATGTACCTGATGGCTGAGAACTACGATCCCAGCTACACCATGGAGATCACCAAGAGCTATGCCGACGGCAGAGAGGTCACCAAGACCGTTGCCGCAGCG
>JAFQFP010000053.1 GCA_017398625.1 Oscillospiraceae bacterium
GGCGGGCGGTCAATGACCGCCCCTACGGGTTCTATTGGGAGATGTACCGAACAGTATCCCCCCGCCCCAGTGTGCGCACTGGGGCACCCCCCTTTAGGCAAGGGGGGCTTGGGGGAGATGGAGGCAGTGGCGGGCGGTCAATGACCGCCCCTACGGGTTCTAACGGGAGATGTACCGAAGAGAATCCCCCCTTTCGGCAAGGGGGCTTTGGGGAGATGGGAGTGGAGTATGCAGGTCAGGTTGTCGGAGATTCTGGGCAGGGGATTCTGGGAATCCCACGGAAAAATTAAACACGGCTGTGACGAGATCATCGAAATGGGCGGCAGAGGAAGCGGTAAATCCAGCTTCGCCTCCATCGAGATGGTCTTGTTTTTATTAAAGCATCCTGCCTGCCACGGCGTTGCCCTGCGGAAGGTGGCTGCCACCCTGCGAAGCTCCGTGTATGCCCAGCTCCTTTGGGCGGTGGACACCCTGGGGCTGGGCAGCCGTTTTAAGGCTACGCTGTCCCCCTTGGAGCTGGAATATCTGCCCACAGGCCAGAAGATCCTCTTCTTCGGCATGGACGATCCCGGTAAGCTCAAGTCCGTCAAGGTCGCCAAGGGCTACATCGGCGTGGGCTGGTTCGAGGAGCTGGATCAATTCACCGCCGAGGAGGTGCGCTCCGCAGAGCAATCCCTCTTTCGGGGCGGTGAGAAGCATCTTTGCATCAAGTCCTTTAACCCACCCGCGGAAAAGCAGCACTGGGTCAACCGCTTGGAGGAAAAACAGGGCAGGTTCTGCCATCACTCCTCCTATCTGGAGCTGCCGGAGCAGTGGCTTGGCAGCAAGTTCCTCGCCGACGCCGAGCATTTGCGCCGGACTAGGCCGGAGGTCTATGAGCATGAGTATCTGGGCAGGTGCGTGGGTCTCGGCAACGCCGTGTTCCCAAATCTGCGGCTGGAACGGATCTCCGATACCCAGATCGCCCAGTTTGACCGGCTCTATGCCGGGGTGGATTGGGGCTGGTGGCCTGACCCCTGGGCCTTCAACAAGATGCACTACGATGCCGCAAGGCGTACCCTCTACATCTTCGACGAGGCCACCCGCTACCGCACGCCCAACCGGGACACCGCCGCCCTGGCGGCAAAAAAGGCGGGAAGTCTGCTCATCATCGCCGACTCCGCCGAGGCAAAGAGCATCGACGATTACCGCAGCTTGGGGCTGCGGTGTGTGGCGGCGGAGAAAGGGCCGGGGAGTGTGGAGTATTCCATGAAGTGGCTGCAGAGCTTGGTCGCCATCGTCATCGACCCGGTGCGCTGTCCGGATACGGCGGCGGAGTTCCAAGGGTATGAATTTTTGCGGGATGGGGATGCGGTGCTGGGCTATCCCGACCGGGACAACCACCACATCGATGCCGTGCGGTACGGACTTAACCGGGTTTGGAGCAGGAGAGGGATGTAGGGGGAGATGGGGGCAGTGGCGGGCGGTCAATGACCGCCCCTACGGATTCTATTGGAAGATGTACCGAACAGAATCCCCCCTGTCAGCAAAGCTGACATCCCCCCTTTAGGCAAGGGGGGCTTTGGTGCGGCGCAGGCAAGGGGGGCTGTAGGGGAGATGGAGGCAGTGGCGGGCGGTCAATGACCGCCCCTACGGGTTCTATTGGGGGATGTACCGAAGGGAATCCCCCCTGTCAGCTTCGCTGACATCCCCCCTTTAGGCAAGGGGGGCTTTGGGGCGGCGCAGGCAAGGGGGGCTTTGGGGCGGCGCAGGCAAGAGGGGCTTTGGGGCGGCGAAGGCAAGGGGGATTGGGGGTTTGACACCTCATCCGTCACGGCTATGCCGTGCCACCTTCTCCTCAAGGAGAAGGCTTTGGAGGCGGATGCACATATCCGCCCTTATATTTTTGGGAGGTTTTTTATGGAGAATTTATTGGATATGGTGGGGCTGGAGGATGCCTTTGGGGCGGTGGATGTGACCTCCCAAAAACAGAAAAATGCCATCGCAGAGTGGTTTCGGCTCTACTACGGCGGCGAGGAGCAGGGCTTCGACGGCTGTCTCAGCCTGCCCTACACCTTGGTGCGTAAGCTTACCAGAGCCGTGTTCGGTGAGTACAGCGCCTCCGGCGGCCAATTCGCCCAAAAGGTGCTGCAGGGGCTGGACGCTGTTCGCGTCCGTGCCATGGAGCTGGCACTGGTGGGTGGGGAATGCTGCCTCAAGCCGGTGACAGACGGTAAAAACTGGCAATTCCAGCTCCTCGACCGTAGGCAGGTGCTGGTGTTCGCCAGAGATCCCATGGGCAACATCACCGACATGGGCACCTGTGAGCGCAGTGTGGCGGGACGGCAGTATTTTACCCTGCTGGAGCGCCGGTTTCTGGAAAACGGGCAGCTTGTGCTGGAAAATAAGCTGTTTCGCTCCGCCCAGCCCTCCCTTTTGGGTAGGCAGGTGCCGCTGAATGTACATCCCCTCTACGCCGCCCTGCCGGAGCGGTTCGTTTTTGAGGGGAGCGCCGGTTCCCTTGCGCTGGCGGTGGTGAAAAATCCTGCCGCCAACTGCGTGGACGGCTCCTGCGAGGGGGTCAGCGTGTTCGCCCCGGCGGTGGGGCTGATCCGCAATCTGGCTCGGAATGAATGGCTCTTGAACGGGGAGTTTGAACGGGGACAGAGCCGCATCGTGGTCAGCGCTGACCTGCTGGACCAGGGCCAGCTCAAGGACAATGTGTTCGTGGGGCTGGATGACAGCGCACAGAATGTGGGGGTCACCGTCTTTGCCCCTGCCCTGCGGGAACAGGCGTTCCTCAACCGCAAGCAGGCTTGGCTGCGGGATGTGGAGAATGTGCTGGGGCTGAAAAGAGGGCTGCTCGCCAATGTGGACGAGGTCCAGCGCACCGCCACCGAGGTCACCTCCTCCCAAGGAGAGTACGCGCTGACCATCTTGGAGCTGCAGCGGGCTTGGGAGACGGCGGCGCGGCAGGCGGTGGAGGCTTGCCGCTGGCTGGCGGAGCGCTACGGCATGGACTGCGACGGCGTCCAGACGGAGTTCCGCTGGGGAGACGGGAAGCTCTGGGGCGCGGCGGCGGGGCAGTGAGGGTAACTGCGGGGGTGGCGGGCGGTCAATGACCGCCCCTACGGGTTCTAACGGGAGATGTACCGAAGAGAATCCCCCCGGCGCTGCGCGCCAGCGCTCTGCGGAGCGCCCCGGTCGCGGCTCTGACAGTCCACCGGACTGTCATTCACTACCGCGACTGCGCTTCGCTTACCCTTTAGGCAAGGGGGGCTTTGGGAGCGCCCTTTCGGCAAGGGGGTTGCGGAATATGGGAAATTGTCAACTGTCAACTGAAACGGGGGTTTTTATGGACAAGGCGTTTTTGGAGGAATTATTGGAGGATCCGGCGGTGGTGGATGCCATCTTGCAGGAGCATCAGCGCACCGTCAGCGATGTGCGGTTTCAGCACACGCTGGCGGCAGCGGTGGAGCGCTCCGGCGGCAGAAATCTCACCGCCATCCGTGCCCTGCTGGACGAGCAGGGGCTGAAAGACAGCGAGGATGTGGAGTCTGCCGTGGCGCAGGCGGTGGCAGGGCTGAAAAAAGACCACGGCTACCTGTTCTTCGGCGCAAGACAGCCCTACGGCGGCTTGGGACAGGCGGTTGCGCCCCAGAGCTTCGGGCAGAAGGAGCTGGAGGCCATGACCATGGCGGAGTACCGGCGCTGGAGAATGGGCGCGGCGGCAGGGCAGTGAGGGTAACTGCGGGGGTGGCGGGCGGTCAATGACCGCCCCTACGGGTTCTAACGGAAGGCTTACCGAAGAGAATCCCCCCGCCCCAGTGTGCGCACTGGGGCACCCCCCTTTAGGCAAGGGGGGCTTTGGTGCGGGCAAGGGGGGCTTTGGGAGCGCCCTTTCGGCAAGGGGGGCTTTGGAAGCAAGGAAATAGGTTAATAAATCATGGAAAGGATGATCGATATTATGGCAAACACTTTTTTGACACCTGAGATCGTGGCGAAGGAGGCACTGATGTGCCTGCAGAGCAATCTGGTCATGGCGGATCTTGTCCACAGAGACTACTCCGATGAGTTCGTTTCCGTGGGCGACACCGTGTCCATCCGCAAGCCCGCAAAGTTCGTGGCGAAGAACTTTACCGGCACTACCTCCGCTCAGGACATCACCGAGGGCAGCGTTCCCGTGAAGCTGGACCGCTTCCGGGACATCACCGTGGCGGTGGATGCCAAGCAGCTCTCTCTGGACATCGCCGACTTCTCCCGGCAGGTGGTGGAGCCTGCTATGCAGGCCATCGCGCAGGCCATCGATGAGGATCTGCTGGCGGTGGGCATTCAGGGGGCTGGCTATGTCCGCGCAGGTACCGAAAATGCCGCCGATCTGGCGGACATCGCCGACCTCGCCAAGAAGCTGGACATGAACAAGGTCCCCACCGCCAACCGCTCTCTGGTGCTGTGTCCCGAACACAAGTACCGCTACGCCCTCACCGACAATCTGAGCAAGGTGGCTTATGCCGGTGACTCTCTGGCGCTGCGGGATGCCCTGCTGGGCCGTGTCTACACCCTAGACACCTACATGGATCAGAATGCTCCCGGCTCCAACGCCCAGACCCCCGGTACCGCCACCGCCTTCACCGTTTCCGGCACCGCCGGCGAGAGCGTGGTCACCGTGGAGGGCGCTGACGGCACCGTTGCCGCCGGTGACGGCTTCATTCTGGGGGGCTATCTGTACCGCTTCACCGCAGGCGGCTCCGGTGAGCTGACCATCGACCAGCCCCTCATGGAGTCCGTGGAGGGGGCTGCCGCCGCCGTGGTCAACGCCCCTATGAGCCTCGCCTTCCACAGAAACGGTCTGGCTCTGGTCACCCGTAAGCTGGCGCTGCCCATGGGCGCCGCCAAGGCTGCTTACGCCTCCGCAGGCGGGCTGGGTGTCCGGGTGGTCTATGACTACGACGCCGCCACCAAGACCGACAAGGTCTCCTTCGACATCATCTACGGCATCCGTGCTTTGGATGAGAGCATGATCTGCGCCCTGAAGGGCTGATAGAGTCATTGTCCGCCCCTACGGGTTCTAACGGGAGATGTACCGAAGAGAATCCCCCCTGTCAGCAAAGCTGACATCCCCCCTTTAGGCAAGGGGGGCTTTGGTGCGGTGAAGGCAAGGGGGGCTTGGGGTGATGGGAGGAAACTATGGAATACAGCTTTTATTTGCAGGAATATCATGGCTCGGCGGTCGCGCAGGAAAACTGGCAGGAGCTTTGTGCAAGAGCACAGGAAGAACTGGCACGGCTGAAGCGGTGCTATCGGGTCCGCGGAAGCGAACGGGATGAGAAAATGGCGGTCTGTGCCATGGCGGAGGCGCTGGATTACTTCTCTCTGGCGCAAAATGGGCTGGGAGGGATGCAATATGCCTCCGTGGGTACGGTGGCGGTGTCCGGCAAGGGCATCTATTCCCAAGTGGACATCACCCCAGAAGCACAGGCCAAGGAGCTGTACCGCTGCGCGCTGCGGTATTTGCAGATCTATCGGGGCGCGGTGGAGAGGCTTTAGGGGAGGTTTACCGAACAGAATCCCCCCTGTCAGCAAAGCTGACTTCCCCCCTTTAGGTAAGGGGGGCTGTAGGGGAGATGTACCGAAGAGTATCCCCCCGGCGCTGCGCGCCACCCCCCTTTAGGCAAGGGGGGCTATAGCATGCGCTTTCGATGGATATTGTAGGGGCGGTCATTGTGTCAAGTGTAACATGGTACACACCAGTGTAAGGACATAGTACACAACCTACATCCTCGCAATGGTGCGGTGAAGCAACTGTCCGCTTTCTGTATCAAACTCCGCAATTTTGAAATTACGATA
>JAFQFP010000029.1 GCA_017398625.1 Oscillospiraceae bacterium
TTGATACAGAAAGCGGACAGTTGCTTCACCGCACCATTGCGAGGATGTAGGTTGTGTACTATGTCCTTACACTGGTGTGTACCATGTTACACTTGACACAATGACCGCCCCTACAAGAGAATTGGTAGATTTCCGGTTTTTTGACAGACTGGAAAACCGGAGAAGCGAGATGCTTCTCCGGTTTTGACTTATTTCTGCTTGCGCAGTACCATAGCGGTGCGGCTGGGGATATAGACCCGGATGCCCACCTGACCGTACTCGTCGGTCTCGGTGTGGTAGACATAGGATGTGGACATCCTGTCCTGTCCGCCGAACCGTGCCTCGTCGGTGGTAAGCATCACCTCGTAAGCGCCGGGCTCCTTCACCGGGAAGAAATAATTCTGCTGGGAGCGGTCGGGATGGAAATTCAAGATCACCACAGCCTTGCCCCGGCGGTATGCCATGACCTTATTGCCATGGTCGATGTTCAGATACTCGATCTTACCGGAGAGCAGCCGTGTCTTCCGTGCGGCAGCTACCATTGCCTTTTCAAAGGCATTGAGGAATTTGAACTTGGTAAAGGGATTGTCTGCCAAGCTCCACTGGCGGCGGCAGTAGTGATAGCTCCAGCCGTTGCCCTCTCTGGGGAAGTCGATCCATTCGGGATGGCCGAACTCGTTGCCCATGAAGGTCAGATATCCCTCTCCGCCCAGAGTCATGGTCACCAGACGGATCATCTTATGCAGCGCCATGCCCCGGTCGATGACCATATTCTCCCGTCCGCATTCCATACCCTCGTACATTTCCTTGTCGCAGAGACGGAACATGATGGTCTTGTCGCCCACCAGCGCCTGATCGTGGCTTTCGCAGTAGCCGATGACCTTTTCCTTGGGACGGCGGCTGGTCAGCTCTGCCCAGATGTGGCCAATATCCCAGTTTTCATCGGACACTTCCTTGATCAGCTTGATCCACATATCCGGCTCGCCCATAGCAAGACGGTAGTCAAAGCCCACACCGCCATCCTCGATGGGCAGACACAAACCGGGCAGTGCGGAGGTATCCTCGGCAATGGTGATGGCGTTAGGATCCACCTGCCGCACCAACTCATTGGCAAGCTGCAGGTAGGTTACCGCTTCGGTATCGGTGTTCAGCGAGAAATAATCGGGATAACCGTTAAAGCTGACACCCAGACCGTGGTTGTGGTACAGCATGGAGGTAACACCGTCAAATCGGAAGCCGTCGAAATGGAACTGGGTCTGCCAATACTTCAGATTAGACAGCAGGTAATGGATGACCTCGTTCTTATTGTAGTTGAAACACTTGGTGCCCCATGCGGAATGGTCGCCCTTGCCGCCTTCATGGAAGAACTGGTACACCGTGCCGTCAAACTCATTGATGCCCTCACGGGTGTTCTTGGAGGCATGGGAGTGGACAACATCCAGTAGCACGGCAATCCCCATTTTATGAGCGGTGTTGATCAGGTCCCGCAGCTCGTCCGGCGTGCCGAAGCGGGAGGAGGAAGCAAACAGATTTGTGACCTGATAACCGAAGGAAGCATAGTAAGGATGCTCCATGATTGCCATGATCTGAATGGTATTGTAGCCCAGATCCTTGATCCGGGGCAGCACATTTTCCTTAAACTCGGTATAGGAGCCTACCTTGCCCTCCTCCTGCGCCATGCCGATGTGGCACTCGTAGATATACAGGGTCTTTTGAGGCTTAAAAGCGCTGTCCGTCCATGCAAAGCCGGGAGACTCATAAATCTCCGCACTCCAGCCGGTGGTCACCGGATCCTGCACCACATAATTGGCGTACAGAGGGATCCTGTCCAGCTCCCGGCCGTTATGTACCACGATCGCCATTACCTTCTGACCGTTTTTCAGCGCGTCCTCACCGGGCAGGAAAATCTCGAACACACCGTTTTCCTTTTTCTCCATAGGGTGCTTATGCCGGTCCCAGCCACAGAAATCGCCGGTAAAATACATTTTTTCCGCTGCCGGAGCCCACTCCCGGTAGACCCAGCCGCCCTCAATTTTATGGATACCAAAAAACAGGTAGCCGTTGGCAAAGTCCGACAATGTCTGACCGGGCTTCAGCAGCTCTCCTTTTTTCCATTCATAGTTTTTCATGCGCTGCACAATGTCACGCTCATACTGCTTCAGATTGGGATCGGTTTCAAAGATTTTATAAGCCATATCCATCATCCTTTCTTCATTGGTAGCTATACTCATATTTTATCTTGATTCTAAACTTTCGTCAATGACTTGTCGGATATTTTTTGTGCATCTATTGCAAAAGGGCAATTTCCTGCGCTATAATAGGCATGACCCTAATCAAAGGAGGAAACGACATGGATATCAAAGAAAAAATCGAAGAGCTGGTGGAAAAGATCAAGTCTGACGACGGTCTTCTTGCCAAGTTCAAGGCTGACCCCATCAAGGTCATCGAGGAGTTGGTAGGCGTTGACCTGCCCGACGAGAAGCTGGAAGCTCTGGCGGACGGCATCAAGGCAAAGATCAGCATGGATAAGCTCGGTGATGCTCTTGGCGGTCTGAAGGGTCTGTTCGGCAAGTAAAAATAAACCCCCGTTCTACAACGCAATGTCATTCAGTTCACAGGAACTGTCATTCCGAAGCCGCGCAGCGGCTGTGGGAACCCGTTACCGAAAGGGTATAACGGATTGCCGCGTCGCTTCGCTCCCCGCAATGACACCCTAACTGAATGACATTGTTTTTTTACGAGGGCTATTTTTATGTCTTTTTGATAAACTTTTCTCCGCACTTGGGGCAAGTGATCGAAATTTTCCCTTTTCCCTTGGGTACTCTAACTCCCTGCCGGCACTTAGGGCACTCAAAATAACGGTGATCCCGATCCTTCAGCTTGTCCAGAAAGATCAGAAACCGGCGGTTTTCCTGATAGCGCTTGTAGGTGTTACGGGACAATGTGCGGAAAATCGCCCAGAACATCAGCCCGTAGGACAGCAGTGTCAGCAGCAGGTTCAGCAAAGGTACACGGATAAACATACAGATCAGACAAACGATGACACCTGCGCCCAAAATATACATATTCAGTTTATCTGTGCCGTAGCGGCCGGTCATAAAGCTGCGTAGCCCGGAGACGATGGACGATCCCAGCTTGCGGAAAAAATTACCGATGGCGTTCATGGATACCCA
Source organism: Oscillospiraceae bacterium (assembly GCA_017398625.1). Taxonomy (GTDB): domain Bacteria; phylum Bacillota; class Clostridia; order Oscillospirales; family Oscillospiraceae; genus Faecousia. The sequence continues at coordinate 3,153 of JAFQFP010000029.1, forward strand.
CCTTGATCAATAGGATTTGCTATATTATATTCCGCTTTTGCGGCATTTTCAACACACAGGCCGATTTGTTAACGGAATGTTTGCAAATCACGGCTTCCAGTAAAGCATTTTGCCGAAAAAACCGTTGGAAATCCAAGGTTTTTTTGCCTTTGGAAAACGCAAAATCTCCTTGTTTTTTCAAGGAAAATATGATAAAATTTAGGGTGATATAATATGCTTATTTTTGCCGATCTTCATCGGCTCAAAAAGACAGAAAGGAGCCGTAAATTATGTATTCCTCCGCCTATGTTTGGGCAAAGGTGCTCAATCACATGGAAGACCGTTTGGGTGCTGTTACCGTATCCGCATGGTTCGATGACGCAGAGGTCGTAGAGCTGAACGAGGAGCATCTGATCCTGTATTCCTCCTCTGATTTTCGCCGGGAAATCATCCGCCGCCGCTGCACCGACTATATTCAAGACGCGCTGAAAGAGATCTTCTCTTCCGATGCCAAGCTCATCGTTTTCGGTGATGACGAGCTGAACGCCTACAAGTCCAAGGGGAAGGGCAACACCTCCATGGACTTTAATCCCCAGTTCTCCTTTGACAACTTCGTGGTTGGCAACTCCAACCGCTTTGCCCACGGCGCTGCTATTGCTGTGACCAACACTCCCGGTCAAGTCTATAACCCCCTATTTATCTACGGCCCCGCCGGAGTGGGTAAGACCCACCTGCTGTACGCCATCGCCAACGGCATCCGCAAAAAGAATCCCGATGCCAACATCGTGTATATCAAAGGTGACCAGTTCACCATTGAGCTGATCGCTGCCATCCAGAGCGGTAAAAATATCGAATTCCGCAGCAAGTACCGGGAGGCAGATCTTTTCCTCATCGATGATATTCAGTTTATCGCCGGTAAGGAATCTACCCAGGAGGAATTCTTCCATACCTTTAACAAGCTCTACGAGGAGCATAAGCAGATCGTGATGACCTCCGACCGGAAGCCCAGCGATATGCTGACGCTGGAGGATCGGCTGAAGACCCGTTTTGAATGGGGTCTGATCGCGGATATCCAACCCCCGGACTATGAGACCAGAATGGCGATCATTAAAAACAAAGCCCTTTCTCTGGGTCTGGAGCTCAGCGACGATGTCTGCGACTATATTGCCGCCAATGTGACCAATAATGTGCGGCAGCTGGAGGGTACGGTCAAAAAGATCCTTGCCTACCGGGATCTGAACGATATGCCGCTGGATCTGCCCCATATCTCCCGCGCCATCGACGATATGTTCAAATCCGAGGGCAACGCCCTGCCCACCCCCAGCCTGATCATCAGTCAAGTCTGCAAATTCTATTCCATTGACGAGACCGTGATTCGGGGCACGCTGAAAAACAAGGGCACCACGGAAGCAAGACAGACCGCCATCTATCTGATCCGGAAGCTGACCAACCTCAGCCTGCCGGACATCGGCAAGGAATTCGGCAGAGACCACTCCACTATTCTCTATGCCATCCGTAAGGTGGAGATGGAGCTGAAAAAAGGCAATGAAAGCCTACAGAACAATATTCGCGACATTACCGCCAATATCAACTCCTGTCTTTGATTTTCTCCACAACCGGCTGTGGAAATTGCATAAACAACCTGTTGAGAAATTTAGCCGTGAATTATCTAAACAGTCCCTGTGGAAAAATCTCCTTTTCTTCACATTTCCCTGTGGAGAAAAATCCCTTGCGGCTCTAAGAAAAAACCGGGTTTTCCACATAAATTTCCTCTATAACAACTATTACTATCTAAAGATCTCATTTATATATATCTTTACTATTCTTTTAGAAACGAGGTACAAATTATGCGTTTTACCTGTGAAAAAAGTATGCTGGTCACCGGATTGAATATCACCGGCCGTACCGTAGCCCAGAAAAGCAGCCTCAGTGTCATCGAAGGCATTCTCTGCCAAGCAGGCGACGGTCTTCGGCTCACCGGCTATAACATGGAAACTGCCATTTCCTACCAGATCGACGCGGAGATCACCGATCCCGGTGCCTGCGTCCTGCCTTCTAAGCTGTTTGGCGATATTATCCGCCGTCTGCCGGAGGGTCCTGTGACTGTGGTGGTGGATGAAAACTATAAGGTATCCATCCGGGCAGGCTATGCTTCCTTTACGATCTCTGCCGAATCCGCAGCGGATTATCCCGAGCTGCCCGATGTGGGCACCGGTAGAAGCATTTATATCCCCCAGAGCGCGCTGAAGGAGCTGATCTCCGGCACCATCTTCGCCGTTTCCGAGAATCAAGCCCGTCCCATCCACACCGGCGTTAAGTTTGAGGTGGAGGAAGGCGGCATTTCCGCCATCGCGGTGGACGGCTTCCGTTTGGCACGGCGCACTTGGAAAAGTGACGATGCCATTGCCGGAAATATGTCCTTTGTGGTGCCCTCTCACGGTCTGAAGGAAGTGGAAAAGATCCTTTCCGACAACGGCGAGGATGCTTCCTTTGTTCTGGGTCAGAAGCATATTCTCTTCCAGATCGGTACTGCGACTTTGATCTGCCGTTTGCTGGAGGGCGATTTTCTGGATTGGCGCCGTGTGGTGCCCACCAACTGCCCTGTCAAGCTCACAGCCCATGTCTGTGATCTGGCTGCATCCATTGAACGCGTAGGTCTGATCGTCTCCGAAAAGTACAAGAGCCCTGTTCGCTGTGTGTTCTCGAATCAGGTGCTTCTGCTGCGGACAAACACCACCATTGGCGCAGCCGAGGATCGCTGCACCATCGCTGGCGACGGCAAGGAGCTGGAGATCGGCTTCAATGTCCGCTATTTGGCGGATGCCCTGCGTGCCATTCCTTCTGAGGAAGTGGTGCTGGAGCTGACCAACGGCTTGAGCCCCATCGTGCTGACCCCCGCGGACGATAAGTATGACTTCTCCTACATGGTGCTGCCTGTGCGCATCAAGACAAACTGAGGAAGCGCCATGAAAGTTACCGTTAAGAAGAAAACCCCCGATGCTGCCATCCCTGTTGTGATCGGCACCGAGTTTATCAAGCTGGAATCTGCCATGAAGCTGGCAAACATCATGCCTTCCGGCGGCAGCGCCAAAATGGTGATCCAAGATTCTCTGGTGGAGGTCAACGGTGAGATCTGCACCATGCGGGGAAAAAAGCTCTACCCCGGTGACCGGTTCACCTTTGAGGGGCAGACCTATCTGATTACGATCCATGCAGCTCAATGATCTTTTTTTGCGGGATTTCCGCAATTATGAAGACTTGGCACTCTCTTTTGATCCCGGTGTAAACCTGATCGTGGGAGACAATGCGCAAGGAAAGACCAATCTGCTGGAAGCCATCTCCTATCTCGGTTCCGGAAAGAGCTTCCGGGCATTCAAAACCGGGGAAATGGTTCGCTTCGGTGCGGATCATGCCGATATCCGGGGAAATGTCTATTCTCAAGAGCGGGAGCAGGAGCTGCGGTTTGTGCTGTTCGCAGGTAGCCGCCCCCGGCAGCTCTGGCGCAACGGTTCCAAGAAAAAGACCACCGGAGAGATATCCGGGGTGCTGCAGACTGTGCTGTTCTGCCCGGAGGATCTTATGGTGCTGAAAACCGGCGCTTCCGCCCGCCGTCGTCTGGGTGACAGCGCTCTGTGCCAGCTAAGACCTAACTACGAGGCGGCGCTGGCGGAGTACGGTAGGGTCTTGGAGCAGAAAAGCAGGATATTAAAGGATCGCTATGAAAATCCTGCCCTGCTGGAGATCTTGCCGGAGTACAATGCCCGGCTATGCCAAGTTGGCGCGCTGCTGATCTCCTACCGTGCCCGGTTTTATGATGGGCTGGAGAAGGCAGCAAAGACCTACCATGACCATTTTTCCGGCGGTGCGGAGGAATTTTCCCTCACTTACCGCACGGTGAGTACTGTGACAGACCCCTTTGCCCCGGTATCTGAGCTTCAGCAGCGGCTTTTGGAGCATTTGGATGCCCATTACCGGGCAGAGCTGGAAAGCGGCCAATGCCTCACCGGCCCACATAAGGATGATTTCAGCGTGAGCCTGTCCGGCATCGATCTGAAAGCCTATGGCTCACAGGGACAGACCCGGACGGCAGCCATCAGCCTAAAGCTGGCACAGCGGGAGCTGATGGGCAGAGAATCCGGGGAAACGCCGGTGCTGCTGCTGGACGATGTGCTTTCTGAGCTGGATCCCGGACGGCAGGATTTTGTTCTGAATCAGATATCTCAGGGGCAGGTGTTCATCACCTGCTGCGAAAGCGGAAGATTTACCAAGCTTGGAAAGACGATCCAGATACAAGCAGGAAAGAGTATATAAATCAGCACCTCCTTGATTGGAGGAAATGCTGTATCCTATCATTAGGAGGACGATTCATGTCTGACGAAACCAAAGTAATACAGGAATACGGTGCGGAGCAGATCCAAGTTTTGGAGGGTCTGGAAGCGGTACGGATGCGTCCCGGTATGTATATCGGTTCCACTTCTGCATCCGGTCTGCACCATCTGGTGTATGAGATCGTGGATAACGCCATCGATGAAGCGTTGGCGGGTTACTGTAAGCATATCACTGTGACCATCAACCCCGGCAATTCCATCACCGTCACCGATGACGGCCGTGGCATCCCCGTGGACATTCAGCCCCAGACCGGTAGACCGGCTCTGGAGGTGGTATATACTGTGCTCCATGCCGGCGGTAAGTTCGGCGGTGGCGGCTACAAGGTGTCCGGCGGTCTCCACGGCGTTGGCGCGTCTGTTGTCAATGCCCTGTCCCAGTGGTTGGAGGTCAAGGTCTATAAAAACGGCAAGATCCACCAGATGAAGTTTGCCCGCGGCAACATCACCCAAGAGATGACCATTATCGGCAATACCGAGAAGAACGGCACAGAGGTCACCTTCCAGCCCGACCCGGAGATGTTCGATACGCTAGAATATGATTATGCCACGCTCCATGAGCGTATGCGTGAGGAGGCTTTTCTAAACGCCGGGCTTTCCATCACCATCACCGATAACCGTGGCGAGGAGCCAATCTCCGAGACCATGTGCTATGAGGGCGGTATTCGGGAATTCGCTGTGTGGTGCAACCGGAACAAGACCGCGATGCACAGCGATGTGATCTATATGAGCGGCAATAAGGGTGACGCCTCCGCGGAGATCGCTATTCAGTATAACGATGGCTACAACGAATTTTTGCTGAGCTTTGCCAATGATGTGCGCACTCCGGAGGGCGGTATGCATGAGACCGGCTTCAAGACCGCGCTGACCCGTGTGCTCAATGCCTACGGTCTGAAAAACGGCATTATCAAGGGTGACGATAAGGTCTCCGGCGAGGATTGCCGTGAGGGTATTACCGCTATTATTTCTGTGAAGCTGACGGATGCCCAGTTTGAGGGACAGACCAAGGCAAAGCTGGGTAATGCCTATATCCGTACGCTGGTGGATTCCATCGTGACCCAGCAGCTTGCGGAGTATTTTGAGGAGCATCCTGCCACCGCCAAGCTGATTTTGGAAAAGGCAATGATGGCAAACCGGGCAAGAGAAGCTGCCCGTAAGGCTAGAGAGTCCATCCGCCGTAAGACCGGTCTGGAATCCGGCCAGATGCCGGATAAGCTGCAGGATTGCAACGAGCGGGATCCCGGCCTGTGCGAGATCTATATCGTCGAGGGTGACTCCGCTGCAGGCTCTGCCATTCAGGGCAGAGATTCCCGATTCCAGGCGATCCTTGCCATGTGGGGTAAGATGCTCAATGTGGAAAAGGCAAGAGCCGACAAGATCTACGGCAACGATAAGCTGTATCCGCTGATCGTGGCGCTGGGAGCAGGCATCGGCGAGGAATTTGACATTGAAAAGCTGCGCTACCATAAGGTCATCATCATGTCCGATGCGGATGTGGACGGTGCTCATATCCGTACCCTGCTGCTGACCTTCTTCTTCCGCTATATGCGTCCGCTGATCGAAAACGGCTATGTTTACTCTGCCGTTCCTCCCCTGTACAAGCTGAAAAAGGGTAAGACCGAGCGAGTGGCATATTCCGACGAGGAGCGGGATCTGGTCTCCGCGGAAATGCGGGGGGAAAGCGGTGCTAAGGTGGAGATATCCCGGTTCAAGGGTCTGGGCGAAATGGATCCGGATGAACTGTGGGAGACCACGATGGACCCGGAAAAGCGCTCCCTGCGCCGGATCACTCTGGACGATGCCGTCCGTGCGGACGAGATCTTTACCATTCTCATGGGTGAGCAGGTCGAGCCCCGTAAGGAATGGATCGAGCGTAACGCCCGTTACGCGGTGAATATTGATATTTAAGGAGGTGACGCGTCTTGGCGCATAACCGCAGCTATAAACCTGAGGATATCGCCTTTCCGGATCAGATCATTACCGAAAGTAATCTGGTCGACGAAATGGAGAAGGCGTATATTGAATATTCCATGAGCGTCATCGTTGGCAGAGCGCTGCCGGATGTGCGGGATGGCTTAAAGCCTGTTCACCGCCGCATCCTGTACACCATGTACGAAAGCGGTCTGACCTCTGACAAGCCCTTTAAGAAATCTGCCACCTGTGTGGGTGATGTTCTGGGTAAGTATCATCCCCACGGTGACGCATCCGTATACGACGCCATGGTGCGTCTGGCGCAAAATTTCTCCATGCGCTACATGCTGGTGGACGGTCACGGCAACTTCGGCTCCGTGGACGGAGATCCCCCGGCTGCTTACCGTTACACCGAAGCCCGGCTTTCTAAGATCGCCAACGAGATGCTTCGGGACATCGATAAGGAGACCGTCAACTGGGATCCCAACTTTGACGAAAGCCGCAAGGAGCCCCGCGTACTGCCCAGCCGGTTCCCCAATCTGCTGGTCAACGGCTCCTCCGGTATTGCCGTTGGCATGGCGACAAATATTCCGCCCCATAATCTGACGGAGGTGATCAATGCCTGCGTCTGTGTGCTGGATGACCCGGAGTGTACCATGATCGATCTGATGGAACACATCAGCGGTCCGGATTTTCCCACCGGCGGCATCATCATGGGCAGAAGTGGCATCCGTGCCGCCTATGCTACCGGCAGAGGTAAGGTGGTAGTCCGTGCACGCACGGAATTTGAAGAATTTGGCAAGGATAGAAACCGGATCATCGTTACCGAACTGCCCTATCAGGTCAATAAGCGCCAGCTTATCAAGCACATCGCCGAGCAGGTGAAGGATAAGCGTCTGGAGGGTATCTCCGACCTGCGGGACGAGACCGACCGCAACGGTATGCGCATGGTCATCGAGTTAAAAAAGGATGCCAATCCGCAGGTGGTGCTGAACAATCTGTTCAAGCAGACCGCGTTGCAATCCAGCTTCGGCATCATCATGCTGGCGCTGGTGGATGACCAGAAGCAGCCTAGGATCCTGTCACTGCGGCAGATATTGGACGAGTATCTGGCTTTCCAGATGGAGGTCTTGACCCGCCGCACCCAGTATGATCTGCGTAAGGCACAGGAGCGCGCCCATCTTTTGGAGGGTCTGCTCATCGCGCAGGATAACATAGACGAGGTCATCCGTATTATCCGTTCTGCCTATGACGATGCCAAGCAGCGGCTGTGTGAACGGTTCGGTCTGGATGAAATTCAGGCACAGGCAATCTTGGATATGCGTCTGAAGGCGCTGCAGGGTCTGGACCGGGAAAAACTGGAGAGCGAATACAAGGAGCTGCAGGCAAGAATCTCCTATTACAACGAGCTGCTTGCCGATCCCGAAAAGCTGAAGGCGGTGCTTCGTGAGGAGCTGATCGCCATTCGGGATAGGTTCGGCGACAAGCGCAAGACCGAGATCCAAGATGTGGAGGACGAGATCGACATTGAGGATCTAATCGAGGAGGAGACTTGTGCCTTTACCATCTCCAATCACGGCTATGTGAAGCGTATGCCCGTGGATACCTACCGTACCCAGAGCCGTGGCGGCAGAGGTGTCAATGCCCAGAATCTGAAGGAAGAGGACTATGTTAAGAGTCTGAATGTGGCATCTACCCATGACCACATGCTATTCTTCACCGATATGGGCAGAGTCCACCTGCGCAAGGGCTATCAGATCCCCGAGGCAGGCAGAACTGCCCGTGGAACTGCCATCGTCAATGTGCTGCCCCTGCTGCCGGAGGAATCCGTTACCGCTATGGTGATCACCAGAGAATTCCATGAGGATGAGTATCTGATGATGGTGACCAGACAGGGTACTGTTAAGCGGATCCCCTTTATCGCCCTGTCCACCAGACGAAAGACCGGCATCCGTGCCATCACGCTGGAGGAAGGCGACAGCTTGGTCAATGTGATGCGCACCAACGGCAACGACAATATCATTCTCACCACTGCCGATGGCATGGCGATCTGCTTCAACGAAAACGATGTGCGGCCCATGGGTCGTGACGCGGCAGGTGTCCGCGGCATCCAGTTGGGCAGCGGAGACTTTGTGGTAGGCGCGGAAAAGGCAGAGGAGGGCAAGACCCTGCTGACCGTTACCGAAAATGGCTACGGCAAGCGTACCGAGCTCATCGAGTATCTGCGCACCGGTCCTAACGGAGAAAAGGTTGCCCAGAGCCGTGGCGGTAAGGGTCTGAAGAACTATAACATCACCGCTAAGACCGGCCGTGTGGCAGCCTGCCGCGTGGTGGATGAAAACGATGATGTGATGCTCATCGAAAACGGCGGTGTGATCATCCGTGTGCCTGCTTCCCAGATCAATGTCTACAAGCGGGATGTGCAGGGTGTGATCATCATGCGTATCGAGGAAGGCAATAAGCTGGTGAGCATGGAGCGGGTCAGCGCCGTTGAGGAGACAAACTCGTGAAGACCGTAACCCTGTATACCGACGGTGCCTGCTCCGGTAATCCCGGCCCCGGCGGCTGGGGTGCCATACTGGAATACGGAGAATACAGCAAAGAATTCTCCGGCGGCGAGGAAAACACCACCAACAACCGTATGGAGCTGACGGCAGTGATCCGTGGTCTGCAGGCGCTGAATCAGAAGTGTGCCGTGGAGCTGTATTCCGATTCCAAGTATGTCATCGATGCGCTGGAAAAGGGCTGGGCAGAAGGCTGGGAAAAGCGGGGCTGGGTCAAAGCCGACAAAAAACCTGCCTTGAATCCCGACCTGTGGGAGCAGCTTCTGCAGCTTACCCGGCAGCATGAAATGCACTACCACTGGGTCAAGGGTCACGCCGACAATCCTAAGAACAACCGCTGTGATGAATTGGCGGTGCAGCAGTGGAAGCAGATCAAAGGAGAGGCATAAAATGTATCTTTCCATCGGCAACGATATGGCGGTGCGCAGCAGCAGTGTGCTGGGGATCTTCGATATGGACAATACCACCACATCCAAGCGCACAAGAGATTTTTTTGACAAGGCGAAGCAGGAAGGACAGGTAGTTCCCTGTGACGATCTTCCAAAATCCTTCGTGCTGACGGCGGAATACGGCTTTACCCGGGTCTACCTTTCTACACTCACTGCCGCAACCTTGGAAAAACGGCTGAAATGAATAAAGCCTCCCGGATATTACTGTCCGGGAGGTTTTCTCTGCCCCGAATGGGGCAAATAGGTATGAACACTTTACTTTTTCGGGAAAAATTGATACAATAACAAAAATATGCGAAGCTGAGGAAAAAAGTATGCTGGATAAGCTGCGGGCGGTGGAGAACCGCTATGAGGAGTTGTGTGCCGCTTCGGAACAGCCGGATTTTTATTCTGATCCGAAAAAGGCGGCGGCGCTGCTACGAGAAAAAAATGATAAAGAGCCTGTTGTGGAGGCCTTTCGCGCCTACAACAAGGCACAGCAGGATATGACCGATGCCCAAGAGCTGATGGCAGACCCGGAAATGAAGGAGCTTTGCCAAGAGACCTACCTTGCGGCAAAGGAGGACAGCGAGCGGCTGTTCCGGGAGCTGCAGCTATTGCTGCTGCCCAAAGATCCCAACGACGAGAAAAGCGTCATCGTGGAGATCCGCGGCGGCGTTGGCGGTGAGGAAAGTGCCCTGTTTGCCCACAGCCTGTTTCGAATGTACTCTATGTACGCCGCCCAGAAGGGCTGGAAGATTGAGCTGATGAACTATAACGAAACGGAGCTTGGAGGCGTCAAGGAAGCGGATTTCATCGTAAACGGCAGGGGCGCTTATTCCCGGCTGAAGTATGAATCCGGTGTCCACCGCGTCCAACGGGTGCCGGAGACGGAATCCGGCGGACGGGTACACACCTCTACCGCAACGGTGGCTGTGCTGCCGGAGGTGGAGGAGGTGGATGTGCGGATCGATCCTGCGGACATTGAAATGCAGGTCTACCGTGCCTCCGGTGCCGGCGGTCAGCATGTCAACAAGACCAGCTCCGCGGTACGGCTGATCCACAAACCTTCCGGCATCGTGGTTGCCTGTCAGGAGGAGCGGAGCCAGCTTCAGAACCGGGAAAAATGCATGCGGATGCTGGCGGCAAAGCTCTATGAGATCGAGCAGGAGCGGATCGATTCTGAGGTGACCGGTATGCGCCGCAGCCAAGTGGGCACCGGTATGCGCAACGAGCGGATCCGTACCTATAATTTCCCGCAGGGAAGAGTGACGGATCACCGGGTCAATCTCACGCTATATAAGATCGATGCGGTGATGGACGGAGCTATCGATGAGATCATCGATGCCCTTGCCACCGCGGATCAAGCGGAAAAATTAAAAAATGCCCAATAAAGGCATAAAAAAGGATAATTTATGGAATTTATTACCAATTCCCCTGAGGAGACCGAGGCTGTCGGTGCCGCTCTGGGTAAGCGATTGGCTCCCGGAACGGTGATCGCCTACCGGGGAGATCTTGGAGCGGGCAAGACCGCCTTCACCAGAGGTCTTGCCAAGGGTCTTGGGGCGACGGAAAGTGTCACCAGCCCCACCTATACCATCGTAAATGAATATCTTTCCGGGCGGCTGCCTCTGTTTCACTTTGATATGTACCGCCTGACCTGCTCCGATGACCTGTTTGACATCGGCTGGGAGGATTATCTGGAACGGGGCGGTGTATGCGCTGTGGAATGGAGCGAAAATGTGGACGACGCAATGGAAAACGCCATTGTGGTGGACATTGAAAAGACCGGGGAGGATTCCCGGCGGATCACCGTAACAGGAGGGCAGGGCTATGCGGATATTAGCATTTGAGACCTCTGCAAAGGCGGGCTCTGTGGCGCTGCTGGAGGACGGAAGGCTTCTGGCGGAAAGCTACTGCAATACCGGCCTTACCCACAGCCAGACCCTGCTGACCATGGCGCAGGAGCTTTTGAAAACAGCGGGCATGACAGCAAAGGATGTGGAAGCGGTGGCAGTGGCTGCAGGCCCCGGCAGCTTTACCGGTGTGCGCATCGGTGTGGCGGCGGCAAAGGGGTTTTCTTGGGGCGCGGAGCTGCCCTGCTACGGAGTCAGCACTCTGGAAGCCATGGCACGAAATCTTGGTGTATGGAGCGGTTATGTCTGCCCGGTGATGGATGCCAGAAGAAGTCAGGTGTACAATGCCCTGTTTCATACCGATGGCGGAAAGCTGACGAGGATCGCTGCCGACCGTGCCATTTCCCTGCAGGAATTGGGAGAAGAACTGAAAAAATTGCCGGAACCCATTTTTTTGGTTGGAGACGGCAGTATTTTGTGTTATAATACATTGGCAGAGGGGGTAAGCGGGCTGGTACTGCCTCCGGAGCACCGGATGCACCAGCGTGCCGCCGGCGTGGCGCTTGCCGCATGGGAGCAGATCTGTTCCGGGGTAAGCGGCGACGGAAAAGCCCTGTGCCCCAATTATTTAAGAGTATCCCAGGCTGAGCGGGAAAGGCTCGCCAGAGAACAAAAAGATAAAGGAGAATGAATATGGGAACCGTACATGTGCTCGACCATCCCCTGATCCAGCATAAGCTGGCGATCCTGCGCAATAAAGACACCGGTGTCAAGGAATTTCGGGAGCTGATCGGCGAGATCGCCGGTCTGATGTGCTATGAAGCCACCCGGAACCTGCCTACCGAGGAAGTGGAGGTCCAGACCCCTGTTGCCGTTGCTAAGGCAAGGGTGCTGGCAGGTAAGAAGCTTGCCATCGTGCCGGTGCTCCGTGCCGGTCTGGGCATGGTGGACAAGATGATCGCCCTGATCCCTTCCGCAAAGATCGGTCATATCGGTCTGTACCGTGACCCCGAGACCCATATGCCTGTGGAATACTACTGCAAGCTGCCTGAGGATATCGCCAACCGGCAGGTGTATGTGGTGGATCCTATGCTGGCTACCGGCGGCAGCGCCGTGGCTGCCATTGATTTTCTGAAAAAGCACGGCTGTAAGAACATCATCATGATGAATGTCATCGGTTGCCCCGAGGGCATCAATGCGGTGCAGGAGGCACATCCCGATGTGGAGCTGTATCTGGCAGCGGTGGATGAAAAGCTGAACGACCATGCTTACATCATTCCCGGTCTGGGCGATGCCGGCGACCGTATTTTCGGCACAAAGTAAAAACTGGATACAAAAAGACCGCTGCGGTGACGCAGCGGTCTTTTGTAATATGGAATTAGCCGCCGAAGATGCTGAGCAGGAAGCCTGCTGCAATGGCGGAGCCGATAACGCCTGCCACATTGGGACCCATGGCGTGCATCAGCAGGAAGTTGGAGGGGTTGTTCTTCTGGCCCACGGTGTTGGAAACACGGGCTGCCATGGGAACGGCGGACACGCCGGCAGAGCCGATGAGGGGATTGACCTTGCCGCCGGTGAGCTTCCACATGACCAGACCGCCCAGCAGACCGCCGACAGTGGACAGACCAAAAGCGATAACGCCCAGAATAACGATCAGCAGAGTCTGCGCAGTCAGGAAGTTGGAGCCGACCATGGTAGCACCTACAGCGGTGGACAGCAGAATGGTGACGATATTCATCAGCGCGTTCTGCACGGTATCGGACAGACGGTCGGTAACACCGGTCTCCTTAAACAGGTTGCCCAGCATCAGACAGCCGATCAGAGGAGCGGTATCGGGCAGCAGCAGAGCCACAAACAGGGTAACTACGATGGGGAAGATGATCTTCTCGGTCTTGCTCACAGTGCGGGTCTGCACCATCTTGATCTTCCGCTGCTCGGGGGTGGTCATCCAATTCATAATGGGGGGCTGGATCAGCGGGATCAGCGCCATGTAGGAATAGGCTGCCACAGCGATGGCACCCAGCAAATGAGGAGCCAGCTGAGAGGTCAGGAAGATGGCGGTGGGGCCGTCAGCGCCGCCAATGATGCCGATGGCGGCTGCTTCCAGAGCTGTGAAGAAGCCGGAAGCACGGGCTGCGAAGAATGCCACAAAAACGCCGAGCTGAGCAGCGGCGCCCAGCAGCAGGCTCTTGGGGTTGGAAAGCAGGGGACCGAAGTCGGTCATAGCGCCAACGCCCATGAAGATCAGGCAGGGATACAGGCTGGTCTTAACGCCGATATAGAAGATATCCAGCAGACCGCCCTCCAGCAATACTGTGCCGTAGCCGATCTCGTGAGCCATAAACTGATCCCACAGCTCCTGATGGTACAATCCTGCACCGGGCAGGTTGGTCAGCAGACAGCCGAAAGCGATACCGGTCAGCAGCAGGGGCTCAAACTTCTTAACGATGGCAAGATACAGCAGAACGCAAGAAATGGCAAGCATTACCAGATTCTGCCAACCGCCATCCAGAAAACCGGCGGAGATCGCGGCAAAGCCGGAGTTATTCCACAGGTTTAAGAGGATTTCACCAACATTTACCATTGGTAGCCCTCCTTAACCGATGACAACCAGAGCGTCGCCGGTATTGACGGAGGAACCCTTGGAAACGACGACCTGCGTAACGGTGCCGCTCTTGGGAGCCATGATCTCATTTTCCATCTTCATTGCTTCCAGAACCACCAGTACTTCGCCTTCCTTAACAGCTTGACCGTTGGCAACATTCACCTTCAGAATGGTGCCGGGCATGGGGGCGTTGACAGCCTCGCCTGCGCCGGTGACAACAGGAGCAGCGGCAGCGGCGGGAGCGGGAGCGGGTGCGGCAGTGGGAGCAGCAGCCACGGGGGCAGCGGGAGCGGCAGGGGCAATGGCCTCGTACTCATCCAGCAGCATAGCCTTACCGGCCTCTACCTCGACTTCATAAGTACGGCCGTTCAGAGTCACTTTATATTTCATGTTACTTGACCTCCTTAATGGAAATGAAGCGCAGCTCGTTCAGGGGCTTACCCATCTTGTCGGCAACGATTGCCATGAGCATTGCGGCGGTTTTAGGCTCCACATCGTGAAGCTTCAGCTCACCGGCGGAGCCGGGAGCGGTGGGGGCGGCAGCGGGAGCAGCCGCGGCAGCTACGGGAGCAGGGGTGGGAAGATCGGCTTTTTTCTTGTTCTCAATGGAAACGAAGATCTTACCCATGACCATCACAACGACCATCAGCAGGATGATGCCGAAGAAAACCACCGCGTAACCCAGCAGTGCCAAAATGCCTGCGTCCAGCACACTAATGTTTTCCATAATGCCTCCTTACGCCTCAACGATGGTGTAGGTAGCCATGTTCTCTTCCTTTGCCTTGCGCTCCTCAAAGAACTTCTCAGCCAGATTGGGGAAGGCGATGTAGCTCAGCACATCCTCGTCGGACTTGGCAATGCCTGCCAGCTTTTCACGGGTGGGTTCCACGATGGGCTCCAGAGAGTCGGCATAGCGGCCGGAGAGAGGCTGCTCGTCGCCAAGGATCATCTTCTGAATGTCAGCATCGATGGGAGCGGGGGTACGGCCGTACTCGCCGCGGCAGTAAGCCTTGATCTCCTTGGAGACGGTCTTGTAGCGCTGGCCGTCCAGCACATTGCGCACAGCCTGCACGCCGACCATCTGAGAGGTGGGAGTGACCAGAGGGGGATAACCCATGTCGGCACGGACCTTGGGAGTCTCAGCCAGAGCCTCGTCAAACTTATCCAGAGCATTCATCTGCTTGAGCTGGCTCAGCAGGTTGCTCAGCATACCGCCGGGAACCTGATAGGTCAGGCACTGGGTATCGGTAGCCATAGCCTTGGGCATCATGGTGCCGTCGGCAATAAACTCGTCACGCACGCCCTTGAAGTAGTCTGCCATGGCCTTGGTGGCGGCATCGTCGATGTCCACCTCGTAGCCCAGCTGACGCAGAGCGTAAGCCAGAGTTTCGGTAGCGGGCTGGGAAGTACCGCCGGAGAAGGGAGAAATGGCGGTGTCGATGATATCCACGCCTGCCTCAACTGCCTTCAGATAGGTCATGAAAGCAAGACCGGTGGTGGAGTGGGTATGCAGGTCGATGGGCATATCCACGGCATCCTTAATGGCGGAAACCAGATCGTAGGCCTCCTGAGGACCCATGATGCCTGCCATGTCCTTGATGCAGATGGTGGAAGCGCCCATTTCCTTCAGCTCCTTCACCATTTCCACATACTTGGCATGGGTATGGACGGGAGAGGTGGTGTAGGAAATGGTACCGGAAGCGATGGCACCGGCGTTGACGGTGGCTTCCATGGCGACCTTTAGGTTATTTACATCGTTCAGGGCGTCGAAAATACGGATCACATCAATGCCGTTTTCCACAGCCTTCTGGACGAACAGCTTCACAAAGTCATCGGGGTAGTGGGAGTAGCCCAGAACATTCTGACCGCGCAGCAGCATCTGCAGCTTGGTGTTGGGCATCTTGGCGCGGATCTTGCGCAGACGCTCCCAAGGATCTTCGTGCAGATAGCGCAGACAGACATCAAAGGTAGCGCCGCCCCAGCACTCCGCAGCGTAGAAGCCGGCCTTGTCGATGGTCTCCAGCATGGACTCGAACTTGGCGTAGGGCAGGCGGGTGGCGATCAGAGACTGGTTTGCGTCACGCAGAACAGTCTCTACGAACTGAACTTTTCTTGCCATATTGTATTGAACCTCCATAGGAAGAATTTTAGACGGTATTCGCAAAATACGGTAAAAAACTGGGAAATTTCCGCAAAAACCCCAATCTTCACCAAATACATTCTAACACATAGATGTAAGAAAGTAAACCCATTTTTTCGATAATTTTATATCGCTTTTACCCTATAGCAATCAAGATAATCGCCTACACAGACAAAACAGCCACCGTTTGGTTAGAAAAAATTAACAGTTTTGCTTATTGATTTTTTTTTACCGATAGTGTATGATAAAATTGCAAAATATGGGATACCGGTTTGGAAAACCGAAGGCTCGGTGATCCATGCGGTATTACTTTAATTATGAAAGAGGTATAAGCAATATGGCACAGATCGATCTGAGCAAGTATGGTATCACCGGCACTACCGAGATCGTCTACAATCCCTCCTACGAGCAGCTGTTCGAGGCAGAGATGGATCCTTCTCTGGAAGGCTTTGAAAAGGGTCAGCTGACGGAGCTGGGCGCAGTGAATGTTATGACCGGCATCTATACCGGCCGCTCCCCCAAAGACAAGTTCATCGTTATGGACGATGTTTCTAAGGACACCGTGTGGTGGACCTCCGACGAGTTTAAGAACGACAATAAGCCCGCCTCCAAGGAAGCTTGGGATGAGTGCAAGAAGCTCGCCATCGAGCAGCTGTCCAATAAGAAGCTGTATGTTATGGATGTTTTCTGCGGCACCAACCCCGATTCCCGCATGGCGATCCGCTTCATCATGGAAGTGGCATGGCAGGCGCACTTCGTGAAGAATATGTTCATCGCTCCCACCGCTGAGGAGCTGGTCGACTTCAAGCCTGACTTCATTTCCTACAATGCTGCCAAGGCTAAGGTCACCAACTACAAGGAGCTGGGTCTGAACTCCGAGACCGCTGCCATCTTCAATCTGACCGAGCGCGAGCAGGTGATCCTGAACACATGGTACGGTGGCGAGATGAAGAAGGGTATGTTCTCCATGATGAACTACTACCTGCCTCTGAACGGCATGGCTTCCATGCACTGCTCCGCCAACACCGACATGAACGGCGAGAACACCGCTCTGTTCTTCGGTCTGTCCGGCACCGGCAAGACCACCCTGTCCACCGATCCCAAGCGTCTGCTGATCGGTGACGACGAGCACGGCTGGGACGATAACGGCATTTTCAACTTCGAGGGCGGCTGCTATGCCAAGGTCATCAATCTGGATAAGGACTCCGAGCCCGACATCTACAATGCCATCAAGCGCAACGCTCTGCTGGAGAATGTGACCGTGGACGAGAACGGTGTCTGCGACTTCGCTGACGGCTCCGTCACCGAGAACACCCGCGTTTCCTATCCCATCGACCACATCGAGAAGATCGTGCGCCCCGTGTCCGCAGGTCCCGATGCCAAGAATGTCATCTTCCTGTCTGCCGATGCCTTCGGCGTTCTGCCTCCCGTGTCCATTCTGACCCCCGAGCAGACCCAGTACTACTTCCTGTCCGGCTTTACCTCCAAGCTGGCAGGCACCGAGCGCGGCATCACCGAGCCCACTCCCACCTTCTCCGCTTGCTTCGGCCAGGCATTCCTGGAACTGCATCCCACCAAGTACGGTGAGGAGCTGGTGAAGAAGATGGAGAAGTCCGGCGCAAAGGCTTATCTGGTCAACACCGGCTGGAACGGCACCGGCAAGCGTATTTCCATCAAGGACACCCGCGGCATCATCGACGCTATTCTGGATGGTTCCATTCTGAAGGCTGAGACCAAGACCATTCCTTACTTCAATCTGGAAGTGCCCACCGCACTGCCCGGCGTTGACAGCGGTATTCTGGATCCCAGAGACACCTATGCCGATGCTGCCCAGTGGGAGGAGAAGGCAAAGGATCTGTCTGCCCGCTTCATCAAGAATTTCGTCAAGTACACCGGCAACGATGCCGGCAAGGCTCTGGTTGCAGCAGGCCCCCAGCTCTAATTCCATAAAAATGCTCCCGGCAGATGCTTTCTGCCGGGAGCTCTTTTATTGCGCATGGAATTGAGGAATACCGGGGGGCATACATGGGGAAGGCTAAGTGCAAAATGACCAGCCTGCAGCTCTTTTCCGGCGGGATTTTTGCCACACTCTCCACTTGACCCTATATAAAAGCTATGTTATATTATAAGGTAATTAAAACCCGAAAACCTGCAAAAAAACAGGGAACAGGGCGGAAAATACAAATTTTAGGAGGAAATTCCAATGGCGTTTTTCTATTCGGAGCCCAGCCACACCTTTAGCGAGTATCTGCTGATCCCCGGCTACACTTCGGAAGAGTGCGTGCCGGATCGGGTAAACCTGCGCACCCCTCTGACCAAGTACCGCAAGGGCGTTGAAGAGCCTGCGATTTCCCTGAATATTCCCATGACCTCTGCAATCATGCAGTCCGTTTCCAACGATACCCTTGCCATCGCGCTGGCAAAGGAGGGCGGTTTGAGCTTCATTTTCGGCTCTCAGTCCATTGCGTCCCAGGCAGCTATGGTGGCAAAGGTGAAGAATCACAAGGCCGGCTTCGTGGTTTCCGCCTCCAATCTGACCCCGGATGCTACTTTGGCAGATGTTCTGGAGCTGAAGGAGCGCAACGGCTTCTCCACGGTGGCAATCACCGCCGACGGCTCTGCCAACGGTAAGCTGCTGGGTATCGTTACCAGCCGTGATTACCGTGTTTCCCGTATGGACGGCACCGAGAAGGTGGAGTCCTTCATGACCCCCCGGGAAAAGCTGATCACGGCTCCCGCCAGCACTACGCTGAAGGAAGCCAACGACATCATCTGGGAACACAAGCTGAACAGCCTGCCCATCGTGGACGACAACGACAATCTGATGTATTTCGTATTCCGTAAGGACTACGCTTCCCATAAGGCAAATCCTCTGGAGCTGCTGGACAGCCAGAAGCGCTATCTGGTGGGCGCGGGCATCAACTCCCGTGACTATGCCCAGCGGATCCCCGCTCTGCTGGAGGCGGGTGCGGATGTGCTGTGTATCGACTCCTCCGAGGGATACACCTGCTGGCAAGAAAAGACCATCGCATGGGTCCGTGAGAACTACGGCGACAGCGTGAAGATCGGCGCAGGCAATGTTGTGGATCGGGACGGCTTCCTGTTCCTTGCCAAGGCAGGCGCAGACTTCGTGAAGGTGGGCATCGGCGGCGGTTCCATCTGCATCACCCGTGAGACCAAGGGTATCGGCAGAGGTCAGGCTACCGCGCTGATCGAGGTCGCTGCAGCCCGTGACGAGTATTTCAAGGAGACCGGCATCTATGTGCCCATCTGCTCTGACGGCGGCATCGTTCACGATTACCACATGACTCTTGCACTGGCTATGGGCGCTGACTTCATGATGCTGGGCCGCTACTTTGCCCGTTTTGACGAAAGCCCCACCAATAAGGTCATGGTCAACGGCGCGTATATGAAGGAATACTGGGGCGAGGGCTCCAACCGTGCCCGGAACTGGCAGCGCTACGATCTGGGCGGCTCCACAAAGCTCAGCTTCGAGGAAGGCGTGGACTCCTATGTCACCTACGCCGGTCCTCTGCATGACAATGTGGAGGCAAGCCTGTACAAAGTCAAGAGCACCATGTGCAACTGCGGTGTGATCACCATTCCCGACCTGCAGAGAGAGGCAAAGCTGACGCTGGTATCCTCTGTTTCCATTGTGGAAGGCGGCTACCATGATGTGACCCTACGCTCCGCTTCTCCCGTAAAATAATATTCAAAAGCAGGACGCAACGCGTCCTGCTTTTTTTACAGACGCCGCTTTTCTCCGGTATTGGTATACCTTTTCGGTGGAAAATTTCGATTTGTCGAGTAGATCGGTTTGCACAATCGTATACTGTGTCATTGTGAGGCTTGCGAAGCAAGCTGTGAAAGCTTTTTGGATGTGGATTCCCACGCCGCCTATGGCGGCTCGGAATGACAACTTTTTTCGATACTGCATTCATTTCACCGATAAAGCGGAATTTGGCGGATCGGCAGATCAACTGCTGAACAGGGTGTCGATGGAGGCGAAGGTATAGCCCATGGCTTCCCATTTTGTCAGCAGCTCGTCCAAAATGGCGGCGTTTGTCTGGGAGGTGGAGTGGAGCAGCACCACCGCGCCGTTGTGGATCCGGGGCAGCAGCTTATTAAATGCCTGCTCCGCCGTGGGCTGGGCATCGTTGTTCCAATCCACATAGGCAAGGCTCCAAAAAACAGTCTTATATCCCAGCTCCTGCGCCATTTTTAGGTTTTCCTCCGAATAGATCCCCTGCGGCGGGCGGTAATATTTAGGCAGCTCCTTGCCGGTGATGCCGTAAAACAACCCTTCCAGCTCTGTCAGCTCCTTGGAAAACTGCGCCTTATCCGACAGCTTGCTCATGTCATAGTGGTGCATGGTGTGGTTGCCTACGATATGTCCCTCATCCACCATCCGCCGCACCAGATCCGCATTTCTTTCTATGTAGTTGCCCACCAGAAAAAAGGCAGCAGGGGCATTGTGCTTTTTCAGCGCATCCAGTATTTTCTCGGTGCAGCCGTTTTCATAGCCTGCGTCAAAGGTCAGGTAGATGACCGGCTTGGTGGTGTCTCCCAGATAGGCACCGCCGTATTTGCTCAAATGGGCGGCATCGGCGGAGGCGATGGGTGCAGCGCCCTCCTGCCGGAAGCTGAGCCCCCAAGCGCCTGCGGCAATGCTTTGCCCGGTAAACTGTGCAACGATCAGCACCGCCAGCATGACGGCGGCGGTACAGACCAGAAAAAAGTCCCGTTTTTTCATAAAAAGATCCCCTCCCGTGGACAACCTATGTCCGGGAGGGGATGGTTATGACAGTTATTTTTTTAAGAACGCATCGATGGCAGCGGCACCCTTTTTGCCTGCGCCCATGGCGAGAATCACGGTGGCGGCACCGGTAACGGCGTCACCGCCGGCGAACACACCCTCACGGGTGGTCATTTCGTTCTCATCCACGATCAGACAGCCCTTGCGGTTGGTTTCCAGACCGGGGGTGGTGGAGCGAATCAGAGGATTGGGGCTGGTGCCAAGAGACATGATCACCGTATCCACATCCAGAATGAACTCGCTGCCGGGGATCTCCACGGGACGGCGGCGGCCGGAAGCATCGGGCTCGCCCAGCTCCATGCGGATGCACTTCATGCCGCAGACTCTGCCGGTTTCGTCACCGAGGATGGCGATGGGATTGCACAGGGTCTTGAACTCGATGCCCTCCTCCTTGGCGTGGTGCTGCTCTTCCTTACGGGCGGGCATTTCCGCCTCGCCCCGGCGGTAGACGATGTACACATTGTCGGCGCCCAGACGCATGGCACAGCGGGCGGCATCCATTGCCACATTACCGCCGCCCACAACGGCAACTGCCTTGGAGCGGATGATGGGGGTGTCGGCTTCCTCGGTGTATGCCTTCATCAGATTGGTACGGGTCAGATACTCATTGGCGGAGAACACACCGTTGAGGCTTTCGCCGGGAATGTTCATAAACATAGGCAGACCGGCACCGGAGCCTACAAACACTGCCTTATAGCCCATTTCAAACAGCTCATCGATGCTGAGGACTCTGCCAATGACCATATTGGTCATGACTTCCACGCCCTGCGCCTCCAGTTTTTTGATCTCGTTGGCAACAATGGACTTGGGCAGACGGAATTCGGGGATGCCGTAGACCAGAACACCGCCGGCGGTGTGCAGGGCTTCAAACATGGTGACTTGATAGCCCAGCTTTGCCAGATCGGAAGCGGCGGTCATACCGGCAGGACCGCTGCCGACCACAGCGACCTTGATGCCGTTGGATTCCACCTTTTCGGGCATGGCATTGATATTTTCCCGGTACCAGTCCGCGACAAAGCGCTCCAATCTGCCGATGGCCACCGGTTCACCTTTGATACCCCGGACGCAGCGGCACTCACACTGGCTTTCCTGAGGGCAGACTCTGCCGGACAGGGCAGGCAGGGCGTTGGTGGAGGTAATGATCTCGTATGCCGCCTTAAAATCGCCCTCTTGAACCTTTGCGATAAATTCGGGGATGCGCACATTGACGGGGCAGCCCTCCACGCACTTGGGATTCTTGCACTTCAAGCAGCGTCCGGCTTCTTCTATCGCCATTTCCGGGGTGTAGCCCAGCGCCACTTCTTCAAAATTGCGGGCACGGATCTTGGGATCCTGCTCCGGCATGGGGGTCTTTACAAGTGTCATATTCGCCATAGCAGTACCCTCCTTACTTGATCAGCGCCTTGCCTATAGCTTCGATGCGGCAGGCGTGCTTTTCGGTAACTTCTGCTTCCCGTGTCTTGTAGACGGAATTGCGGCTCATCAGCTCCGCGAAATCCACCTTGTGGCCGTCAAATTCGGGGCCGTCTACACAGGCAAACTTGGTCTCACCGCCAACGGTAACACGGCAGCCGCCGCACATACCGGTGCCGTCCACCATAACGGGGTTCAAAGAGACCATGGTGTGAACCCCAAAGGGCTGGGTGGTCTTGCAGACGAACTTCATCATGGGGATGGGGCCGATGGCAAGCACCTCATCGTACTGCTTACCGGCCTCCAGCAGCTCCTGCAGGGGCTGGGTCACCAGACCGTGGCGGCCGTAGGAGCCATCGTCGGTCATCAGATACAGATTGTCGGCAACTGCCTTAAATTCTTCCTCAAGGATCACGATATCCTTGTTGCGGAAGCCAATGATCACATCTACCTCGGCGCCGGCTTCCTTAAAAGCAGCGGCAGAGGGCAGAGCAATGGCGCAGCCTACGCCGCCGCCTACCACACAGACCCGCTTTTTGCCCTCCACCTCGGTGGGACGGCCCAGAGGACCAACAAAGTCGAGAATATAGTCACCCTCGTTCAAAGCGCCCAGCGCAATGGTGGAGAAGCCTACTTTTTGGAAAATAATGGTAACCGTGCCTTTCTCCCGGTCATATCCGGCGATGGTCAGCGGTACCCGTTCACCCTTTTCATCAATGCGGAAGATGATGAACTGGCCTGCCTTCGCTTTCCTTGCCACAAAGGGAGCTTCGATCTCCATCAGCGTGACGCTGGGGTTCAGCTCTTTCTTACCAACGATCTTATACATAGTGGGATCCTTCTTTCACAATGGATTTGGGATAGAGAATGATACCATTATAGGGCTCTTTGGTGATTTTGTCAAAATATTTTATGCTGGTTTTGTAAAAGAACACAAAAAGTATCGGGACGAATAAAATTCGCCCCGATAAAAATAAAGTTTACTTACTCTTCAGCAGGTCGCGGATCTCGGTAAGCAGCACTTCCTCGGCAGAGGGAGCGGGAGGTGCGGGAGGCTCAGCGGCAGCGGCTTCTTCTTCCTTCTTCTTGCCGGCTTCAGCCATTCTGTTCAGACCCTTTACCAGCCAGAACACCACAAAGGCGAGGATCAGGAAGTTGATGATGGCAGCGATGAAGTTGCCGTAGGTCAGATAGTTCAGAACCTCCTGCACAACTTCCTCGCCGGCTTCGTTGACAACGGTCTCGTAGGTGGGTTCTACCCAGGGCATCCGGGGCAGGGCGATCTGCGCCTTGCTGAAATCGGTACCGCCCAAGAAGATATTGACCACAGGCATAATAATGTCATTGGTCAGGCTCTTGGTGATGGTGGAGAAGCCACCGCCGATGATGGTGCCGACAGCCAGCGCCATGGCGTTGCCCTTAATGGCAAATGCCTTGAATTCCTCCCACCATGAGGGCTTTTTTGTTTTGTTGCTCATAAGTAATTTCGTCCTTTCTTATTTTTGCAGGGGCAGAGAAGCTCTGCCCTGCGAACTTACTTCTTTTCGATGATCTCGATGCCGCCCAGATACTTGCGCAGGCACTCGGGCACCAGAATGGAGCCGTCGGCGCGCTGATTCTGCTCCACCAGAGCGGGGAAGATCCGGGAGGTGGCCAGACCGGAGCCGTTTAGCGTGTGGACAAAGTCGATCTTGCCATCGGCGCGGCGGTAGCGGATATTGCCCCGGCGAGCCTGATAGTCTCTGGCGTTGGAGACGGAGGAAACCTCCTTATAGCCGTCCATGGAGGGGATCAGGATCTCGATATCATAGGTTCTTGCCATGGAAGCGGAGCAGTCGCCTGCCGCCAGCTTCACGGTACGGAAGTGGAAGCCCAGACCCTCCACCAGCTTTTCTGCCTTGGTGACCAGCTCATCAAAGGCTTCGTCGGAGGTTTCGGGGGTGGTGAACTGGAACATTTCCACCTTGTTGAACTGGTGGCCTCTCACCATGCCCCGTTCATCGGCGCGGTGGGAGCCTGCTTCCCGGCGGAAGCAGGGCGTGTAGGCAAAGAACTTCTTGGGCAGATCTGCCTCGGTGAGGATCTCATCCCGATATACGCTGGCAAGGGCAGCCTCGGCGGTGGGCAGCATATAATGGATGCGGTCATCGGTGGGGTTGGCGATCTTATAGACCTCGTCGGCAAACTTGGGGAACTGGCCGGCAGTTTCGCCGCACATATACTCCAGCATGTGGGGCGGCAGGATAAAGTCGTAGCCGTCGGCGGTGTGGGTGTCGATGAAATAGTTCAGCAGAGCCCACTCCAGACGGGCGCCCATGCCGGTGTACATCCAGTTGCCTGCACCGGCAAGCTTTACGCCCCGCTCATAGTCGATCAGACCCAGCTCGGTGCAAAGATCCACATGGTGCTTGGGGGCAAAGTCAAACCGGGGCTTGTCGCCCACATAGCGCAGGGGCTCGTTGTTTTCCTTGCCGCCGGGGAGCAGATCGGCATCCGGCAGGTTGGGTAGGCTCAGCATCAGTGTACGGTACTCTGCCATTACGGCATCCAGCTTTGCGGCATCCTCGGCGATGCCCGCCTTCAGCTGTGCCATCTGTGCAAAGATGGGGGCAACATCCTGCCCTGCCTTTTTCAGCGCGGGGATCTCCTTGGAAACCTTGTTCTGCTGTGCCTTGCGGCTTTCGGTGCTGGCGATCAGCTCGCGGCGCTGCTCGTCCAACTCCAGAATACGGTCGATGGCTGCATCGCAGTCCACTTCCTTGGCGTGCAGACCCGCCTTTACTGCGGCGGGATCTTCTTTGATTCTTTTAATATCTAACATGGTTACTTCTCCTTATTAAACATCAATGATCTCGGTGGTCTTTCGGGGCATGATCAGTGCGCAAACGATATAGGCAAGGATACCGCAGCCGCCGCAGCAAGCGAAGATCGCCCATGCCACACGGATAATGGTGGGATCAATATCGAAATACTCGGCGATACCGCCGCAGACACCGTCCAGCATCTTGCCGTTGTCCAGTTTATACAGTTTTTTCTTCATTTTCTTACCTCTTTATCTTCATTAGTGTATCCAGCAAGACCTGCAGGTCTTCTTCGCCGTAAAATTCCAGCTCAAAGCGACCTTTGCGCTTGCCGTTAATGATCTTGACCCCTCTGCCCAAATGCTTGGACAGGTTTTTCTCGCACTCTGCCACATAATCCACCGCAAGGGTGACTTCTTTTTGCACAGGTGCTTCCCGGTTCATGTTTTTGCACAGCAGCTCCGCCTGCCGCACGGACAGTCCCAGAGCGATGATCTTCTGGGCGGCTTCCGTTTGCTGCTTTTCGGTTTTCAGCGTCAAAACCGCCCGTGCGTGGCCTGCGGTAAGGGCGCCCTTGCGAAGCTGCTCCAATACCTTAGGACAAAGGCTGAGCAAACGCAGGGCATTTGCCACGGCTGGACGGGATTTTCCCACCCGCTCTGCGGTTTCCTCCTGAGTTAAGCCGTAGTCTGCCATCAGACTTTGGTAGCCCAGTGCTTCTTCCACAGGATTCAAGTCCTGCCGCTGCAGATTTTCGATCAGCGCCAGCTCCATGGCTTTTTTGTCGTCGGCTTCTGTGATCACCGCGGGGATATCCGTCAGACCGGCGATCCGGGCGGCGCGCCAGCGGCGCTCGCCGGCAATGATCTGGTAATAGCCGGAGCCTACCTCCCGCACGGTCAGCGGCTGTACTACGCCGTGAAGGGCGATGGAATCTGCCAATGCTTGCAGCTCCTCCTCGTCAAAATCCTGACGGGGCTGACCGGGGTTTGGTTCTACCTTGTAGATCGGGAGTATTTGATAGGGGCTTTTTGCCGGGGTTTCCTCTGAAAAATCTCCCAGAAGGGCACCCAGACCCTTGCCCAGACCTTTCTGTGACGCCATAGTTTCACCTCGTTACAGTTTGTTGTTGATCTCTGCCGCCATGGCTGTGTAGGCAGCCGCACCGCGGCTGGAACGGTCGTAAACCGTTACCGGGATGCCGTGGCTGGGGGCTTCTGCCAAGCGAATGTTCCGGGGGATCACCGTAGCGAACACCTTTCCGGGAAAGTGACGGCGAACCTCCTGCGCCACTTGGGTGGAAAAATTGGTTCTTCCGTCAAACATAGTAAGCGCAACGCCAAAGATATCCAGCGAGGGGTTGATCTTCCGCTTTACCACCCGCAGGGTGGACATTAGATCCGAAAGACCCTCCAGTGCGTAGTATTCGCACTGCACCGGCACCAGAATACTGTCCGCGGCAGCAAGAGCGTTTAGTGTCAGCATTTCCAGCGAGGGCGGGCAATCCACGAAGATCACATCGTAGCGATCCTTCAAGGGAAGCAGAATGTTGCGCAGACATTGGTTGGGGCTGGGCATGGAGATCAGCTCTACGCCGGCACCTGCCAGATCTGCGGAAGCCGGCAGCACATCACCGAATTTTGTGGAGATCACGGCGGAAGCCGCGTCGGACTGTTCAATTATGACCTCGTAAACGGTCTTTTTGACCTTCCGCTTGTCGATGCCAAGCCCGGAAGTGGCGTTTGCCTGCGGATCAAAGTCGCACAGCAGCACCTTTCTGCCCAAGGCGGTCAGTGCAGCGGTGAGGTTTACGGCGGTGGTGGTTTTACCGACACCGCCTTTTTGATTGACAACTGCAATGATTTTACCCATTGTATGTCTCCTTAAAAATGTAAGTGCAATTATAGCACCAAGCCTTCGGGAAATCAATAGTTTCAAACTGTTTCACATGAAACAGGGAAAATATAAATGTTTCACGTGAAACACTGGGTCAGGAAAGGTCCTCCGGAGAGATGGTACTGTAATTCTGACCGATGGTCTCGTCGGGATTGCCGGAATGGATATGCTGGGACAGGAAGATCACGGCTGCACCCAATACAATGGATAGCACCAGTACTAAGGCAGAGAGCCAAAGCACGGCGACCCGCATTTTTCGCAGCTTATCCTCGGCGGTGGGAGCTTTTTTCTTAACGGTAGCTTTTTTGGCGGCATCGGTGGTATTCCTGCGGGGTAAATGGACCGCAGTGCCGGGGCGGACAGGGTATTTCTCCATTTCTGCCAAGCAGCTTTCGCAGAACACTTGATCCTTCGCCAGCTTGGTGCCGCATTTCATGCAATTCATGAGCTTGCCCCCTTTATCAGTTTATTTTACTATTGTACAACACTTTTTTGGGTTCGTAAAGAGATTTTTCGCAAAACACTTTGGGTCGTTGCTTTTATAGACAAGTGCCAGTAAATAAATTCGTAAAAACAATCAAAAAATAATACTTGACAATCATATGATTATGTGATATTATCACATTACCGCAAAGGAAGAAAACAGAAAGGAAGTGAACAAGCATGCAGTGGAGGATTCCCGGAACACTGCTGGAGATCCAGCAGGATAAGGTAGACCATATTGAGGATGTGTTTGCCTCCATGACCATGGCAGGCGGCATGGTGCTCAGTCAGGTGACCAATATCACGGGATTGGAGCCTCACGCGATCCATAACTGGGTCAAGCGCGGGTTTTTGCCGTCACCTCAGCAGAAGCGGTATTCTCTGGGGCAGGTCTGCCGCATCATTCAGATCAATATGCTGAAGAATGTGCTGCCTATGGAGCGGATCGTGGGGCTGCTGGGCTATGTCAACGGCGAGCTGGACAAGGAAGAAGATGACATCATCGACGATGCACGGCTTTATTTCCTGTTTGTGAGGCTGGCCGCAAGGGCAAAGCAGTTGGATGATCCGGACAGTTTGGAAGAAGCCCTCAATGAGGCTTTGAAGGACTATACCGAGCCGGTTCCCGGTGCGAAGGAACGGGTGGAAAAGACCCTGCGGATCATGCTGATCAGTTGGGTCGCCGCGAAAATGCGGAGCGCGGCAGAAGAATTATTGGAAAATCTGTAATAAGGAGAAGATTTGTATGGAAAACAATGGAACCTACCGCTGGCCTCCCCAGAACGGCGGAAATAAAAAGCCCACGGATTTCAAAAAGGCGGGTAAGGTCGTTGCCATCATAGCGGTGGTGATGGTACTGGTCATCGGTGTTATGACCTGCTTCTACACCGTGGACGATAAGCAGCAGGCGGTGGTGACCACCTTTGGCAAGGTCACGGATGTGACCGATGCAGGTGTTCATTTCATGCTTCCCTTTGGCATTCAGCAGGTACATAAGGTAGAAGTGAATGTGTACCAGAAGATCGAGCTGGGCTATGCCTCCGACGATACCAAGTACGGTTACGAGGTTAATGAAAACGAAAGCACCATGATCACCGGCGATTACAACATCGTCAATGTGGATTTCTTTGTGGAATACAAGATATCCGATCCGGTGCAGTATCTGTTCTCCTCTAACGATCCGGAGATGATCCTGCGGAATCTGATCCAGAGTCAGGTGCGTAATGTGGTGGGCTCCTCCACGGTGGACTCCGTTCTGACCGACGGTAAGGAGAATATCCAGATGCAGGTCAAGGATCTTGTAGCGCAGATCCTGCAGGAGTACGATATCGGTCTGACGCTGGTGGATGTGAAGATCCAAGACTCCGAGCCCCCCACCACCGATGTGATCGAGGCCTTTAAGGCGGTGGAAACTGCCAAGCAGCAGGCGGAAACCGTGGTCAACGATGCCAAGGCGTACCAGAATGCCAAGCTGCCGGATGCTCAGGCGCAGGCGGATAAGCTGATCCAGAACGCGGAGTATCTGAAGCAGAAGCGTATCAACGAAGCCATCGAGCAGGTGGCGATGTTTGAAGCTATGTATGCAGAGTATGCCCTGAATCCGGAGATTACACGATCCAGAATGTATTATGAAGCCATTTCCCAGATCCTGCCCGGGGTGAAGCTGTACATCAGCACCACCGGTGAGGGCTCTGATGTGCAGATGCTCCTGCCTTTGGAGAGCATCGTAGGAGGAAACTGATATGAAAAAAGGAATCGTTATTGCCGCGATCGTGCTGCTGGTGGTGATCGTGGTATCCAACTCCATGTTTACCGTTCGTGAGAATGAGTATGCCTGCACCGTCCGCTTCTCCAAGATCATCGATACCACCGGAGAATCGGGCCTGCACCTCAAGGTGCCTTTTTTGGACAGCGTTAAGTATTTTTCCAAGGCTACCCAGTTTTATGACATCCCTCCCTCTGAGGTGCTGACCTCTGACAAGCAGAACATGACTGTGGACTGCTATGTCCTGTGGCAGATCTCCGATCCTAAGCTGTTCTACCAGTCTTTGGGTACTACTTCTGTGGCAGAGGACCGGCTGGACGCTCTGACCTACAACGAGCTGAAGACCGTGATGGGCACGCTGGCACAGGCGGACATCATCAACATGGAGGACGGTGCCAAGCGCAACGAGATCTACGAGGGCATCGCCACCGATGTGGATCAGCTTGCCGCTGCCTACGGCATCCATGTCACGGATGTGAAGATCAAGCAGTTTGACCTGCCGGATTCCAACCTGAACGCGGTGTATTCCCGGATGATCTCCGAGCGGAACCAGATGGCGGAGAAGTACACCGCCGACGGCAACTATGATGCCTCCATTATTCGCAACGATGTAGATAAGAAGGTGAACATCATCGTCTCCAACGCGGAAGCCGAGGCTGCCAAGCTGGTGGCGGAGGGCGAAGCGGAGTATATGCGTCTGCTGGCAGCCGCCTATGACACCGCTGAGAAAAAGGAATTCTATGAGTTCACGCTGGCGCTGGACGCGCTGGAAAAGAGCCTGACCGGCGACCAGAAGACCATTATTCTGGACGAAAACTCAGCTCTGGCAAAGATCCTCATGGGAGCCCAGTAAAAAACTACTCATAACAGCAAGGGACGCGGCTCTCCGCGTCCCTTCAGAGTGTCAAAAAAGTATTATTTTTCATCAATGTTTCAATCAAATTCGTAGGGGCGATCATTGATCGCCCGTTAAAAACAACAAGAAAAGTTTCAATTTCCCCAGCATTTTGATTAATTTATATGTTCTTGAATTGGAATAATGCTTGATTTTTCGGGCGGTCAATGTGTACAGTGTAGTAACATAGTACACAGGTGTGTAAA
>JAFQFP010000030.1 GCA_017398625.1 Oscillospiraceae bacterium
CAAGTCTCCACAGCTCCCTAGGATATACCGCCAAAAAGACCCTGAAAATCAAGGGATTGTTCCGTATCGAAACCTTACAATCCCCCAGTCAAAAATCAAATAGATTTTTGACAGCCCCCTTTACACAAGGGGGCCTTTGGTTGCGGTGCAAACATGTCAACAAATCGGAATTTGACCGTCTATGCATGGAAAATGCCCGCCGTAAACCGGCGGGCATGCATTAGTTTTTCAGACTTTGCAAGGGTGCGGGGATCCGTCCGCCACGGGCGATAAACTTCTCTGCCGATTCCCCGTGAACCGGCATCACCGGGGCGCTGCCCAGCAGACCGCCCATCTCTACCCGGTCGCCCACCACCTTGCCGGGGGCGGGAATGATCCGCACGGCAGTGGTCTTGGAATTGACCATGCCGATAGCGGCTTCGTCGGCGATGATGGCGGAAATGGTGGCTGCGCCGGTATCTCCCGGCACGGCGATCATATCCAGACCCACGGAGCAAACGCAGGTCATGGCTTCCAGCTTATCCAGCGTCAGCACGCCGGCTTCCGCCGCGGCGATCATGCCCTCGTCCTCGGACACAGGGATAAACGCACCGGACAGACCGCCAACATGGTTGGATGCCATAACGCCGCCCTTTTTCACCGCGTCGTTGAGCAATGCAAGGGCTGCGGTGGTGCCGTGGGTGCCGCAGACCTCCAGACCCATTTCTTCCAAGATCCGGGCGACACTGTCTCCCACCGCTGGTGTGGGTGCAAGGCTCAGATCCACGATACCAAAAGGCACATCCAGCCGCTTGCCTGCCTCCACACCAACGATCTGACCCATACGGGTGATTCGGAAGGCAGTCTTTTTGATGGTCTCCGCCACCACATCAAAGGGCTGCCCCTTGACGCTCTGCAGGGCGTGATACACCACACCGGGGCCGGAAACGCCCACATTCAGCGCGCACTCCGCCTCGCCTACACCATGGAACGCCCCTGCCATAAAGGGATTGTCCTCCACGGCGTTGGCGAACACCACCAATTTCGCACAGCCCAAGCCGTCATCATGAGCGGTCAGCTCCGCGGTGCGCTTGATGACTCTGCCCATTTCCGCAACGGCATCCATGTTGATACCTGCCTTAGTAGAGCCCACATTGACGCTGGCGCAGACCCGCTCGGTGGCAGCCAATGCTTCCGGGATGGAGCGGATCAGAGTCCAATCTGCGTTGGTAGCGCCCTTCTGCACCAGAGCGGAGAAGCCGCCGATGAAATTGACACCGCACTCCTTGGCTGCCCGATCCATAGCCAGTGCCAGCGGCACATAGGAATCGGTGCGGCATGCCGCACCGGCAATGGCGATGGGGGTCACGGAGATCCGCTTGTTGACGATGGGGATACCGAATTCCCACTCGATATCCTGCCCCACCTGCACCAGCTTTTCCGCGCGGCGGGTGATCTTATCGTAGATCTGCCGGGCGCAGACCTCCACATCCGGGTGGGCACAATCCAGCAAAGAGATACCCATGGTGATGGTGCGGATATCCAGATGCCGCTTATCGATCATGTCCCGGGTCTGCAAAATATCCTTTTGATTCAACATAGCCTACCTCACACCCGATGCATAGCCTCGAAGATATCCTCCCGCTGTACACGGATGGACAGGCCCATTTCCAGACCCTTTGCCTCCATCCGGCGGCAAAGCTCTGCCAGCGGCAGGCTGCAGCCGGAAACATCCACCACCATCATCATGGTGAAATAGCCCTGCATGACGGTCTGGCTGATATCCAGCACATTCACATTAAACTCCGCCAGCTTGACGCATACATTGGCAATGATACCCACACGGTCCTTGCCTACAACGGTAACAACAGCTTTCATACACTTACACCTCGTAATCCGCAGCCACGCGGCTGTTCAGTAAATGGAAAAAGTGGGTCTTGGCTTCCAGATGCAGGGGATGCTCCCGATAGTCCGCCAGCGCCTGCCGGCTTTCAAACTCAGAATACAGGCAGTAGTCCATACCCCCTTGGTAGGTAGCTCGGATCTCCATATGCCGCAGACCGGGAATCTTGCCCACCAGCGGCTCCAGCGCGGAAGCGACGGTCTTTACCGCCTCCGCCTTGTCCACGCCCTCTTTGAATGTGTAAACAACGATATGCTTGACCATATTTTCCCCTCCAATGACAATACCGGGGTCGGTCACCCGGCCCCGGTATGTAGAAAACGAATTACTCAGCGACTTCCTCAGCCACTTCCTCGACTTCTTCCTCCACCACGGGTGCATCTTCCAGCAGTGCGCGGATGGACAGGGAGATACGCTTGTTCTCGGCGTCCACATCGGTGATCTTGACCTGCACCTGCTGACCCTCGGACAGAACATCCTCGGGCTTGCCAATGCGGCGGTCAGCGATCTGGGAAATGTGGATCAAGCCGTCAACGCCGGGAATGATCTCAGCGAAGGCGCCGAAGGTCATCAGCTTCACGATCTTGGCATCCACAACATCGCCCACATTGTAGCCGGTCATGAACTGGTTCCACGGATTCATCTCAGCGGTCTTGTAGCCCAGAGAGATCTTGCGCTTCTCAGCGTCGAAGGAGATGACATAAACATCGATCTCGTCGCCCACGCTGACAGCATCAGCGGGAGTCTTGATGCGGTTCCAGCTCAGCTCGGAAACATGGACCATGCCGTCCACGCCGCCGATATCCACGAATGCGCCGTAGGAAGTCAGAGACTTCACAACGCCGTGGTACTTAGCGCCCACTTCGATCTCGTTCCAGATCTTCTCCTGCGCAGCCTTGCGCTCCTCAGAGTTGACGGCACGGATGGAGCCGATAACACGGCGGCGGGCACGGTTGACCTCGGTGATCTTCAGCTTCACGGTGCTGCCGATGGCGCTTTCCATATCGCCGCCCTTGGCAATGCCGGACTGGGAAGCGGGGATGAACACCCGGATGCCCTTGATGTTGGCGACCAGACCGCCCTTGTTGGCCTCGGTGATGGTGCCTTCCACAGTGGTCTTACCCTCCACATAGGCAGCCATATCGTCCCAGATCTTCATGCCGTCCAGCTTCTTCTTGGACAGCTGCACGGTGCCTTCCTGATCGTTAACGCGAACAACGAAAACCTCGATCTCGTCACCGACCTTGAGAATGTCCTCAGGCTTCACAGAAGGATCGGCGCTTACTTCGTCATAGGGAATGTAACCGGCGTGCTTGGTGCCCAGATCGACCTGGACTTCGGTGTTGCCGATACCGGTGACAACACCGGTGACCTTATCTCCTGTATTTAAAGTCTTGATGGACTGCTCGAGAAGTTCGGCAAAGTTCTCCTCCTGCATTACATCAGCATTTACAATTTCGCTCATAGTCTTGTTGACCTCCTTTATAATCCACGCCGGTGTTGACGCACCGGCCGTGATTCCAACATCAGCCACACCGCGGAAAAACGCAGGCTCAAGCTCCGATGCGTTATCCACCAGAACGACCCTGCCGCAGTGCTCCCGGCAAATCATGGCGAGACGGCCTGTGTTGGAACTGCTTGCGTCACCTACAACGACCATGGCCTGACAAATTGAACTCAATTTTGCCGCTTCGCTTTGCCGAAATTCAGTTGCTTTGCATATTGTATCAAAAATTTTCAAGTTAGTAAACTGTTTTTTTGCAATTTCTTCGCATTTTTTCCATAAAAATTCAGTGGAAGTGGTCTGACAGACCATACTGATGGGCTGATCGGCGGATATTTCGCCGCTATTCGCCCATTCCTCCAATTCTTCGGGAGTTTCAAAGATCTTGCAGCTTTGGCACCAGCCTGCGATTCCCTCCACCTCCGGGTGGGCACGGGTGCCGATAATCACAGGCAGCCGCCCCGCCTCCTCCGCCCTGCTGACGATCTCATGGATCCGCTTGACAAAGGGACAGGTGGCATCGATGATCTGAACATTCTGTGCTTCCAGCCGCCGGTATACCTCCTTGGATACGCCGTGGGAGCGGATGATCACCGAGCTGCCCGGCTGTACCTCCTCCGGGGTGTTGATGACCTTTACCCCCATACTTTCAAAGCGCCCAACCGCGTGGCGGTTGTGGATGATGGGTCCCAGGGTCACAACCTGCTTACCCTCCTGTGCCGTTTGCTCCACCAGCTCCACCGCTCGGCTGACACCGAAGCAAAAGCCTGCGCTTTTGGCTACCGTGATGCTCATGGGTTCACCTTCTCGGCAATGATCGCCTTAATAGCCGCCACGACGCCCTCGATATCCAGCCGGGAAGTATCTACCAGCACCGCATCCTTCGCCTGCTTCAGCGGCGCAACGGCACGGTGGGTGTCCTGATAGTCCCGCTGCTGAATGTCCTTCAGCACCTGAGAAAGCTCCGCCTTCTGACCCTTGGCGATCATCTCGTCATAGCGTCGCTTAGCACGAACCTCCGCGGAGGCGGTGAGGAAGATCTTCACGGTGGCACGGGGCAGCACCACGGTGCCGATGTCCCGTCCGTCCATGATCACATTGTGCTTTTTTGCCACATCCCGCTGCATATCCAGCAGCACATCCCGCACAAAGCTATGGGCAGACACCAAGCTGGCGTTCTGGGAGATCTCCGGGGTACGGATATCCTCCGTCACATCCATGCCGTTCATGATCATGTGCTGCTTGCCCGCTTCATCATACTCGATCTCAACGGTCAGCTCGTCGATGTATTTGGCAACGCCGTCGGCATCCTTGGGGCTGATACCCAGAATGTCCATAAAATAGGCAACGGTGCGATAGATCGCCCCGGTATCCACATAGCAATAGCCCAGCTCTTGGGCAAGCCGCCGTGCGATGGTGCTTTTGCCTGCGCCGGCAGGGCCGTCAATGGCAATGGAAACAGTTTTCGCCATAATCATTTCCTCTTTCTTAGTTTCCTGCCCGGAGCTTTGCCAAGGCGGCAGCTTCCCGGGTCAGTATTTCCGCGGCTGTAAGACCCAGCTTTTTGCCGGTCTCCTCGGGGCTTAGAGGCTTTGCCCCCTCCAAACCGAACCGCAATGTCAAAATTTGGCCTTCCAGCTCATCCAGACCGGAGAGCATATCCATGATCCGCTGGCGGCTCCGGAAATAGGAGGTATCCTCCACCGCCAAGTCATCCTCCGGAGATTCTTCCTTGGGCTGGGATGCTTTTTTTACCTGCTCCATAGTCTGGGCGGACTCCACCATCTGCTGCACCAGCAGAGCGTCCTCCACGGTAATGCCCATTTCCTGTGCGATCTCCTCCACCGTGGGGTTTCTGCCGATCCTCGTCAGAAGCGCACGGTCGGCGGTGCGGTAGCGCTCCAAAAGGGAACGCATCCTCTGCCCTGTCTCACCGGCTCTTGCCTGCAGAAGCACCTGAGCTGCCATCGCCTGCCGGATATGCCACCCGCTGTGGTTTTCAAAGCTGCCGCTGCCATCGTAGCTGAGGATGCTCTGCCACAGGGCAAGGCTGCCCTCCTGCACCAGATCCAGCAGCAGAACGCCCCAGCCGGTCATTTCGGCGGCGATCTGAATCACCTGCGACAGGCAGACATTACACAGCATCCGGGCAGCCGATTCCTCGCCCTCTAAATACCGCAGCGCCAAAAGCTGAGGATCTCCCGCGGCAGGGGTCGCCGCCAGCTCCTCCAGATACAGCCGCAGAGGATCATTTTCCGGCAAAAGACGGCTATCCATGCCGCTGTCGATGACCGCCTGCTCCAGCTTGATCCGCTGTGCCGTCTCCCCCTCTGCCTCGTACTTGGGCAGAGCCGTTACATCCAGTGTCACCCCCTGCTCCGTCAGCCGTGCAATGGCTTCCTCCACCTCTGCTTCCTCCTCGGCGTCGGTCAGCGCCAGAAGCCGCACCGCGGAAAGGCTGTCCCCCCGGTGAAGCTTTTCCACCGCCAGCTCCCAAGGGGCTTTGGCAAAGGAAAATTCCCGTTCATTCATTCAAAAAGTCCTCCAATCCCAGACCGGCGCTGAGCTTTTGCAGCCGCTGTATCGCCTGCTGCTCGATCTGCCGCGAGCGCTCCTTGGATATCCCCAGCCGGGTGCCGATGGCTTCCAAGGAATAGCAGATCCCATCCTCCATGCCGAAGCGCAGCCGCAGCAAAAGCTGCTGCCTCTGGGGAAGCTGTCCCAGCAGAGAATCCAAGGTGTTTTTCAACTCTTGGCGAACCAGCTCCTCTTGGGGCTGCGGTGCCCGGATATCCTCCATCAGCAGCCCCAGCGTTCCGTCCTCGTCCTCGGTCAGCGGTGCGTCCAGAGAACAGGTCTCCGGGTTGATCTGCAAATATTTTTTTACCTTATCCGCCCCGATGCCACATCTTTCGCTGATCTGCTCTGCCGTGGGCACCTTTCCGGTCTCCTGCAGCAGCGCCTGCTTAGCGGCATTGACCTTGCGGATCCGCTCCAGCGTATGCAGCGGCACACGGATCACGCCGCCATGGTTCATGAGACACCGGGTCACACCCTGCCGGATCCACTTGGTGGCGTATGTAGAAAAGCGGTAATCCAGAGCGTAGTCAAATTTTCGGGCTGCTGCCAGCAGACCGATACTGCCCTCTTGGATCAGATCCAGCAGCGGCACGCCCTGTCCGGCATATTCCCGTGCAACGGAAACCACCAGCCGCAGGTTGGAGTTGACCATTTGGCGCACTGCCTCTTGATCTCCCTGAGCGCAGCGCTTTGCCAGCTCCCGCTCTTCCTCCGCAGTGAGCAGCGGATACCGGCGGATCTGCTGCAAATAAAGCTGCATATCGTCTTCGGGAAGGGGCAGCGCGTTATCCTGTTCCAAAAGAACGGATGTCATCCTTTTAATCCCTTGCTTTCTTTCATCTTGTTCCGCAGCGCCAGAAGATCCTCTGCCGAGCTGACCTTGCCCCGGTCATTCTCCTGCTCGATGGTTCGGATACAGTCCTGCAGGGCTTCCTCACTGGGGGCTGCCTGCTGCCGCTGGCAGATCCCGGTGATATGAGACATTTCCTCGCCGCTCAGCTCTGCCAGTACCCCGGCGGAGACCTCCAGCCCCTGCCGATAGCGCTGGGACAGCTGGGTGTATACCTTGCCCAGCAGCGGCGAGGAAAACTTCTCCCCCTCCAGCTTCCGGGTGTGCTCCAGCAGCTCCGGCTGCTTCAGCACCATGGCGATCACCGCTTCCTCCGCCATAGCGGAGCGCATATTGTCATAGCGGATATCCCGGCTTCTGGGCTGATGGGTGCGCTGGGGAGACAGATCGATCTTCTCCTGCTTTTTCTTGTTCTGGTACTGGCGGCGCTTGTAGGCACGGCTGATCTCCAGCTTCATGGCATCGGCGCTGATCTTGGCGATTTCCGCCACTCTGCCGCCGTAGACCTCCCGCTGCACCGCGCCGGGCAGGGTGCTGATCAGATCCGCACATTCCTGCAGGTATTTCACCCGCTGGTCATCCTGCCCGATATCATATTTTCTGTAAATAGCACCAAGCTGGTACTCCACCCGGTTGGAGGACTCCTCCAAAAGCTGGCGGAACCGCTCCGCGCCGAATTTTTTCAGATACTCGTCGGGATCCTTGGCGTCCCGCATCTGCAGCACCTTCACCTGCAGGCCTGCCTTTTCCAAAATGGGAATGGCACGCTTTGTGGCGTTCTGACCTGCCTGGTCGCCGTCGTAGATCAGAACCACCTGATCGGTATAGCGGCTGAGCAGCACCGCGCCGTCCTCGGTCAGCGCCGTGCCCAGAGAGGCAACGGCACAGTCGAAGCCGTACTGGTGCAGGGCAATGGCATCCATATACCCCTCCACCAAGATCAGATAGCCCAGCTTGCTCTTTTTGGCAAGATTCAGCGCAAACAGATTCTTGCGCTTATTAAAGATCAGCGTTTCCGGAGAGTTGAGGTACTTTGCGGTGCCCGGATCGTTTTTCATGATCCGTCCGCCGAAGCCGATCACATTTCCGCGGACATCGATGATGGGGAACATGAGCCTGTCCCGAAACCGGTCAAACAGGCTGCCGTTTTTTCTGGACTCGGTGACAAGCCCGGAATCCTTCAGCTCCTGATCGGTGTAGCCCTTTTTCCGCATGGCATCTACCAGTGCCGTCCAGCTATCCGGCGCATAGCCGATGCCGAAGGTGGTCAAAGTAGACTTGGGCATACCTCTGCCCAGTGCGTAATCCAGCGCAGCCTTGCCCACGGGGGCATACAGGCAGCTATGGAAAAACCGCGCCGCTTCCTTATGCAGCGCCCAAAGGCGCTCCTGCCGGCGGTAACGGCTCTGGTACTGCTCGTCCTCCGGCACCTCCATGCCCGCCCGTTTGGCTAGGGCACGGACGGCATCGGGATAGCTCAGTCCCTCGATCTCCATCATAAAGTTCACCGCACCGCCGCCCTTGTGGCAGCCGAAGCAGTAGTAAATACCCTTATCGGGAGAAACGGAGAAGGAGGCTGTCTTTTCCCCATGGAAGGGGCAAAGCCCGAACAGATTGCCGCCGGAGCGCTTCAGGCTCACATACTGGCCTACCACATCTTCGATTGGATTTCTGGCGATCAGCTCGTCGATAAACGCGTTGGGAAACGCCATGGCATGCCCCTCCTTTCCTTTTTGCTGAATCAATTCATTATAACACAAACTTCGGGGATATTCCACCCCGGGAAATAAAAATGCCGAAAAAATTCTGCCTGCTATTTATTCTGCCTGCACCGGAAACGCCCGGTACTCCTGCCCGATCTGCATGAGCTCCACCGTGCCGCTGGTCATATCGGTGATCCGGTCAAAAAAGGGCTGGGTCTGCGCTTCCGGAAGCAAGATCTCCAGCTCCACCTCCGCGCCGAACTGGGTGTCCCGGAGGATGCCGCCGAAGGCAGCCACCTCCAGCTTCACCCGGTCATAAAAGCTGTATGGACAGGGCAGATACACCGCCGACCAGACCCGTTTCATAGACTTTCCCGCCGCGTCCACGGCGATCTTAGCCCCCTTGGTATAGGCTCTGACCAGACCCCCTGCCCCCAGCAGGATTCCGCCAAAGTAACGGGTCACCACGCATACGATGTTAAAAAGCCCCTCCCGCTGCAGCACCTGCACCATGGGCATTCCGGCAGTGCCGCCCGGCTCGCCGTCATCGGAAAAACGGGTAGCGCCGTCCTTGATGATATACGCCCAGCAGTTGTGGGTGGCGTCGTAGTGCTGCTTTTTCATCTCTTGGATCCGTGCCAGCGCCTCCTCCTCCGTTTGAACAGGCCAGACGCGCCCGATGAAACGGGATTTTTTCTCCACAAATTCATCCTCCCCGAATTGGGTGGGCACCAGATATTCCTCCAAGGTCAGCACTCCTTTATAATATAATTTTTCAACCTGCCGTACAGGATCTCATCCACCACCGTCTCCACAACGATGCCTTCGCCGGTGTAATCCACACCCAGCACCTGCGCGTTGCTGTGCAGGGTCTCCACCATGCCGCCCATGGAATAGGGCAGCTTCACGGTGATGTGATGGCGGCTGTGTCCCAGCGCCTTTTCGATGGCGGTCAGCAGCGCTTCCATGCCTGCGCCGGTGGCTGCGGACATGGAAATAATGTCCCCCCCGATGGGGATATCCTCGGGCAGCACCAGATCCGCCTTGTTGTAGCATTGCAGCACCGGTGTGCCTGCCTTTGCCAGTTTGGCGATGAGCCGCTCCACCACCGCAATATGCTCCTGCCGGTTGGGGTCGGCAGCATCGATCACATGCAGCAGCAGGTCGGCATATTCCAGCTCCTCCAGCGTTGCCCGGAAGGCATCCACCAGATGATGGGGCAGCTTGGCGATAAAGCCAACGGTATCGGACAGGATCACATCCAGATTGTCCGACACGGTAAGCTGCCGGGAGGTGGTGTCCAGCGTATCGAACAGCCGGTTGTTGGCGCTGATGCCCGCACCGGTCAATCGGTTCAGCAGAGTGGATTTTCCCGCGTTGGTATAGCCCACGATGGCCACCACCGGCACGGAATTTTTCATCCGCCGCTCCCGCTGAACGCCCCGAACCTGCCGCACCTGCTCCAGCTCTCCCTCCAGACGGTGGATCCGCTCCCGGATATGCCGCCGGTCGGATTCCAGCTTAGTCTCACCGGGGCCCCGGGTACCGATGCCGCCGCCCTGCCGGGACAGGCTCTTGCCCATGCCGGACAGCCGGGGCAGAAGATATTTATACTGGGCAAGCTCTACCTGCAGCCTGCCCTCCTTGGTACGGGCACGCTGGGCAAAAATATCCAGTATCAGGGCGCTGCGGTCCAGCACCGTGACCCCTAGGATCTCCTCCAGCGCCCGGATATGACCGGGGGACAGCTCGTTATCAAAGATCACCATGGTGGAGGCGGTGGCTTCCACCAGCATCCGCACCTCCTGCGCCTTTCCCTCGCCGATAAAGCTGTGGGGGTCGGGGGTATGGCGGTTTTGCAGCACCTTGCCGGTGCAGAAGCCCCCTGCCGTTTCCAGCAGAGCCTCCAGCTCCTCCAAGGTCTCGTCGGTGGCGGTCTGGGCTTGGGTGAAGCAATCCGCGTTCAAGCCCACCAAAACCGCCCGCTCCTGTGTCTTCTTTTCAAAATTAGATTCCATCAAATTCCTCCGGCGGTCAAAAAACACCGCATTCTTCATAAAATTTAGTATACCACGAATACGGAGCAAGGGCAAGAAAATGCAAAAAAATAAACAAAAAGTCCGCACCACGAAAAACGCAGTGCGGACTCTGTCTTACTTCAGACCAAATCTCTTATTGAATCTGTCAACACGTCCACCGGTGTCAACCAGCTTCTGCTTGCCGGTATAGAAAGGGTGGCACTTGGAGCAGATCTCAACTCGAATGTCCTTCTTGGTGGAGCCGGTCGTAAAGACATTGCCACAGGCGCAGCGAATCGTAGTCTGTTCGTACTTGGGATGGATACCTTCCTTCATGTTGTTCACCTCTTTCTCGTTAGTTAAAAGGGCATAATTGCCCCAGCAATCTTCAATCGCCCGGATATCATAACATATCCGAAAAGAGATTGCAAGTGTTATTTTTTGTTTTTTTCTATTTTTTTCACATCAAAATGCCCAGTTTCCGCCACGGAAGATGGGCACCACCTTGCCGCCGGCGCAGATGGCATCGATGTTCATGGAGTCGCAGCCGATCATGAAGTCCTCATGGATCATGGAGTCGTTGATACCAAGCGCACGGCACTCCTCCAGAGTCTTATTGTGGTGATCCTCGATGGTGTCGGCAAAGCCCATGCCCATGGCAAGATGGCAGGCGGCGTTTTCATCGAACAGGGTGTTGTAGAACAGCAGGCCGCTTTCGCAGATGGGGCTTGCCTGAGGCACCAGCGCGCACTCACCCAGATAGGCAGAACCCTCGTCCATAGACAGCATGGTGTTCAGCAGCTCCTCGCCCTTTTCCGCCTTGGCTTCCACCGCCTTGCCGTTTTCAAAGCGGATGAAGAAGTTTTCAATGAGCTGACCCTGATAGGACAGCGGCTTGGTGGAGTAAACGATGCCCTCTGCCTTGCCCTTCATGGGAGAGATGAAGCACTCCTCGGTGGGAATGTTGGGATTGAAGGAAATACCCTGACTGCTGACCTCCACGCCGCCGCAGAACCGTGCCTGAGGGATCATGCCCACGGTCAGATCAGTGCCGTTGTCGGCGGTATAGTGCAGGCTTTCGATGCCCAGAGAGTTCAGATACTGGCAGCGCTTGTTCAGATTGGCATTGTGCTCCTCCCAAGCCTTCACCGGATCCTCGTTGACACGGGAAGTGAACAGGATCGCCTCCCACAGCTTTTCCATAGCCTGTGCCTTGCTCAGACCGGGGAACACCTTCTTTGCCCATGCGGCACCGGGCACTGCGGCGATGCACCACTGCTCCTTGCCCTCAAGCTGATCGTGGTAAGGCTTGAGGATGGGATAGCTCATCTGGCGTGCCTTCGCCAGCTTGCCCATGTTCATACCCTTCAGACCATCGGGATCCTCGGAGATCAAATGGATACGGCAGGGTACGGTGTCCACCTGATGCTGGCGGCGTGCCTTCTGCCACTCAGTGACAGTACCCAGCGTCTTTACAGACTGGTAGCGCACATGGATCTTTGCCATGGGCTGATAGTTCCACTCCACAATGACCTTTTTTGCCTTTGCCTTGTAGCACTCCTCTACCACCATCTGCACGAACTGGGGCTGATCCAGATCCGCATAGACAATGACCTCCTGTCCCTTCTGCACATTGACACCGCAGCGGACGATCAGCTTGGCATATTCTCTTAAAACCGTCTTTTTCATAAAAAGCGCTCCTTTTTATAGAATTTGCGTTTATTTTACCAGATTTTATATCCCGCGTCAATCTTTGTTGCATTATTTCCTCTTTTCGTTTATAATAATCCACATCCAAACTATGAGGTGACGCGTATGCTGACCGTAGAAGAATTTCACGAAAAGATCGCCGCGGGAGCGCGGTTTTTAGACGGTGCCACAGGCTCCAATCTTATGGCTGCCGGGATGCCCCGGGGAGTCTGTCTGGAGCAGTGGGTGCTGGAGAATCCCCAGCCGCTGGTGGCGCTGCAGCAGCAGTATGCCGCCGCAGGCAGCCAGATCCTTTATGCCCCCAGCTTCCAAGCCCAGCCCATCGCGCTGGAGCGGGTGGGTCTGGCAGACCGGACAGAGGAGATCAATGCGCGTCTGGTGGCGCTTTCCCGGTCCGCCGCCCCGGATGCGCTGATCGCAGGCAATCTGACCACCCTCGGCTCCTTTGTGGATAGCTGGGATGAGGCAAACTTCGATGTTCTTGTGGAGAATTACGCCCGCCAGATCCGGGGTCTGCTGGACGGCGGTGCCGACCTGCTGGCAGCGGAGACACTGATGTACCCCCAAGAAGCGGAGGCGATCCTTGCCGCCGCGGAAATGGAGGGCGCCACCTGCTGTATGTACAGCTTCATCATGCAAAGCGACGGCTCTCTGTTCTCCGGCAGAGAGGTAGGGCCTGTGCTGCAGGAGCTGGAGGAGCTGGGTGCCGCTGCCGTGGGCTTTAACTGCGTCAGCGCCGACATGATGACCCCCTATCTGGTCAGCAAGCTGCGCCGGTATGTGAAGGGTCCTCTGCTGTGCAAGCCCAACGCCGGAAACCCCACCATCGCCGCTGACGGCACTGCCCGCTATGATATGCCCATCGGCGATTTTGCCGCTATTTTGGCAGATTGCCACGCCATGGGTGCCACTTTGCTGGGAGGCTGCTGCGGTTCTACCCCGGCTCATATTGCCGAAATCTGTAAAAAATTAAGATAAGCTGTCGAATTTTCCATTGCGTAATCCCTTTCGCTCTGGTATAATGAAGGCGTTATGGAAAGAAGGATTCATTTATATGTCAGCCGGAAAAACCTGCTGACATGGCTGATGGCACTGTGTCTGGTCGGCTCGGCAGTGGCCCGCATTGTGATCCCCTGTGTGAAAGGGACATGGGATTCGCTGGAAGTGTGGAGTCAAATCGTTCTGCCGGTGGCAGCCGCCTTACTGTATGTGCTCATCACCCTCATCAGCGGCAAAGAGCTGTTTTATAAGACCGCCATCCCCATGTGGATGATGGCAGCTTACTATGCTCTGCGTCCCCACAATTTTATCACCAACGGCTTTGTCCTGTCTCTGTTCATCATTGCGCTGGTGTTCTTCTGCATGATCTATACCGCCATCACCTGCGGCAAGATCAAGCAGTTCTGGCTGCTCTTGCCCCTGCTGGCAGCCCCTATTGCAGCCCTTTTGTACTATGAACACAGCGCCCAGATGGGCTTTTTGGATCTGCTGCCGGATCTCCTGTTTTTTGGCGGCTGTATGGTGCTGGTGTTTGCCATTCGGATGCACCCCATCGGGGAATATCACCCCACTTGGGGCGACCGTACCGACGGACGGCGGATCCGTACCCTGCCCCCCATGTCGCAGGTGTCTCCCTACATCATGGTGACCCGCAACACCTCCACCAACTTCTTCTCCGATGCCTTTGAGATCACCCATGTGGAGCGCTACATCCGGCAGAAGCGCCGGGAGGGTCTTACCAGCTTCGGTCTGACCCATGTGCTGCTGGCATGCTATGTCCGCACCGTGGCAAAGTATCCCGGTCTGAACCGTTTTCTTTCCGGTCAGAAGGTCTATTCCCGAGGCAACGACATCCAGTACTGCATGACCATCAAGAAGGAAATGAAGGCAGAGTCCCCGGATACCATCGTAAAGGTGCATCTGACCCCCTATGACACCGCAGAGGATGTTTACAACAAGCTGAACGCCGCCATTGAGAAGGAAAAATCCTCCGCGGCGCT
Source organism: Oscillospiraceae bacterium (assembly GCA_017398625.1). GTDB lineage: Bacteria > Bacillota > Clostridia > Oscillospirales > Oscillospiraceae > Faecousia. The sequence goes on from JAFQFP010000030.1 coordinate 14,248, forward strand.
GGATTCCAATTTCGACAACACCGCAGGGCTTCTGACCCTGATCCCCGGCGTACTGCTGAAGTTTACCGTGTGGCTGCTGCGGACGCTGGACTATTTCGGTCTGCTCCCCGCTTTCCTGCTGGAAGTCAGCCCCTTCCACGGCTCTCTGTTCTTCACCAGCATGGGCTCGCTGGGTATCCCTCCCATTTACCACCACCTGTATGACTTCGGCAACCTGCCGGTATTCGGCGCCTTCGGCTGCAAGCGCCGCGCTCTGGAGGTGCAGGAGGACGGCACCGTGGTACAGCGCAAGTATCTGGATGTGAAATTTACACTGGATGAGCGGATCGTGGACGGCTTCTACTACGCCGCCTTCTTCAAGCAGTACAAGCGCTATCTGCAGCATCTCGAAATTCTGGACTTCCCCCCTGAGGAAGTCGTAAGCGACATTGATTGAGGAATCCTATGAACAAAAATGAGCTGCGCCGGGAGAACATCTCGGCGCACTTTCCAAATGAGCCCCAATGGCAGATCCACTGTCTGGATACCGTTGGCTCCACCAATGACTATGCCAAGGCGCTTGCCGCCAAGGGCGCGCCCCACGGCACTGTGATCTTAGCTGACCGCCAGACCGGCGGCAGAGGCAGAATGGGACGCAGCTTTCATTCCCCCGGCGGACAGGGCATCTACCTGTCGGTACTGCTCCGCCCCGGCTGTCCCCCCGATGAACTGATGCACCTGACCTGCGCCACCGCGGTGGCTATGTGCGATGCGGTGGAATCGGCAGCACACATCCGTCCGGGCATCAAATGGACAAATGACCTTGTCATCGGCAGCCGTAAGCTGGGCGGCATCCTCACGGAGCTTTCCGTGGACTATTCCAACTGTCTGACCGCATACGCTGTTATCGGTGTGGGCATCAACTGTACACAAAGGGCAGAGGATTTCCCGCCGGAGCTTGGCGGTATCGCCACCTCTCTGGCTCTGGAAACGGGAAAAGCCATTGACCGCTGCGCTGTGGCTGCCGCCATGATCGCCGCCCTGCAGAAAATGGATGCTGGGCTGTTCTCCCAAAAGCAGGCTATGCTGGACCGCTACCGGGCTGGGTGCATCACCTTGGGCAAGGAGATCTCCATCCTCCGGGCAGATACCGTGGAGCACGCCATCGCCGTGGATATCGACAGCGACGGTGCTCTTCTCGTCCGCACAGACCGGGGTGAGAAAAAAACCGTCAGCTCCGGAGAGGTCAGCATCCGGGGAATGTACGGTTATGTATAGGGAATCTGTGACTTTTCCGTAAATTGTCAATTTTTGGGTTGCTTTTTGTCTGCCCATTGGTTATACTTGTAGTATCAATAAATTTTTGAAAATGGAGGATCCTTTATTATGAAAATCGTTGGTGTTATCGCAAGAATCCTGACCGTTCTGGCTGCTATCGTCGGCGCTATCTATGCTCTGGCTACCTATGGCGAGCAGATCGTTGCATGGGCCAAGAAGATCATGTCCTACCTGCCCGAGTGCAAGAGCTGCGACGAAGCCGCCGTGGAAGCAGACGAGGAAGTGGCTGAGGAAGCTCCCGCCGCCCCGGAGATCGTAGAAGAAGTCGCCGAGGAAGTTGCCGAGGCTGTGGAAGAGGTCGTTGAGGCCGTTGAGGAATTCGTCGCGGACGAGGCCGATTTTGAAGGTTGATTGAATAGGATAAAAGCCCGGAGCGGTTCAAAATGAACCGCTCCGGGTTTTTTATAGTGTTGTGGCGATCTCCACCAGCATACGGGTGCAGGCATCCATATCCTCGATGGGGATGTACTCAAAGCGGCCGTGGTAATTCTCTCCACCGGTACACAGGTTGGGACAGGGCAAGCCCATAAAGGACAGCCGCGCACCGTCGGTGCCGCCGCGAATGGGCACCACCGAAGGCTCGATCCCCACACCCCGCATTGCCTTCATCGCCCGTTCTACCACATACATGCAGGGCTCGATCTTCTCCCGCATATTGTAGTAGCTGTCGGTCATCGTCAGCGCAACGGTATCCTTGCCGTACTTCAAGTTGATAAAGTCCGCAGCCTCCTGCAGCACTGTCTTTTTGATCCGGAACTTCTCCATGTCATGATCCCGGATGATATAGCGCAGCACAGTGCTCTCCACCTCGCCTTGCATACCGACGAGGTGGATAAAGCCCTCATACCCCTCGGTACACTCCGGTCTTTGGTGGGCAGGCAGCAGGCTGTTATACTCCATGGCGATGAGCTGGGAGTTGACCATCTTGTTCTTTGCGGAGCCGGGATGGATGTTTAGACCCCGTACCTCCACCTTGGCGGCGGCGGCATTGAAGTTTTCATACTCGAGCTGACCCAGCGTGCCGCCGTCGGCGGTGTAGGCATAGTCCGCGCCAAAGGCCGCCACATCAAACAGGTCTGCTCCCCTGCCGATCTCCTCGTCGGGAGTAAAGGCGATCTTCACGGTTGCGTGCGCCATGCGGCAGGTCATCAAAAACTCCGCGGCGGTCATGATCTCGGCAATGCCTGCCTTATCGTCTGCGCCCAGCAGGGTCGTGCCATCGGTGACGATGAGATGCTTGCCCACATGCGCGGCAAGGCTGGGATAGTCCTTCTGCCGCAGGTAGATCTGCTTTTCCTCATTCAAGCAAATATCCTCCCCGGTGTATTCCACGATCCGGGCACGGACATTTTTACCGGAAGCATCGGGAGAGGTGTCCATGTGGGCGATGAGACCGATCACCGGCAGCCGGGGATCTCCCGGCACTGTGCCGTAGACATAGCCGTGGGCATCCATGTGGGCATCGGTAATGCCGATAGACTTCATCTCCTCCACCAGCGCGGCGGCAAACAGCCGCTGGTTTTCGGTGGAGGGGCAGCTTTCGGACAGCTCGTTGGATTGGGTGTCAAAGGTAACATAGCGCAGAAAGCGCTCGGTTGCGGTAATCATAGTGTATCCTCCTAAAAAGGCAAGAGGCGGAGCAGCCGCTCCGCCTCAGAGTATCTTAGTTGGCAGCCTTGACCAGCTCGGCGGTATCCTGAGCGATCATCAGCTCTTCGTTGGTGGGGATGATCCAGACCTTGACCTTGGAATCGTCGGTGGAGATCACCACTTCCTTGCCACGAACCTTGTTCTTCTCGGGGTCGATCTTGACACCGAGGAATTCCAGACCCTCGCAGATCCGTGAGCGCATGGAGCCGGAGTTCTCGCCTACACCGGCGGTGAACACCAAGCAATCCAGACCGCCCAGAGCAGCGGCGTAGGAGCCGATATACTTGCGGACTTCGTAAGCGAACTTATCCAGAGCCAGCGTGCAATCCTGATTGCCCTCGTCAGCACCGTTCTCGATATCACGGAAGTCGGAGGAGATGCCGGACAGAGCCAGCACGCCGGACTTCTTATTCAGCATATTCAGACACTCGTCAGCGCTCATGCCGTACTTGTTCATGATGAACTGTGCCACAGCGGCATCCAGATCACCGGAGCGGGTGCCCATGGGCACGCCAGCCAGAGGAGTCAGACCCATGGAGGTATCCTGGCACTTGCCGTCGCTGACAGCGGACAGAGAGGAGCCGTTGCCCAGATGGCAGTTGACGATCTTGATATCCTTGGTGCCCATCAGCTCAATGGCGCGCTTGGTCACATACTTGTGGGAGGTGCCGTGGAAGCCATAGCGGCGGATGGAATCGTTCTTGTAATACTCGGTGGGGATGGCGTAGCGGTAGGCCTTGGGAGGCATGGTCATGTGGAAAGCGGTATCGAACACAGCCACCTGAGGGGTTGCGGGCATGACCGCCTGGCAGGCACGGATGCCCATGAGGTTGGCGGGATTATGCAGGGGGCCCAGAGGGATGCACTTCTCGATGGCAGCGATAACGGCATCGTCGATGATGCAGGAATCAAAGAATTCCATACCGCCGTGGAGCACGCGGTGACCGACGGCATCGATCTCGTCGGTAGAAGCGATCACACCGTCAACGGGATCCACCAGAATGTCCAGAACCGCGGCGATGGCCTCGGAATGGGTGGGCATGGGGATGTCCTTGACTACCTTCTTGCCGTTGGCATTGTGGTTCAGACGGCCGTCAATGTAGATGCGCTCGCACAGACCCTTGGCGGAAACGCTGCCGGTCTCGGGATCCATCAACTGATACTTCAGGCTGGAGCTGCCGGCGTTGATAACCAGAATGTTCATGGGAATTGCCTCCTAAAAAAATAATGATTTTCATTTGTTCTATTTTGTGGTAAGATAACCATAACTAAGGCTATTTTATAATATTATTGCCAATTTCTCAACCCCTGTTTGCAAATTTTTCGGGGAAAGGCGGGATTTTTTTGGAGATCACCGGCATTATTTGTGAATATAACCCCCTGCATCTGGGTCATGTCCGGCAGCTTGGGCTGGTACGGCAGGAAAACCCCGATGGGGGCATCGTCTGCCTTATGAGCGGTAATTTTGTCCAACGGGGGGAGCCTGCCCTGCTGGATAAGGCGCTGCGGGCGCAGGCCGCCGTGAAATGCGGCGCAGATCTGGTGCTGGAGCTGCCCTTGACCTATGCCCTTTCCTCGGCAGAGGGCTTTGCCGCCGGGGGCGTAAGGATCCTCTCCCCTTTTTGCCGGAGGCTTTCCTTCGGCGCGGAAACAGCGGATCGTCAAGCACTGCTTTCCCTCGCCCAAGGGCTTTTGAGCAGCGAATTTCCGGAAGCTCTGCGGATCCAACTTGACAAAGGGCTTTCCTTCCCTGCCGCACGGCAGCAGGCGCTGCAGGCTATGCTCTGCGATGCTTCCCTTTTGACCGCGCCCAACAACATTCTGGCTGTGGAATACTGCAAAGCCATCTTGTCCCAAGGCAGCGCCATGATACCCGCTCCCATCCAGCGCACCGGAGACTATCATGCTCCGGCTGCAGATAAAAATGCCCCCTCCGCCACCGCTGTGCGCCTGCTAATGACACAAAATGCCCCGTGGGAGGAGTTTGTACCGGTGGAAGCAGCCGAGGTATTCCGCGGCGCGCCCCTGCATACCCTTTCCGCAGGAGAAAAAGCCGTTCTTACCCGGCTTCGCACCATGACCGATGAGGATTTTGAGGCTCTGCCCTACGGCTCCGAAGGTCTTTGGCGGAAGCTGATGCATGCCGCACGGAAACACAGCCGTCTGCACGAGATCATTGACAGCGTAAAGTCCAAGCGGTATACTTATACTAGGATCAACCGCATGGTGCTGTGCGCCTTTTTGGGTTTGACCCAAGAAACGCTTCTGTCCCCTGCCCCCTACACCCGGGTGCTTGCCTTCAACGACCGGGGTCGGGAAATTCTGAATACCGCACGGCAGACCGGGGTATTTCTCAACACAGGAGAAGCCTCCACAGATCCCTATTGGCAGCTGGAGCAGCGGGCAGGCGATCTGTACGGTCTGTTTGCACCGGAGCCGGAGCCCCCCGGCAGAGAAAAGCAAAACAGGGTATACTACCACCACCGCTGATTGAAAAAAACATCCCTCTGTCATTTCTGACAGAGGGATATTTGTATTATTTTATGAAAGCTTCGTCGTACTTATTGTTTGTAAACATGGCCCGCATGATAAAGTAGCGCTCATGGGTACGCCAGCCGCTGGAAACGGAGTCTTTATCGTCAAACACCATCTGAACATTGGGGAATACCGTGGCAAGCTCCTTCTCCTGCTCCCGATCGATATCTGTAGTAGGCAGCCACAGCCGCTCCAGCTTCTCCAGAGAATACAGCGAGGAAAGATCATTCACCCGCCAGTTCCAACCCAAATTCAGATCCACAAGGTTCTTACATTCCGCCAAGGGCGAAACATCCTTGATATCATTGACAAACAGCTCCACATATTCCAGATTCTTCAAATTCGCCAAGGGGCTGATGTCTCTAATCCGGTTGTCTGCAAGGATCAGAACTCTCAGCTCCGTAAGCTGTCCGATAACAGAAAGATCGGAGATCGCCTGATGCCCCAGATCCAGTGCCTTCAGATTGGTGCAGTACTTCAGCACTTCAATATCCGCGCTGGTCATTCTCTGATAATTGTAGCTGGAGATCATAACGGAAAACGCTTCATCGTCCGTCCGCATATCCCACTTTCCGAAATAGATCCGCCAAGCAAACTCCAACTGGGGATATTTTTCCCGCAGCTCGCCCATTTCCGTATTTTTGTACCCGCAGTCGCACATCACAAATTTCTTCCCTGCGGGAGCATGGGATAAAAAGCTGTCAAAAAGCGCCTTATCGCTGATCTTCGTCTTGCTGATATTGATCTCATCCGCGGAAAGATCCATGGTTTTTCCGTCTACCTCTACCTTGGAGATCACAGCCACATCCTCGTTGATCTGGCAAAGGGTGATGTATTCCTCAAGGGTCAAAACCTTGCCGCCTGTCTGAAACAGCACCAGATTGGGGGTATCTCGCATTACGGCGCACAGATCCTCAAAGGAAAGCACCTTCGTCTCCTCCAAGATCACTTCCACAGGAGGCGGCTCGGTAGCTTCGGTGGTCTCCACCGTAGGCTCTGTTGTCTCCGGAGCGGTGGTTTCTTGGCTGGAAGGTTGGGTGCTCTCTGTCGTTGCCGATGTGCTCACAGGCGCGGTAGTCTCCGGCTGTCCGGGATCTGCTGTGTCGGCGCAGGATGCGCACAGAAACACCATACAGGCAAGAACAGAAACAGATACGATTCTCAAAATGATCTTTTTCACTTTCTTCGTCCTTTCCCACTTTATACTAAATCTCTCTTGTACTCATTATGCTAACAAATCCCGCTGTTTTTGTCAACAAAAACCTGCCACGACCCCAAAGCCTGTTCCGCTCACAAATTCCGATTTGTTGACATGTTTGCACCGCACCCAAAGGCCCCCTTGTGTAAAGGGGGCTGTCAAAAATCTATTTGATTTTTGACTGGGGGATTGTAAGGCTTCGATACGGAACAATCCATTGATTTTCAGGGTCTTTTTGGCGGTATTTCCTAGGGAGCTGTGGAGACTTGATGAAGTATCCCCCCTGTCAGCTTCGCTGACTAATCGCTGCGGCGATTCCGGTCGCGGCTCTGACAGTCC
>JAFQFP010000054.1 GCA_017398625.1 Oscillospiraceae bacterium
CAAATAATAACGCTGCGTTCCTTTTCGGAACGCAGCGTGGGTGATTAAAGATGATACCTCCGCTTTACTTTCTGCGGCGGCGGCTTGCCAGAGCAGCAAGTGCCAACAGGCTCAGCGTGGCCGTGGTCGGCTCCGGAACGGAGGCGGTATATTCTACCACCACGTTGCCGTCAGTCAGAGTAGCAGTGCTGTTTTTGCCATTGATGATCAGTTCAAACTCGGTGGTATTATCAGCTGTGCTGCCCACATTCTTAAAGAGAACCACTTCCTCACCCTCAGCAGCATTGCCGGTGTAGCTCACCTGAATGTTGCTGCCCATGGTAAGCGCCTTGCCGTTCAGATCAATGCTACCGCCGACCATATTCAATATGGCACCGTCCTCCAGCACCAGGTCGGCATCCAGGGAGGCAACGCTGTCCAGCACAGCTTCATCTTCTGCGCTCATGGCAAATACCATGGCGATTTCCTCATTTGTGCGGCTTCCTTCCAGCGTTGCACCTTCCTTGATAATCAGCTCCGTAGCCTTCAGTACGGCATCGTCCTGCAAGCTCAGCGTGCCGTTGTGCAGGGTGATGGAACCGGCGATATCGCTGGTGCGGGAAAGGGTGATTTCTTCTGCTGTTGCCTTGCGTGCCGTCTCACCCTCTGCCGTATGAGCGGCGATAATGGCATTCAAATCCGATTCCGTTGTCTTGCCGGAGAAGATAAAGGTGCCATTCTGGCTCTTCCCCTCATAGTCTTCATTCAGGTTCAGATTACCGCCCACGGTAATGCTGTCCTTGATGGTGAACGTGCCGCCGTCCGCAGCGGAAAGCGCCAAATTGACGGTAGTCGGACTGTAGGAGGAAGTGTCCTTGGCATAGATACTGCGCAGGCGATAGGTGTCGCCTCCCTTTTCATAGTTTTTCTCAAAGACTACGGATTTGTTATCATGCAGCGCGACTCCGCCCTTGCTGAAAATGGCTCCGCCAAACGCATAGGTTGCTCCGGCGGCTTCCACCCCATTTCCGCTGAAGGTAACGTTGTCATTACCGGAAATATTGACGATGGAACCGGGGGAAATTGCATAGATAGCACCGCCGATGGCTTTCCCGTTCGCGTTGGAAGCAACATTCCCGATAAAGTTTACCTCCTTGTTTCCGGTGAAATCGAAAGACGTCCCATTAATGCCGTGAATCGCACCACCACCGGCTGCGGGGTCGTTGTAGGTGTAGGCTTTACCCTGCGCGGAGTTGTTGATGAACTCCACAGTACTGTTCTTCTGGAAATTGACATTGCCGTTGCCTTCCAGACTGATAGCCCCGCCAAAAGCAGTTGAAGCGGAAGAGTATGCCTCATTACCGCTGAAGCTGACTGTGCCTGTTGTGTTGCTGATGGTGGTAGCAGACTTGGCATGCAGTGCACCACCGCGTGCCTGCTTGCCTTCAGCCTTGTTCCCGGATACGGTGATGGAGGCATTGGCATCCCATTTCATGACCTCCGTGCCGGAGACCTGACCGATATCCACGGCACCGCCATGGGCTGTATCCTTGCTGGTGAGAGAGTTGCCGGAGATGTTGACTGCTCCGTTATTGCTCATGTTGAACGGATTAGCGCCGGTCACATAAATGGCACCGCCATACGTATTGCTATTGGAGCTTGCCGTCGTTGTGTAGTTATTATTGGTGATATCCACGCTGCCGTTGTTATTGATATTCACTCCGACAAGGTAGGAACGTATCACGCCGCCGTACATGTTTGAACCGGTGGAAACGGTGTCGTTATTGTCCAGAACAACCTTGTTATTATTGCTCATGGAAATAGTTCCCAGTCCATTTTCTTTGCCTCTGATTAACCCGGATTCTTCTGTAACAGCATTGTTATCTTTCATGCTGAATACATCCAGACCATCAAAAGAAAGGCTTTTATCCAGCCCAAGCTCATAAACAGTCGTTGTGGCATCCGTTATCGTCAGATCCTTCTTGTCAGCAGCATCCGCACTGGTGTATCCCATGGAATCAGATGTGGTGGTCATGATGCTGCCGGTAGGTGTCAGAATCGTATCTTCTGTGAGACCGGTGATTTCTGCCATGGTGACGGCAGGTATCAGGGATGCTGCCACGGTGAGCATCCGTAATACAGATAAAGGTAAGTGCAATTTCATGTTAATGTCTTTTTTTTGTTCTTTCAGGTGAAGTGTCAGGTCGTAGAGAGTGAACGACCGAGCGGAGTTTATCGCATTCCAAATGCGATGTC
>JAFQFP010000031.1 GCA_017398625.1 Oscillospiraceae bacterium
CAAAAAGACCCTGAAAATCAAGGGATTGTTCCGTATCGAAACCTTACAATCCCCCAGTCAAAAATCAAATAGATTTTTGACAGCCCCCTTTACACAAGGGGGCCTTTGGGTGCGGTGCAAACATGTCGATAAATCGGAATTTACGCTAAAGCTTACTTTCGGTGGCTGTAATCTACACACACCAATGCAGTACATCTTTCGCAGGGAAAAAGTCCGTCTTTTTGCCGGAGGACCGTCCGAATATGCCCGCGATAAATGACCGCATTACAGTTCGGACACCTTTGCGCTTTGCTGGTGCTATGCAGCAAAAAACCCAGCAGAAAAAGGGCGACACCCAGACACACCAACACGATATCCAGAACATTCAGCCGCTCCCGAAGCAGGATCCCTGCCAAGCAAAAGCCAAGTGCAGTAGCATAGCATATCCAATGTGCTTTTTTCATCGCGCTGCCCTCCTTGCAGTTTTATCCATCTACCTGAAATAATACTCCGCTCCGACCGGAAAAGCAAGCCGTTTTCTGTGCACCGGCGGCTCTGTATCGGTTCCGGTTGGGGTCGAGAACGGATCTAGCCACAACATGCTGTTGCATGACAAATTTCGCCCCGGTTTTTCTCCAAAAATCTTAACAGCGCCGCCGTTGCCCCAAAGGGGAAGCTGTGCTATAATGTTTTCAAACGCAAAATCGAGGAATTTCTATGAACATAGACAGACTTACAATCGAACCGCCGGAGCTTCGCAAGCTGCTGCTGTGCGGCAGCACCGATGCGGTGATGCTGTACCTGTATCTGCGCGTCGGGAACAGCCAGCAATCCGCTGCCGGGGAGCTGCGGATGTCCCAGTCACAGGTCAACTGCGCCGCCGCTTTGCTGCGGCAGCTGGGTCTGACCGCCGACACCAAGCCGGTGATCCATCCCGGCGAGCGCCCCAGCTACACCGAGGACGATGTGCTGAAGGCTATGGATTCGGACTCCGATTTCCGCTCCCTCTATGGGGAGGTCCAGCGCCTGCTGGGCAAGGTGCTGAACACCGAGGAGCTGAAGATCCTGCTGGGCTTCACCCGGTATCTGGGGCTCAGCGCCGATGTGATCTCCGTGCTGGTGTGCTACTGCAAGGAGCGCAACCGCCAGCGGGGCAGCAGCCGCAACCCCTCCCTGCGCACCATCGAAAAGGAAGCCTACGCATGGGCAGAGCAGGGCATCGACACACTGGAGGAGGCAGCCGCCTTCATCCAGCACCGAAACCTGCGCAACAGCCGCCTGCAAAAGCTGATGGACACCATCCAGATCCGGGGCAGAAATCTCACCCCCGGCGAGGAGCGCTACGCCCAGAGCTGGCTGGACATGGGCTTTGATATGGATGCCATCGCCATGGCATACGAGCGCACCTGTCTGAACACCGGCGGCTTGAGCTGGGCATACATGAACAAGATCCTCACCCGCTGGCACGAAGCGGGACTTCATACCGCCGATGCGGTGCGCACCGGTGACCGCAAACCCACCACACCCAACGGTGCCGCCGGCGAGCTGGGTGAAAGAGAGATCGCCGCCATTCGCCGCTTGATGCAGGAGGGATAAGCCATGGCATACAATTTTGAGATCGTCAGCCTTGCCCGGGCAAAGCTGGCACAGCAGAAGCTGGAACGGGAGGAACAGCTTCGGGTACGGCTGCTGGATGCCTACCGGCAGACTCCCCGGCTCCAGCAGATCGACATGGAGCTGCAAAAGAATATGGCATACGCCCTGCAAGAAGCCTTTACCCAAGGCAGCGACCCGGTTGCGGTGATGGAGCAGGCGCGGCAAAAAAACCAAGTCCTGCAGCAGGAGCGAGATGCCCTTGCCGCTCAGGTCTATCCTGCCGGCTGGCTGGATGAGAGCCCCATTTGCAGCCGCTGCGGCGGTTCCGGCTACATCGGCAGCACTATGTGCATCTGTCTGGAAAGCCTGTGCCGGCAGGAGCAGCAGAAGAAGCTGGAAGCTATGAATCTGGGCGACCATCACTTCGGCAGCTTCCGTCTGGACTATTACCCCACCCAATACAACGCCAGTCTCGGCTTCAGTCCCCGCAGCATCATGGAAAAGACCCTGAACCACTGCCGGGAGTTTGCCGCCGCCTTTACCCAAGGGGCAGGCAACCTGCTGTTTGTGGGCGGCACCGGTCTGGGCAAGACCTTCCTTGCCACCGCCGTTGCAAAGGCGGTATCCGCTCAGGGCTGCAGTGTCAGCTATGAGGGTGCCATCTCCCTGTTCAGCAAGCTGGAAAGGGCAAGATTCAGCCCCGGCGAGGACAGCCGCCGGGAAGTGGAGGATCTGACCAACGCGGATCTTCTGATCATCGACGATCTGGGCACAGAGCTGCCCGGTGCCTTTGTTACCTCCTCCCTCTATGGGCTGCTGGAGGAGCGGCTGCGGCTGGGCAAGAGCATGATCGTCACCACCAATCTGACCTACGATGAGCTAGCAAAGCGGTATACTCCCCGTGTTGCCTCCCGGCTTTACGGAGATTTCGCCCTGCTATCCTTTGTGGGCAGCGATATCCGCATGCTCCGCAGCCAGAACCCCTGAGCACCCCCATGCTCTTATCACATATATAAAAGGAATCCATACCTATGCCAAATGAATTTTACGCCTTGATGGGCAGAATGCGCTATATCACCCGCTGGGGTCTGATGCGCAACACCTTTTCCGAGAACATTCAAGAGCACAGCTATCAGGTGGCGGTGCTGGCGCATGCTCTGGCTCTGATACGCCGGGATATTCTGCAGCTTTCCGGTCCCGATCCGGACAAGTGCGCCGTTGCCGCCCTGTACCACGATGTTTCGGAGATCGTCACCGGGGACATGCCCACCCCCATCAAATATTACAACCCCCATATCAAATCCGCCTATAAGCAGGTGGAGCGGATCGCCGGAAACCATCTGCTGGATATGCTGCCCCCCCAGCTTCGGGAAAGCTATGCTCCGCTGGTGCTGGAGGACGATCCGGAGGTCAAGCCCACGGTAAAGGCAGCGGATAAGCTGTCTGCCTACATCAAGTGCATCGAGGAGCAGAAGGCAGGCAACCGGGAATTCGATTCCGCCGCCCAGCAGACGCTGGAAGCTCTGCAGGCGCTGAATATGCCGGAAATGGATTGGTTCCTTTCCGAATGTCTGCCCGCCTTTGCCTTGACGCTGGATCAACTCTAATCTCTCCTACGAATGATTATTCTGATATAAACAGAGCCACAGGTTTTGGAAACCTGTGGCTCTGTTTTATGGAATAGCCGGAGTCAGATCCCATCCAGCTTGTCCTTTTTTCTCTGGTTGCGGATGCGGCGGCGCTCCTCGCCATGTGCCCACGCCAAGTGCTCATCCTCGGTCTGAAGGATCAGCCGGGGAACTCTTACGGGCTTATCCTTTTCGTCCAGCGCAACCATCATAAAGTGGGCGTTGTTGATCCGCTCCCGCTCACCGGACAGATTCTCCACATAGGTATCCACGCAGACCTCCATAGAGGAGGATCCGACCCATGTCATCTTGCCCTTGATGACCACCATTTCATTCTGGTAAGCGCCATGGAGAAAGGTCAGATTGTCCACCGATGCGGTGGTGACATTGCTCATAGAGTGGCGCTTCGCCACGATGCCCGCCACCTCATCGATCCACTGCATCAAGATGCCACCGAACAGGCGGTTGGCGCCGTTGAGATGGTTGGGACGCACGATGTGGACCGTTTCCACCCGGGATTCATCTACGGTTTTTGCTTCCTTGCTCATAGCTGCTCCTCTTTCCCGTTATTTTGCCGTTCTTCCTGTAAAATATCCTCCGGCTGGGTCTGCTCTGCTTCCACTGCCTCCACTACCTCCGGCGGATGCACCGTGGCGGTGACACTTTTGAACACATCCGCCACCTCGCTGATGGTCAGATAAGCACCGGGGTCGATGTCATGCACCAATATTCTCATCCGGGAGATCTGAAAGCGGTTGACCACAAAGTAGATCACCGTCTTTTCCGCGTTGCTGTAGCCGCCCTTGGCGGGCAGCATGGTAGTGCCGCACTCAAAGGCTTCCATCAGTGCCGCGCTGACCTGCACCGGTCTGTCGGTAATGATCATAACACTCTTGGAACGGGAAATGCCCTCCACAATAAAGTCAATGGTCTTGAGCCCCACAAAATAGGTGATGATGGAATAAAGGGGCAATATCCAGCTTTGCATCAGCAAGCCCGCCAGAATATACAGCACCGCGTTGTACACCATCATGAAGGTGCCTACGGTCAGATTCAGCCGCTTGGCAAAGACCACCGCCATGACCTCGATGCCGTCGATGGCACCGCCGGAGCGCAGGGTCATACCGCTGCCCACGCCGGAGATCAATCCGCCAAAAACTGCGCACAGAAGCAGATCTCTGCCTGCCAGCGGAGAAAGCACGGACACATCCACCGGCAGCACATTGGTGATGAGCCACGCCACTGCAGAGTACACGCAAACCACAAAGATGGAATATACTGTAAATACGATGCCCTGCTTTTTCAACCCGTAGAGAAACAGCGGCACATTCAGTACCAGCAGGAACACCGATAAGGTCAGATACTCCGGGGTAAGCTTTTCCAGAAGCATAGCCGTACCGGAAGCGCCGCTGTCATACAGCCCAACCGGAGACAAAAACATGGTAATGCCAAAGGCATTGACAGAACCGGAAACCAGCAGCAGAAGAAAATTCTTCAGTCGGAGCTTTTTCAGCTCTCCGAAAAAGGAACGCAGCCTGTTCTTCAAAGGATCGCCTCCTACAATAAACTGCCAGAATTATACCATATCCGCCGCTTCAAATCTACCTAAAACTGAAAATTTCATGTTTTCTTCATGTCGGAGCGATAAATGTCTGCTATAACATGCAGGTAAACTCTGACGGAAACGAAAATCCAAAATGGTTACTGCTATTCTTTTCTTTGCCGCAACCTACATTTTGATGCTCAACTTATCCAAATTGTACAGCGTACTATGCCTGTACATTGTATTCGGCGCTTCAAAAATGCAGCGATCCCCCGCGAAAGCGGGGGATCGCTCACTTTTCAGAAGCTATCGTAGAATACCACTTCCTCCATGGGTCTGGTAGCGGCGTGCATATCCAACGGCTTGCTGTCCGGGTGGGGATACCCCATCATGAGCAGGGCAAGGGGCTCCCAATCCTCCGGGATGCGAAACTCTGTCCGCATGGCAGCCGGGTCAAAGTGCATCACCCAGCAGCTACCCACACCCAGAGAGTACGCCATCAGCATCAGATGTGTAGTGACGATGGATGCATCCACCGGAGCGGAAAGGGCACCGTCATACCGTCTGACCCAAGATTCCGCCTTATTATAGCACACCAGCATGGCAGCCGGGGCATCAAAATGGCATTTGGTGCATTTTCTCAGCTTTTCCATGGCCTCATCTGTGTTCAGCACCAAGATCCGCTGGGGCTGGTTATTGCAGCCCGTGGGGGCAACATGACCGCAGGCAAGGATCCGATGGATGACCTCCTGCTCCAAAGGTCTGTTTTCAAACTTTCGCACCGAATACCGCTGAGCAGCAAATTCCAAAAAGTCCATATTTCCCTCCTATTTTGTCAGTTCATAGCTCATGTCCACCAGCACCGTCAGCAATCCAAAGTCCAGCCCCTCGTCCAGCAGCACCGAGATCCAATGCTCCTTGTTCATGTGGTAGGCGGGAAACACATAGCGGCCGTCCTTGACACTGCCGCTGAAATTGGGGTCGCACTTCAGATTCAGCACATCCATGCTGCCCTCCCGGGACAGCCCCAGACAGCCGGGAGAAAGCCCCCGCATCAGCAGGGCAAACCACTTCCGGTTCTCCCTGTGCCGGAACACGGCATTCTGTCCATCGTCCTTCCATGGGTATTCCGCTTCTGCGCCATAGGTCTGCCGCAGGTACTCCGTCAGCCTTTGCGTCATGCCCTTTCCCCTTTCCGTCCGCCTTACGGCTCCAGCGTCCAGCCGTGGTCGCCGTGATAGATCATCAGACGGGTCTGTCCGCCATCGATGCAGATATTTTCGCCGGTGATAAAGCCCGCCTTGTCCGATGCGAGAAACAGCACCATGTTGGCAATGTCCATGGGGTTGCCCACCCGTCCCACAGGCTGCTGAACTGCGTCAGCGCCTTCGTAAACGGTGTATGCTGTATCGATCCAGCCGGGAGAAACGGAATTGACCCGTACCTTTCCCGCAAGGCTCACCGCCAGCGCGTGGGTCAGTGCCGCCACGCCACCCTTGGCAGCGGTATAGCTTTCGCTCTGGGGCTGACTCATACGGTCACGGGAGGAGGAAATATTGATGATGCTGGCTCCCGGCGCAAACCGGGGCGCAAACAGCTTGGCAAGGTAAAAGGGCGCGGTAATGCCGATTGCCATGGATCGCTGGAACTGCTCATAGCTGCATTTGTCAATGCCCCGGAAGCCGGGAGGGGCATTGTTCACCAGCACATCTACCCTGCCGTGCTTTTCTATGACCTGAGCGGCAAAATCCTCCAGCGTGACCTTTTCGGCGATATCCCCCACATAGTGGTCGCCCTCCACACAGTCTATGATCTCCACCAAGGCGCCGTTTTTCCGAAATTCCTCTGCGATGCACTTACCGATGCCGTTGGCACCGCCGGTGATCACAACCACCTTATCCTGAAACATAGAGCTCCTCCTTTGTATTACCGCTGGGGCATGGGGCGCTTTTTGGCGGTGTATTCGCCCACGCAGATCTTGATGACGGTGACACCCATAACCATTTTGTCCACGAAGGTGAAATCCTTCCCTGTCTGGGTCTTCATGAAGATAGAAAGCGCCTGCTTTTTGCCCTCGATGTCCTCCACCAGCTCTGCCACGCCCTCGCCCATAACGCAGGAATAGCAGGTACCGTACTGGCAGGCAGCTTCTCCCTCAAAGGGCACGATATCCGTGTCGATCTCGATGAATACCTTAGGGTTTGCCCGGAGCACATCCAGCTTCCTTCCCCGGGTGGCTCCGTGAAGATACAGGGTCAGCGTGCCGTTTTCCATGGTGTAGCCGTAGTTCATGGGCACCACATAGGGCATATCCCCATCGATCATGCCCACATGAACGATCTTGGCTCTGTCCAGAATGCCAATGATCTCCTTTAAGTCGGTAACTTCCCTTTCCCGGCGGGTAATTCCTTTTTTCATAGCTTGCCTCCTGCTGAATTGTCCTATCTACTGGAAATTATAACGAAGCTGCCTCCAAATTACAACCGCATCATGCAAAATACTGCTCCTTTTTTCTTTACAGAGCATTGATTTTCCGTTATAATGAAAGAAAAGGAAGCCGCTCTTCACAAAACGGATCTTATGATGGAGGGATCTTTGTATGTCTTATACTGTATTTACCGACGGCTGCTCCAATCTGCCCGGACGGCTGCTGCGGGAGCTGGACATCCGCCCCCTGCCCTGCAGCTACACCATGGACGATGTTCCCGGTGTCTTCCGCGGTGATATCGATGCCTTTGACACCCACGGCTACTACGAAAAGCTTCGCAGCGGCTCTGTGATGAAGACCAGCCTGCTGAACACCCAGATTTTTCTGGATCATTTCCGTCCGGAGCTGGAAAAGGGCTTGGATGTGGTCTATGTTGGTATGTCCTCCGGCATCAGCGGCACCATTCAAGCCGCCCGGATGGCTGCAGAGGAGCTTTCCGAGGAGTTCCCCCATCGCACTGTTCGGGTAGTGGACTCTCTGGGTGCAGGCTTTGGCCCCGGTCTGCTGTCCTGCCGTGCCAGCGAGCTGCGCAGCGAGGGAAAATCTGCCGGGGAAGCAGCGGATATTCTGGACGCAGAGGTTATGCATCTGCTGCAGTTCTTCACCGTGGACGATTTGAACTTTTTGAAGCGCACCGGGCGGGTCAGCGGTGCCACCGCCGCCATCGGCACGGTTCTGAACATCAAACCCCTGCTCTGGGGCGACCCCACAGGCCATATCGTTGCCTGCGCCAAGGTACGGGGCAGAAAAAAGGCCATCGATGCCATTGTGGAAAAATACCGCGCCCTTGCCATCGATCCCCAGAACCAGCGCATCGCCATCTCCCACGGCGATTGCCCGGAGGACGCGCAGCTCCTTGCGGACAAGGTCTGCGCCGTGTGCCAGCCCAAGGAGCTGGTCATCTGCCCACACGAGCCCTTTACCGGCGCCCATGTAGGCCCCGGAATGCTGGCGCTGTTCTTCTTCGGCAAAAGCCGGTAACGGGAGAGCGCCATGACCGTTGAGAAAATGACCCAAGCCCATGCCGAAGCGGTCTATGCCATGATGCAGACCTTTTACACCTCCCCTGCCGTTCATACCAACGGCTCGGCGGAGATCTTCCACCGGGATATCGCGCAGTGCATCGGCGACAGCCCCTATCTGGAGGGCTTCGTGTTTACCGAGGGGGAGATTCTGGGTGGGTATGCCATGATCGCCAAGAGCTTTTCCACGGAATACGGCAGACCCTGCATTTGGATCGAGGATCTGTATTTGCTCCCTGCCTGCCGGGGAAAGGGCTACGCGGGGCAGTTCTTTGCCTATCTGGAGCAGGCATATCCCAATTCCATTCTGCGGCTGGAGGTAGAGGAGGAGAATGTCCCTGCCCTGCGTGCCTATCGCAAAAACGGCTTTGACACCATGCCCTATCTGGAAATGAAAAAGCTGCTGTAACAGTTTCTAAGCCGGTATCGGATTTTTTCGATACCGGCTTCAGCTATGGGGAAAAAGCATCTTGAAATCTTCGACGGTAGGTGGTAAAGTGTAGCTATCGTTTTACTTTACAGAGAGAAGGGGTTTGTATGAAGAATATGCATTTCAACCGCAAGCTGCCTGTGCCTGCCGAGATCAAGGCGCAATATCCTTTGACCGCGGAGCTTGCCCGGATCAAGCAGCAGCGTGACGAGCTGATCGAAGCTGTATTCACCGGGAAAAGTGACCGCATGGTGCTGATCATCGGCCCATGCTCCGCTGACCGGGAGGATGCGGTGCTGGATTACTGCCAGCGGCTTGCCGGGCTGCAGGAGGCTGTGGCAGATAAGCTGGTGCTGATCCCCAGAGTATATACCAATAAGCCCCGTACCACCGGCGACGGCTATAAGGGTCTGCTCCATCAGCCCGACCCGGAGCAGGCATCGGACATGCTGGAGGGTCTGGTGGCGATCCGCCGGCTCCATACCAATGTGCTGGCAAGCACCGGTCTTTCCACCGCCGACGAAATGCTCTACCCCGATAACTACCGCTATCTTTCCGATCTGCTTTCCTATGTGGCGGTGGGTGCCCGCAGCGTGGAAAATCAAGAACACCGGCTGACCTCCAGCGGCATTGCCGTGCCTGTGGGCATGAAGAACCCCACCAGCGGCGATATTTCCGTGATGCTCAATTCCATTCTCGCTGCCCAGCATCCCCACACCTTCATCTACCGGGGCTGGGAAGTCAACACCACCGGCAACCCCATGGCACATGCCATTCTCCGGGGCTATGTGAACAAGCACGGGGAAGCCATCCCTAACTACCATTTTGAGGATCTGGAGCATCTTTACAACGCCTACGCCACAAAGGGGCTGCAGAACATGGCGCTGATCGTAGACGCCAACCACTCCAACTCTGCCAAGAAATATATGGAGCAGCCCCGGATCTGTAAGGAGGTGCTCCATGCCTGCCGCCATTCCGCCCACATCCAGTCCATGGTCAAGGGCTTTATGATTGAATCCTATCTGGAAAACGGCAGCCAGAAGATCGGCGAGGGCATCTATGGCAAGTCCATTACCGATCCCTGCATCGGCTGGGAGGAGACACGCCGTCTGGTTCTGGAGATCGCAGAACTGATCTAAAGCAATGCGGGTGCGGCTAAAACCGCACCCGCGTTTGATACAAAAAAAGCAGCTCCAAGAGCCGCTCAACAAAATTAGGATATCACAGGCAATACCCGCCTGTCAACAGGAACTTATCTGCTCCGGAGGATTTCTCCCTTTTGCAAAAAAACGGCGCAAAAATTTTAGGAAGTATCCCAAATTGCATTTTCTCCAACGGTGTGCTATTTTATAGTTACAAGAGGTGATACCAATGTACATGTAAAGCAAAACGACATTGGCTTTCTAAAAAATCCTCCTAAAGATCACGATTCAAATTTTGCAAAAGCCATGTCGAGCCTGCAGAAAGAGAGGTTAATCAAAGATGTTAGATACCAAGACTGAACAGGAATGACCCTTGACCGTCAGAGTGATGAGCTGATGTGTCAAGGGTCATTTCTTTTTTTATAATGTAAATTCCATGCCGCCGGTGAGGGCATACAGCCGGTCGCCCATGGTGCGCTTGAGATCATGGAACTGGGGCTGCCCGGTGCAGTGACCGGTATAGTACACCGTGTTCTGCTCCAGCAGGCAGGCGGCAGAGCGCTGAAGCTGCTCACTCTCCACAGGGAGCTTGGAAAAATGGAAGCCCCCCACCAGCACATCCGGAGAAAACCACCGGGCAATGTTCACCACACCCTTGTGGGAGCAGCCACTGACCAGTACCCGCCTGCTACCCTCCTGTATCAAAAGATACTGCTCATGGAGAAAATCATCGCTCACGAGAGCCTCTCCTGCCTGCTTTTGCAGACCGAAGCTGTCCACCGGAAAATGCCTCTGCCAGCCGTTGCAGCTATGCAGAGATAGGCCGTCCCCCAAGTCCAAGCTATCCTCCACAAAGCTCAGCCGATCGCTTTCCAAAAGCGCCGGAGAAAGACCGATATAGCGGTCTTGGGCATTGAAGTAGGGCTCCGGGGCATGCTGGTTTACATAAATCGGCGCCGTGTCATTCAACTCCAAAAACCGCAGCAGACCGCCGCCGTGGTCATAGTGGCCGTGGGAAAGCACCGCCAGATCCACCCGGCTCAGGTCGATGCCCAGCTTTCGGGCATTGTCCGCAAAAATGCCGCTTTGTCCCGCATCAAACAGGATCCTGCGGCTTCCGGTCTCGATGTACAGGCTCAGCCCATGCTCCGCGGCAAAACCCGGCAGCGCTGTGTTCTCCGCCAGCACCCATAGCTTCATGTTCCCACCCCCTTACAAAAAACAGGCAGTCTCCCGACCGCCCAACACATTCAGTATAGCAAAATCTAACCGGATTTGTCAACTATAAATTGTGACTAATTCCAACTTTCTCCGAATTATACGAATTGGTATTGTGTATTTTATACAATTTCCCATCTTGAAAAAGCCGTTTTCCTGTGCTACATTATAGACACAAAGAGGTGATACCAATGATCTCTTAAAAACCCGACTCAAAGCAAAGTGCATAGCGTGTTCACATAGATATCAAATGTAAAAAACCAATCATAAAAAACGCAAACCAATGCACTTGGCGGGGAGTCCAAAAGACGCGGTCTGAATTAAAATTCGGTTATGGATCTTCTCCAATCAGGCAGAGAATCAAGAAAGTACTGAAATACTCAGAAAAAAAACAAAACTGGGCATCAGACAGCGTCTAATCTGCAGAAAGTGAGGTTAACCAATGATGTTAGATACCAAGAGCGAAGAGAAATGACCCTTGACTGTGAAGCGTTGAAGAAACAGTCAAGGGTCATTTCTTTTTTATGCCTTGGCAAAGAAGGCAGCAGCCACAGCACCGGGGCCCACATGGGTGCCGATGACACTGCCGATAATACAGGTCTGCAACGCCTTTGGATAAGGCTCCCACAACGCCGCGCTGTCGGCGATATATTTTTGCAGCAGCACATCACTGAGCCCGGTATAGCCCAGCAGCAGGGGCTTTTCATAGTCCACACCGCCGGACAGGCGGATCTGCTCAATCAGTAGATTGTTGCCCTGCCGGGAACCCCGTGCCTTCCCCAGCAGCTTCACAGCTCCCTCCTCCACGCAGACCACGGGCTTAATCGAAAGCAGTCCTCCGGCAAATGCCACAGTCTTGGAGATCCTGCCTCCCTTTTTCAGATATTCCAGCGTATCCAGCAGAGCAATGACCCGGAGCTTTTCCCGCTCCCGGTTCAGCTCACGGGCAATACCGGCGGCTGTCAAGCCCCGATCCGCCAGCTGCACCGCAAGCTGCGCCAGTATGCCCGCGCCGATGGACACGGAAAGGCTGTCCACCACATGGATCCGTCCCTCCGGGAAATCCATGGCGGCAATACAGGCGCTTTGGTAGGTGCCGGAAAGCTTGGAAGATACGGTGATCACCACCACCTCATCCCCTGCCTCTACGGCATGGCGGTAAACCCCGGCAAATGCCTCCGGAGTGGGCTGGCTGGTGGTCGGCAGTTCATCACACTCCACCAGCTTTTCATAAAAGCGCTTGCAATCAATGGTTACGCCCTCCACAAACTCTTCCTCTCCGAAGCGCACCACCAGCGGTACCACCGCAAAGCGCTCCGCCACCTCTGTGGGCATATTTGCCGTAGAATCCACAACAAAACGAATAGCCATAGCTTGTTTCCTTTCTTTATTCCTGGGGGATCCCCTCACGGGTCAGCTTTTCCAGCCCGGAGGCGATGTATTCCAAGGCTTCGTACATAGTCTGCCGCTGCTGCTGGGTCAGCTTGTCCCCCACTGCCTCCACCGCGGTCTGGGCACGGCGGCATACAAACTCCGCCGCCTGTTTTCCCGCAGGGGTCAGCACCAGCTTTGCCTTATAAACCTGCTCCTGCTCCGCGTTTCTTGTGAGAAGTCCCTGCTTTTCCATCTGACCCACGCAGCGGGATACCGCTGCCTTATCCCTGTCGCACAGCACCGAAAGCTCCGATGGAGTGAGTCCATGAGGATAGCGGCTCAGCGCCGCCAGATACTGGGCATACGCACCCTTATAGCCCTGCTTTTCCATCTCCTCCCGCTCTAGCTGCCCGATGCAGCGGTCAATGGCGGAGACCAGATAGGAAATATGTTCAAACCGGCTTTGCATAACACTACCTCCGAATATTTTTGTTGACAAATCAACATTTTGGAGAATAGCATTGATTTGTTGTTTTGTCAACATTTTTTGCATAAAAAGCGGGGGCTTGCAGCAGCAAGCCCCCTCCACAAAGAGGAAAGAAAAGAAGAAAGCATATTAACTCTGGGTCAGAAACTCCGCCGGGTCCATGAGCTGGTCATTCCAAGTCACGCTGAAATGCACATGGTCACCTGTGGCGGTCTCCACCAGCGCGGTGCGTCCTACGCAGCCGATAGGCTGTCCCATGGTCACGGTATCGCCGGGCTTCACCGGAACCTCCGCTCCAAGGCTGGAATACTGGGTCACATACCCATCCTCATGGCGGATCACCACGGTCATACCCATGGTATCATCCTCATAAACGGTGTACACCGTGCCGTCCGCGGCGGCACAGACCTGCGTGCCGCTGTCGGCGGCGATATCCACACCGTTGTGGACCCGCCAATCCCGGGTGGTCTGGTTATAGGCAAGGGATTCCATGGCGTAGACCGCCACCGTTTCCCCTGCCACCGGCGAAGCAGTACGGATCTTCTTCCGGGTCACCGCGGTGGTAGGCTGGGTGGTGGGCTCCGTCTGCCCATCCGTCTGGGTGGGCTGGGTAGCGCCGGCATTCCCTGTAGGCAGGGTCGGATCCACGGTAGCACCTACCAAAGCATCCGGCTCGCCGGGCTGGGTTTGATCATTGGCATTGTGGTAATACAAATAGCCTGAGATCCCAATGGCAACAGCACACAGGATCAGGGCTATGTAGTAGCCCTTCCCGTTGATGCCGGTGCCGAACTTTTTATTGCTCATATTAAGCACCTCCGAGGTGGAGTATTGCCAACTCTCCGGTTTTCAAACCACATTTTGGAAAATTTTTATTCTGTTTTGTGGAAAATATACAATCAGATGCCCCTGTTTTCGTCATAATGAGAATGCGACAATTTTCAACCCCTTGGGTCGGGGAAAATTGTGCGTTTTTTTGTCGCTTTTTTCGTTGACAAAGGGGGCTTTTTAAGATATATCTATACTAAGTCATTTTGACGATTTGTATAAAGAAACGGGGGAGGATAATGTCCAAAGAACTCATTCGGCTCCAAGATCTTGTGATGGAGTTCGACGGTGAACGGATACTTGATGGTATCAATCTCTATATCAAAGACCATGAATTTTTAACCCTCCTTGGCCCCTCAGGCTGCGGAAAGACCACTACGCTGCGGATCATCGGCGGATTTTTGACCGCCACCTCCGGCAGTGTGCTGTTTGACGGACAGTGCATCAACGATGTGCCGCCCTATAAGCGGCAGATCAACACCGTGTTCCAGCGCTATGCTCTGTTCCCGCACTTGGATGTTTACGAAAACATCGCCTTCGGTCTGCGGGTAGCAAAGCTGCCCAAGCAGGAGATCCATGACCGGGTCTACGAAATGCTTGCCATCGTCGGTCTGAAGGGCTACGAAAACCGCCGTATCGATTCCCTGTCCGGCGGTCAGCAGCAGCGGGTCGCCATTGCCCGTGCGCTGGTGAACCAGCCCAAGGTGCTGCTTCTGGACGAGCCTCTGGGCGCGCTGGACCTGCGCCTGCGCAAGGATATGCAGAACGAGCTGAAGCGGATCCAGCAGGCCATGGGCATCACCTTTGTGTATGTGACCCACGATCAGGAAGAAGCGCTTTCCATGTCCGATACCGTTGTGGTCATGGACAAGGGTCGCATCCAGCAGATCGGTAAACCGGAGGATATTTATAACGAACCGAAAAACGCATTCGTTGCCGATTTTATCGGCGAGAGCAACATTCTCGACGGCGTGATGCTGTCGGACTACAAGGTCCGCTTCTTCGGCCGCACCTTTGACTGTGTGGACAAGGGCTTCGAGCCCAACGAAGCGGTGGATGTGGTCATCCGTCCCGAGGATATCGACATCGTTCCCAAGGAGCAGGGTCATCTGGTTGGCACCGTCACCAGCGTCACCTTCAAGGGCTTAAACTACGATATCATCGTGGAGTTCCGGGGCTTCAAGTGGCTGATCCAGACCACGGATTTCCACGGTGTGGGCGAGACCATCGGCATCCTGCTGAATCCCGAGGATATCCACATTATGCGCAAGAGCGAGTATTCCGGTATGTTTGGCGACTACAGCTCTTACTCCGCAGAGTATGACGAGCTGACGGAGGATGCCGCCAATGAGGAAGAATAACGCCGTTTTGCTCAGCACTCCCTATATTCTGTGGATGCTGGCATTCACCTTGATCCCTCTGGGCGTGGTGGGCTACTATGCCCTCACCGACCCCAACACCGGTGCCTTTTCTCTGGTAAACATCCGGGAGCTGGGCACTTATCTGCCGGTGCTGTGGCAATCCGTGTGGTACAGCCTTGTCTCCGCCTTTATTTGCCTGCTGCTGGGCTACCCCGTAGCCTACTATATCGCCCACCGCTCTGCTACCACCCAGAAATTCCTGTATATGCTGGTGATGCTGCCTATGTGCATGAGCTTTCTGCTGCGGACGCTGGCATGGGTGGGTCTGTTGCAGGATACAGGCATCATCAATAACCTTTTGGGGCTCATTGGGATCGGCCCTGTCCCCATGATCCGCACCTCCGGCGCGGTGATCCTTGGCATGGTGTATAACTACCTGCCCTATATGATCCTGCCCCTGTATTCTACCATCGTAAAGATCGACAACCGGCTCATCGAGGCCGCCGAGGATCTGGGCTGCAACACCCTGCAGGTGTTCCGGAAGGTGGTCTTCCCCCTGTCCATGCCCGGCATCCTCACCGGCATCACCATGGTATTTGTGCCTGCCGTGTCCACCTTCTACATTTCCCAGAAGCTGGGCGGCCCGGATACCCTGCTGATCGGTGATGTGATCGAGCGTCAGTTCAAGCAGGCGCAGAACCCCAACATGGGCGCGGCGCTGAGCCTTGTGTTGATGATCCTTGTGTTTATCTGCACCGGCATCATGAACCGTGCCGGCGGTAACGATGAGGAAGGCGGTGTGATCGTATGAAACGGACAAACCGCATCCTCACTGTTTTGATCTTCATTTTCCTGTATATCCCCATGGTGGTGCTGATCGTTGCATCCTTTAATACCGGCAAGGATATCACCGAATTTGAAGGCTTTACCCTGCAGCAGTATGCCAGCCTGTTCCGGGACGAGGATCTGCTGACCCTGCTGGGCAACTCTCTGCTGATCGCCGTGCTGTCCACCATGATCTCCGTGGTATTCGGCACGGTGGCTGCCGTGGGCATCCACAATCTGAAGCCCCGGCTGCGGAAAACGGTGATGAGCATCACCAATATCCCCATGACCAACCCGGACATCGTCACCGGTGTCTCCCTTTCCCTGCTGTTCGTGTTCGTTGGCTCCAATCTGCTGGGTCAGCGGGACAGCCTGACCTTCTGGACGCTGCTGATCGCCCATATCACCTTCAACCTTCCCTATATCATTCTGAATGTGATGCCCAAGCTGCACCAGATGGACAGATCTCTCACCGATGCCGCCATGGACTTGGGCTGTACGCCCTTCCAATCCTTTTACAAGGTGACTCTGCCGGAGATCCTTCCCGGTATCGTATCCGGCGGCATCATGGCATTCACCATGAGTTTGGACGACTTCGTGATCAGCTACTTCGTCACCGGCTTCGACTTTGTGACCCTGCCCGTTGAGATCTACACCTACACCAAAAAGCCCATCCAGCCCAAGATATACGCCATGTTTACCCTGCTGTTCATTCTGATCTTCATTCTGATGGTCACTATGAACCTGCTGCAGCTTCGCGCCGACCAGCAGAAGAAGGCAAAGCGGGCTGTTTCCGACAGCCGTGGGATGCGGATGTTCAAGCGGATCTGTGCCGGTGTGGCAGTTCTGGCAGTGCTGATCGGTCTGTTCGCCTTCATCGGCATGACCCGGCAGGACAAGATCACCCTGAATGTGTATAACTGGGGCATGAACATCGCCGACGGCAGCGACGGCACCATGGACATCATCGCCGCCTTTGAGGAAGCTTACCCCAACATCGATGTACAGTACTCCACCTACGAATCCAACGAGAGTATGTACTCCAAGCTGAAAAACGGCGGTATCACCGTGGATGTGGTCATCCCCTCGGACTATATGATCGCCCGTATGATCGACGAGGGTATGCTGCTGGAGCTGGACTTTGCCAACATCCCCAACTACAGCCACATCGACGACAGCTTCAAAAATACCTCCTTTGATCCGGAGAACAAGTACTCCGTCCCCTATACTTGGGGTACTGTGGGCATCATCTACAACACCAAGCATGTGGACGAAGCGGATGTTACCGGCTGGGAGCTGCTGTGGAACGAGAAGTATGAGGGAAAGATCCTGATGTTTGACAACTCCCGTGACGCCTTCGGTGTGGCAGCCTATGAGCTGGGCATCGATGTGAACACCACCGACGAAGCCGAGCTGGAGCGCTGCGCCCAGCTTCTGAAGAAGCAGAAATCCGTGCTGCAGCAGTATGTGATGGATCAGATCTACTCCACCATGGAAAACGAAGAAGCTTGGATCGCCCCCTACTATGCCGGTGATGCCATGCTGATGATGGATTCCAACCCGGATCTGGCGTTCTATCTGCCGGAGGAGGACGGCTTCAACCTGTTCATCGACTCCATGTGCATCCCCACCTGCTGCAAGGAAAAGAAAGCGGCAGAGCTGTTCATCAACTTCCTCAGCGATCCGGAGATCTCCGGCGCTAACATGGACTATATCTGCTATGCTTCCCCCATTTCCGAGGCCCGGAACTATATGGAGGAATACCTTGCACAGAGCGAGGTCATCTACCCCAACGAGGAGATCCTCGCCAAGGGCACCAGCTATGACTTCCTGCCGGAGGAGATCTCCCAGCTTTTGGAAAAGCTGTTCATGGAAGTAAAGACCAGCTGATTCAACGAAAAACCAGCCTGTCACCGAAGTGGCAGGCTGGACTTTTTTATTATTTTCCTTTACGGAAGTCTTTGCTGACTGAAGTGCTGAGGATCCCCCGCAGCACATTGGCGCAGCAGCGGTGGATATCGGTCTGGAGGATCTCTCCTCGCTTCAGCGCCTGCTTGATGCGGCGGACAGCGCCGCCGGTGCCGGGCATGATCAGATCGTTGCCTGCCTTGAGGGTCAGCCCATCATCGCCAAGACCGTTTCCTGTGGAATACCAATCGGTCATCACAAAGCCCCGGAAGCCCCATTCGTTGCGCAGCACCTTGGTGAGCAGGTCGTAGCTGTTGGGGGTGTACACGCCGTTGACCTTGTTATAGCTGGACATCACCGCTCCGGGATCGCCCCGGCGCACAGCGATCTCAAAGCCCTTGAGATAGATCTCCCGCAGCGCCCGTTCATTGATATTGGCGTTGGTGCGGTTTCGGTTGTCCTCCTGATTGTTGCAGGCGAAGTGCTTCAGCGTCACAAAGTTGCCGCTGACGCTCTGGACTCCCTTGGTCACCGCCGCGGCATATACCCCGGACAGGAAGGGGTCTTCAGAGAAATACTCAAAATTCCGCCCACACAGGGGGTTGCGGTGAATATTCATGGCAGGAGCCAGCCAATAGCTGACACCGTAGGCGCTCATCTCGCTGCTGACCGCCTTTCCCACCTGCTCCAGCAGCGGCCTGTTCCAAGTCTGCGCCAGCGCCATCTCCACAGGAAAAGCGGTGGTGAACTGGTGCAGCAGCTTGCCCTTGGCAGGGTCTGCCACCAAAAACCGCTTGATAAAGTCCGGCAAATAGCGCATCATGGCGATGGCAGGCTCCACAGGCTTGATCTTGCCGTTTTTCAGCAGCACCGAATACTTGTTCAGCCGTACACCGGCAGGGCCGTCTGCCAGCGCCACATTGACCACGCCTTTGCCCAGCAGCTTGCCGGTGGTATAGCCGGCAGACCCGGGAGCCTCAAAGGCATGCTTGCCGCTGCCGCCTACGGTGATGCGGATCATATCCTCCAATGACAGCTTATCCATCACCTTACCCACATCCCCGGAGCGGTCGATGGGTGGTCTTTCATAGAAGAAGGTGCGTCTGGGGATGTCCTCAGACCGCAGCTTCAGCCGCAGTACGCCCTCCCCCACCGGCTCCGCCGCCGCTGCGGGAGGCTCGATCTCCCGAACCGGCTCTGTCCGGCGGCAGATATGCTCATGTCGGCTGATCACCGTCTCCTCGTCCAAGGTGACCACCGCGCAGATCACGGTGGTACGGCTGCAGCAGCCCAGCCGCAGGCGGTATTCCCCCGCTTCCAGAACGGTGGCAGCATCTCGCTGGCGGTAGCTTGCCAGATCCTCTGCCCGAAGCTGCAGCTTCAGCTCCTGTGTCTGCCCCGGCTGCAGCAGGTCGGTCTTGGCAAAAGCAACCAGCCGCTGGTACTCCTTGGGCAGCTCTCTGCTTTGGGGACAGCTTGCGTAAAGCTGCAAAACCTCCTGCCCGGCGTACTCGCTGCCGGTGTTGGTAACGGCGGCGGTGACAGCGATCCGGTCGCCCTCCACGGTCACCGATTTGATCTCATAGGAAAAGCCGGTGTAGGAAAGGCCGTAGCCGAAGCAGTACCTAGGCTCCACACCAAAGGTATCGAAGTAGCGGTAACCTACATAGATGCCCTCCCGGTAGTACTCTTGAGCGGTATCGCCGTTCAGACTGCCGTAGTCCATGGCATTTGGCAGGTCGGTATAGCGCTTTGCCCAAGTGGACGCCAGCTTACCGGAAGGGGTCGCCTTACCGCACAGCAGGTCTGCCAGCGCAAGACCGCCCATGCCGCCCTGCTGGCAATAAAACAGCACCGCATGAACGCCCTCGATCTCCTCCAAAAAGCCCATATCCAAGCTGGAGCCGGCGTTGATGGCAACGATGGTGCGATCATAGCGCTTGGCGCACAGAGCTATGGCGGCCTTCTCCTCCTCGGTGAGCACATTGTCCTCCAAACGGCGGTCAGAGCCCTCGCCTGCCTGCCGTGCCACCACATACAGGCAAAGCTCCGTGTTAGAGCCGTCGATATCCGCTTGGGAAATGGGCTGCCCCACCGGGGGGATAAAGGGGTCGTTCATCAGATTGATGAGGGTGGTAATGCTGAGCTTTTTCAGCTTGTTTTTGAAATTCCGGGTGTACTCCTGCTCTGCGGCATCGTAGACCTCATCATACTCGTCCAGCCAAGCCTTGGTGGTAACGGTAAAGCCGGCTTGCTCCAAGCCCTCCTCAATGGAGATGGCATGGCGCTCGTTGACCTCGCCGGAGCCAACGCCGCCCTTGACGGTTTTTCTGGCACCCGCGCCGTACAGGGCGATGCGCCCGGGGATCACAGGCAAGATGCCGTCGTTTTTCAGCAGCACGATGCCCTCCACCGCCGCTTGATAGGCGACAGCACGGCTGCTCTCCTCCCACGGGGTGCATTCATCGGAAGCCGATGCAAAGGTCTTGATTTTTGGCATAAAAACCGTCTCCCTTCGTTTTTTCTTTCAGTATATCAGCTATTCGGGAAAAAGAACAGATAAAAAAGCGGTATTTTCGGAGATTTTCCGAAAATACCGCTTGTTTTTTACTTTTCCAGCAGGCCGGCGCGGGCAAGCTGGGTCAAAAACTCCCCCATATCCTGCTTTGCCGTGTCCCGGTCGATGTCAAACGCTGCGCAGATGCCCTCCAGCAGCGACGCCTCGTCGGTGGGCTGTGCCAGAGCCTTGCAGATGTACGCGCCTACGGCGTTGGTGCTGACCATGCCGGAAAAAGCAAGGGCTGCGCTGCCCATGGGGATCAAAACATACTCCCCGGCGATTTCCCGCACCGCAAATTCATATTTCAGCTTCATAGCGACCTCTCAATTCTCATACAGTGACGGCAGCATGATCTGATCCAGATAGACGGAAAGCTCCTCCATGGTCGCTACCGTCAAATCTGCCAGCTCTGCACGCTCCACCACTTCATAGGCGGCATAGCCGGTCTGCATGGAGTAAACATCCTTGGTGCCCTGCTCTGTTCTGCGCTGCTCCAGCGGATAAATATGCAGCAAAACTGTCTCTCCACCGCTGGTAAGCTGCAGGTAAATGCCCTTGCTTTCCATGGGATCGTTCAGCGGTGTCTCCGAAAGGAAATAGGCTTTGACC
Organism: Oscillospiraceae bacterium; assembly: GCA_017398625.1. Lineage (GTDB taxonomy): Bacteria > Bacillota > Clostridia > Oscillospirales > Oscillospiraceae > Faecousia. The sequence goes on from JAFQFP010000031.1 coordinate 20,999, forward strand.
TCCTGCATGTCGGGATACCGGAAAACCGATGCCATAATGCCGGCTGCCGACAGCCACTGCTCATAGCTGCCCTGCGCCATATCGGGAATATCGATGGTGGGGCGGGTCTGCACCGGCTCGTCGGTAGGTGCGGTGGTCTGCACCGGAGTGGTAGTTTCCGTTTGGGATCCGCTGGGCTCCGTCTGCCCGGAGGGCTGCTGCGGAGATCTTCCCAGCCAAATCAGCATTACGATCAGCACCGCCAGCACCGCGGTAGCAACGATCACCACTGCTGCCAGCTTTCCGTTCACTTTTGTAGATTTCTTTTTAGCCATTCTTTGTTTCCTCCCGCTCTTTCTCGATCAGCTCCAGCACATGGTCTGCCATACGGCAAAGATAGGGCGCTGCCGTGTTGACATCACCTGTCTCCGCCTCCAGCATCGCCACACAGGGGTTGCACACATCCCGCTTGGGGCATCCGCTGCAGCCGGAGAGCACCGTTACACTCCGCACCGCATCGGTCAGCCGATCCCAGCAGCGGACAAAGCCATCCTGCAGGGGGTATTCCACTCTGGGGAACCGGGTAATGCCGCAAGCGGTCATCGTTCCCTCCCAGTTGATCCAAAACGCGCTTCTGCCTGCACGGCAGCGCATTTCCTCCCCTTGGTTTGCGCCCCAATCGGAGGCATCCTCCGCAGGGCGATCCTCTCTTGCCAAGAATTTAGCAAATGCGCCGGGTGTAAGCTGGAATTTCGCCCGCCGCATCAGCAGCTCGGCGGAAACCTCCGCCGAAAGTCTGGAATCCGTTTGCTCCTGCTCCCTGCGGACAGGGGGGAACATATAGGTTGCCACCCGTGTATTGAGGCCGCGCTCCTTGCCGATGGTCATGATGGCAAGCAGATCCTCTTGATTCTCCGGGATCACACTGCAGTTGATCACAACGGGGATCCCTGCCTCCTGCAGCATAGAGATCGCCTTCATCGCCCGGGTAAAGCCCTCTGGGTTTCCGCAGATACGGCGGTAGGTTTCCGCCGATGCTCCGTATAGGGTGACATTGACCCGGCTGGGGGCATACTCCTTCAGCCACGCCACGGTGGCTTCATTGATCATGGTACCGTTTGTATTGATCGACAGCACAAAACCCATCTTGTGCAGGGCGATATACAGCTCCTTGAAATTGGGATACAGGAATGGCTCACCGCCGGTGAGCAGCAGGTACAGCGTACCTGCCTCATAGCATTGCTTTGCCAGCTCCAACCATTCAGTATGCTCCAGCAGCCGCTTTCCCTCGCTGCGGATCTGCTCCGGGGTCTTGCGGACATAGCACATTTTACAGGCGAAATTGCACACCGGAGAAAGCTCAAAGGTGCCGCTGAGGGGAACGCGCTTTGCCGCGGCTCTGGCATGGAGATAATCGTTTACATTCACAGCCTACCCTCTCCCTTCCAGTGATCGTGGAGCACCTGCACCGCCTGTGCGTCCGGTCGGCAAACAAGCCGAACCACTCCCACTTGGGCGCAGATGCTTTCCGCCAAGGAGAATGCCCGGTCGATCTCCGCCAAATCATCCTGATACACGGTCATGCCTGCCACCAAGGAGCGCTGCTTGGCAGCCTCCGAAAGCGGCTCGATCCGATTCTCGCTTCCCTGTGTCAGCACTGCCACCCCGGCGATGGGCAGGCAGAAATTCTCGCAGATCATAGACGAGCCACAGCAGGGATAGCCATAAGCGTGCCAGATGCCGTTTTTTTGCCCCAGCAGTACCCGGTCACCGTTTACCACCCGGGCGCCGGCATGAGCCTGCCACAGATCCGCCTGTGTGGACTTCCCGGTTTCAGAGGGCGCGGTAAACAAAACGGCTTTTCCATTGATCTCCACGCAGGCTGCGTGCAAAATAGGCCGGTTTTTGAAAAGCAGCGCCTTGTGGAGCCCACAGACGCCAAAAAACCAATCATGATCCATCGGGATCTGATAATTCATCACCGGATCAAACCAGATGCCGTCGGTTCTGCCTGCAGCGACCCGATCCGGCCAAATTGCATAGCCGCCCCGAACATAGCTCCAATTATACAGGTGCATTCTCTCGCCGTCAACATTATACACATCGTAAAGGTAGTTCTCCCCCACCTTTGGATATTGGGTCAAGGACTTCAGCGGATGAATACTGCCTTGCAAGGTAATGGTTTCGCCGTCCCACACCCCATGGTGGCGAAATTTCTCCATATATTCGCCGGGGGTCAAGCGGTAGCCCTCGCACCGCCAGTTGATCAAAACATCGCCGATCAGAAAGGAATCCATTTCGCCACCTCCTCTCCTATAGAATACAGGAAAATTGTGTTTTTTGCAATGTTAAATGCTGGTTTTAACCATCACATAACGGCGCAAAAAGAAAGAAAGCACATAACGGGGGCATGATGCCCCCGTTATGCTTTTTGGTTTTCAGATCAATCCATCAAGAGGTCAGGAACTGATCGCTCATGCTCATTGCCTGATAGCAGGTATCCTGCTGGGTAATGTCGATACCGTTGGGGATCTGTATACAGGCAGCGCCGAACAGGAACACAGATGTGTCTACCATGCCGTTTCCGTCATGGGTGGTACACTCATCCACGGATTGATTCAGCGTGATCTTACCGGTGCATGCGCCGGCGATGGCTGCATTCAACTGAAAGGACTCTACTGCCAGGTAGGGCTTGATATATTCTTTTTTCATTTCAATTCCCTCCTTTTTAGAGCTCCACATTGATGGAAACGGTCTGTTCCTCGCCAAAGTAGCGAGTCTCGACGCCATCAACGGTTTCGGTCATGAATCCGTATACAGTGTAGGTCTGCTCACCCAGCAGGGTGGGACGGATCGCAACGGTCCAGACCTTGGTGTTGTCTGCCTCGGTATAGCCGGTGGAGAACCAGATCTCCTCGCCGTAGCCGTTGGTGATCATCAGATCGGTGACATTTGCTTCGGTGGTGACGGTGAGAGTCACGGTCTGAGCCAGCCGCACACTGCTTGCAGCGGCAGACACAGCGGTAACATCCAGACCCTTATCCTCAGCAAAGTTGGCAGCCGCCAAGGTCTTGGAGCTTACAACGAAGCTGGGATCCACACCGCCGGTGATCTTGATATCGGTCAGCGACAGGATACCGCTGTTGCCGGAATTCTGGATCACCACATGAACCTCGCCGGTTCCGTTAAAGCCGGTCTGTGCCAGCAGGTCATAGAACAGAGCGGTGCTGGAGTTGATGACCAGATTTTCCTTAACGAACTTATCTGTTCCGGAAACGATGGTCACCTTTGCGGTAACAGCATTGCCGTCCACACTCTTCATGCCAAGATCGAAGCTGCTGAAGCGATCGGAGACATTGACAGAGAATGCAACTGCCTGATCGGGCTTCAGATAGACCTCGTTGTTGGCACCGGAAGCATTGTAGTTGGACACATCAGCATCACCAGTGAAGTCATCCATGAAGATGGCGCCGGTAGTCTCGCCATCGGAGCTGAACTTATCAGCGGTGATCAGCAGGTCACGGACCTCGGTGTACAGAGGAGCAAGCTCTCCGTCGGTATTGTAGATGGTGCTGACAGCGGTGGAGCTGACTGTGTACTTGCCATCCACCATATCGCCGCTCTGGATGGATTCATCGCCCACCAGTGTACCGTAGACACGGACAGCATCCAGCACGAACTGGTCGCCCAGAATGGTGTTGCCGCCAAAGCTGATGCCGGGATAGACATCGATGCGCACATCATAGGTGCCGTGCGCCAGACCCTCAATGGAGACAACGGGGATCTGGTACAGATCAAGCTGACCCTTGTTGATGACGCTGACAGACTGGCTCATGCCGGTGTCGCGGCTGGTGTAGGTCACGCGGATGGTACCCTGCTCAGCGCCGGTGCGGCTGATGATGTCAAAGCCGGTGCCGGTGAAGGAGAAGGTGGCATAAACGGGGAACTGGTTATTACCGTCCGCAGCAGCGCCGGTGGCAACGAAGGCAGAGCCGTTGGAGAAGCCGATGTTGTCCTCATAGGAGCTATCGAAGCCGTAGATCTCGCTGCCTGCGGTGTAGACATCCTGAATACCGTCATAGCTTGTGCCGTTCTCGGTTGCCAGAACCCAGCCGGAAGCGGTGGTGTTGAAGGCAGGATCCATATTGCCGTCAGTCTCGTAGTAGACGGAGGTAGCAGGCAGGATATTCAGTTGCTTGTACATATAGTAGTACTGGTCGGTAGCATCGTTGGTGTCCAAATCGTACTCCACGAACTTGACCGCTACGAACACGGTCTCCACGCCGCCCATGATGGAGGTGGGAGTATAGCGGATCTGGGTATTTGCGCCGTCCTTGTCGGTAATGGTGAAGTTGCCGTACTTTCCGGTGTAGACGCCGGTACCCTCATCGGTGTAGGTGATGTTGGAGAAGTGGACATAGTCGCGCAGGTCGTGGCTTGCGGAGTATGCCGCGAAGCCGACCAGCTCCATCATGTACTTATACTCGCCGGTGCCGTCATCGGGGTTGCGGTGATCCACATAGCCGGTGGTGATCAGCGGCTTCTCCTCATTGGAGATCACATTGATGTCCATGGGCTTGCCATAGTCCACGACCACAGTGGTGGATGCCATGGGGCGCAGGGACTGACCCATGTTGGTCATGACTACGGGGATGTCGACGACCACGGTGGTGTGGTAGCCGCCGGAGGTATCGTTGTCCATCAGCAGATCAGAGATCTTGGCCTTGGTATCCTCATCCAGAATATCCAGCGCCGCATCATAGCTCCAAACGACATCGCCGTTGCCCATAGTGGTGGAGTTGATAACAGTGACCGCAGCAGTGGGATCATAGAGGATGTTTTCACCTGCCAGACCAGCCTGTGCCAGAGCATCCAGGGCGGAGAAGCTGACCTCATTGTTCAGCTCTGCCTCATAGCGGGCAGTGCCATCAAGGAAGATACGGTTTGCGGGGTTGGTAAAGGCAACGCCTGCGCGGTTGACGAACTGACCTTGGCTGTTGACCAGATAGAACCGGACTCTGACGGAGCCAGCGCCCCATGCCACCTGAGGCACACCGTAGTAGCGCTTGACATACTTGTTATAGATGTCCACATACTCGGCATAAGCGTACTCGTTGGTGGCGTATACGCCGGACTTTGCTTCTCTGGGGTTATCCAAGGAGCCGTCCAGATAGGCGTAGTACTGCATGGAGACTTCCTTATCGGTGATGTTGCCGATCTTCCACTTGATGGTCTCGTCTGCAGTGTGGGTGATGGTATGGCCGTCCACTTCCATGGTATCCAAGGTAGCGGAGTAGGTGAAGGTGGAGGCGTTGATGTAGCGGTTGCCATCGGACTCGGAGAGGATGTTGCCTTCCAGCAGGTTGGAGTAGGCCTCCAGTGTGTCGGTGTCACGATCGTAGACAAAGGTGACCTGCTCCAGCAGCTCGGGCTCGGCATTCACACGCAGACCCACATGCTCCTCGGCAATGGTGATATTGCCGGTTGTATTGCCGTGCTCATCGATGACATCCATGGTCTTGCCGATGTCATTGGCGGTGACCAGCGTGTAGGAATACACATTGATGGGGAAGCCCACACCGTTGTTGTAGGAAGCCATGGCATCGTAGGTGCTCTGGGACATGATGCCGGAGGCCACGATGCTCTCGGAGTACATATTCACGCCTGTGAACAGGGAGAAGTTGCCGCCGATCACATCGGTGACCCGTGCGTTGGTACCTGCGTAAGCAAGGTTACGGGCAAGGGAGGTGTAGAAGTTGTTCAGCTCCGTGGCGTTGGTAGCCATGGTAACGGGAACTACGGTGTTCTTGGCAAGACCCTGCAGAACTCTTTCCATTTCAGGCTCGGTCCAGCTCCAATCACCGAAGCCGCCTGCCTTCAGGTCAAAGCCTACGGTGTAGGCACCGTCGATCATGGGATACAGCTCGGTTGCCAGTTCGTTGTAGTTCTGGATGTACTCCAGCCAGCTTGCCTGGGTGACATCGCTCAGGGTGGAGTAGTTGGTGGACTTATCCTTCCACAGCTGGTCAGCGGCATTGCCGGTGCCCTTCTTATTGTTGTAGTGAGAGGGGGCACCGTCGGTCATGAATACCACATGGATCTGACGGCCGGAGGCATCGTAGCTGGCACCGTCATGCTGGGCAGCATACTTGCTCTTGATCTGGCCAACAGCCTCAATGGTCTTGCCGAAGGCGTAGTCATAGTTGGTGTTGCCGCGGTTGGTGCCGGAGACCTTCGGCTCACCGTAGGTAACACCGTCGATGGTCTCGGTGTAGCCGCCGATCTGCAGGGTATACACATTGTCATCGGAAGCGTAAGCGGTGAAATCGGTATCGGCAAAGACACCAACTACGGTATCCAGATCAGACTGGGCAACGAAGGGGGTGCGGACGGAGTCCAAAGTATCGTTGCCGCCGTGGTCGGTATCGTTACCGGCGAAGGTGACGAAGGTGATGGTGTTGTCGCCGTCCAGCTTCGGATCCAGCAGGATGTTGGCGAAGTCGGTGGCGGCTTCCATAGCCAGATCCAGCTTATCCTCATCGGTTGCGATGTTGGTGGGGACTTTGTTCTTGTCGCCGGTGTTGGAGGACTTGTTGATGTCCCAGCCCATGGAGTTGGAAACGTCAACGATCAGCACAACGTCAACGGAGCTTCTGGTGGAAACACCCGCTGCGGTGAGCTCCAGCTTGGTAACGCCGGTCTCGGTGAAGTCCAGAACGCCCTCCGCGGTCTTGTTCATACGCACGGAGCCTGCATCCGGGAAGCCGGGGATGGCATCGGCGTTGTCCAGACCTGCATAGGGATCTTCCACAATGTAGATCAGCAGGTAGAAGGTATCGTCCAGATAGGTGACAGGCACTTCGTACACGCCGATGACGGAGCTGTCGAAGCCTTGCAGATCCACGGTGGCACCGGTGGAATCTGTAGTTTGCAGGCGGGAGCCGGCGGTAATCCGGTTGGTGTCGCTGTTGATCACAAGGCTGCCGTCGTTGGCATAGCCAACGGCATCCGCCAGATGGAACACCAGCTGATCGAAGGGAACGCTCTGATCAAACTCAGATGTACCGTCGTATGCGCCCTGTGCGTTGGGATAGCGCTGCTCAACGGCGATCTTGGCAAAGTTGGGGGTAGAGCCCACACCGATCTCCATTCTGTTGGGGGTCAGCACATACTTATAGTTGGCAGAAGTAATGTTGACGGTGACCTGCTTGGAGATGGATGCGGTGTTGTGGACATTGCAGATGACCTCGTTGCCATAGACATCGTACAGTGTGGCGGTGATCACCGCGGTGCCGCTGTTAACACCGGTGACGGCGCCGTTCTGATCCACACGGGCAACGCTTTCGTTGCTGGAGGACCATACGATGGTGTAATCACCGGAGTCCACCAGATCCTGCGCATAGCCGTACTTGATGCGAGGCAGCAAGGATTCGTAGCTGAAGCCCTCGGGGATGGCGAGCATATCCTCGGTTTCACCGGTGTTGGTGGTGTCAGAGAGGATGATGCTGTTGCTCTTATCCATCAGATCGAAGTTAACGCCGTAGTCCGTGACCACTTCCACATCCTTACGGTACAGATAGACGGAGGATTCTGTGGTGGTTGCCATCCAAGCGCCGCCTTCATAGGCAAGGTAGTAGGCATCGCCGTTGTCGCCGTAGCCCAGAATGATCTGGCGCTCACCGGTGTCCTCGTCCATGGTGACCAGACGGATGTGCGCAACATTGGGATGGATCAGCATATTGGCGGCATCGCCGGGTCCGATGTAACGCAGGTTGTTGGAGGCGTTGAGCTGCACATAGCCGTCGCCCTGCACAAAGGTATCGAGCAGCCATGCAGACAGCTCTGCATCGTTTTCGCCGATGGTCAGATAGTCCTGTGCCACGCCGTTGTACAGGTCGTTGCCGTTTTCACCCTGAAGCACGCCGTTGCCGAATGTGACGGCTGCGGACAGGGCGCCGGTGGAGGTTGCGGCATTGACAGAGGGATTCTTCAGCGCAACGCCGGATTCCTTGTCAACGATGACATATTCGAAGTTGGCATCTACCTTCTCAAAGGGACCGGTGTGGAGCACATAGTGGATCGCGCCATCCTCAGCGGTGACGGTACCATCATACTGAGAAGGATCATAGTCGACCACATGGATCCAGATGGTATCCAGGAACAGCTCCTCACCATCCTTAGTGTAGGTAACACGGGCGGTATAGATGTCACTGCTGTTCAGGTTGACATCGTTCAGATCCACAGTGAGCACGCCGCCGTTAACCGTGTCGGTGTAGGTGGCAATGCCGGTGGAAGCATCGTACACAAGGTCGGTGGCCTTCACCTCGAGCTTTTCGCCGGTGTTGTAGTTGATGGTCAGGTGGATACCTTCTTCACCTGCAACGCCGCCGGTGATCTGAGCAACATAGTCCAGAACGAGCAGCAGATCGTCCATGGAATTTCCTTCCTGAATGATATAGTCATAGGAATTCAGGTGGGCATCCACGACCTCGGAGCCGGAAACGGTGACCTCGGTGGCATCTACGATGTTGGGCATATTATCCACAGAGGGAGCATCCACCGGGTTGATATCGTGACCGTTGACGATCTCTACATAGGAGTAGATGATGGCAGTGCCTTCGCCGATGGCGGTTACCTTACCGTTGGAGTCCACGGTGGCAACGGTCTCATCGGAGGAGAAGTAGCCCAAGGTATAGTTTTCCTTGGAGACAGCAGAACCACCGGCGGTGACTACCGCGGAGATATCGCCGTACTTTTCTGCCTCGTAGTCATAGATCAGCTCCATGCTCTCAGTGACAGAGATGGTGGGAGCGATCACGGTCACAGGCACTTGGGTAGCGTAGATCGTGCCATTCTCCATGGTGACGGTGACGATGACGGTGGCGCTGCCATTCCTCAGACCGGTGAGCAGACCGGTATCGCTGACGTGAACAGTAGAAGCATCACTGCTCTCGAACGCGATGCTGTAGCCGCCTGCATTGGTCACATCCGCGTCGCCGTGGCGCACGGTATAGACCAACTGATGAGTGGGTGCCGTGGGCGCGCCGGCAGCGGCAATGTACATGTTGCCGGGTGCGGTGACGGTGACACCGTCGGTCAGCGCAGAGGCATACTCCATGTAGAACAGGTAACTGGAGCCACTGTTTTTGGTAAGGGTATACTCACCGCCCTCAGCAAGCTCGATCTCCAAAACGCCGTCGCTGGGTACGGTATAGCTGGTCTTTGTGCCGCTGGGATCGGTCAGATATACGCTGTGACCAACGGAGTCTGTGGTTTCGAACACCAGCGTCAGCGTACCGTCGTTGGGAGCTTCGAAGGTGATCTTGGTGGAGGATTCCATCTTCAGACACTGGGTCAGCGTCATACCGTCATAGCTGGCAGTGCCGTTCTTGGTGGACAGGTTGCCGGAGATGGTATAGAAATTATCGGGATCGGTCGTTCCGTCCTCGGTAAAGTTATGGATCCACTCATCGGGAGAGACCACAGCCTGAGAAACGGTGACATCGAAGGTAGCGGTGATCTCATCGGTGATCTGGCCAGCATTGCCGCCAACACTGACAGTCTTCAAGGTGGCAGTGATGGTAGCGGTGCCTGCGCTGACGCCCTTGATCTTGCCGTCCTGCACGGTGGCAATGGCAGTGTTGCCGGAGGTGAATTCCCATGTGCCGGTAACGGTGACGGTGTTGCCCTCGGCATCGGTGCCGGTGAGGGTCATCTTGGGATCTACGGTCTTGCCGGTATCCACAGTCAGGTTCTGACCGGAACCCTTCACCAGATACTCGGTGGTTTCGCCGTCGCCGCCGGTGCTTTGCAGCTTGTACAGAGCGATCTCCTTGGCGCCGCTGTTGGTCTTACCACCGCCGGAATCCACCTGCAGATAGCGGGTAGAGCTACCAACAGTAGACTGGAATGTGGCTACACCTGCAGAGGTAATGGAAATGGTAAACTTGGAAGCAGAACCCGCGTCAGTCGTAAGCTGCAGGCCGGAGCTGCTGGCTTCCGTAAACTGCACATAATACCTTGTCCCTTCGGTGTTTTCATGGTACAGACGGCCTTCGGAATCAATGTAATAATGATAAGCAGTGGTAAGGGTGTAGGTAGCAGAAGCGTCCGTACCGTAATCAGACAGGGTATAAACAGCTACCATCTTCTGACCGCTGGCAGAGGGGAATGCGCCCATACCGTAGCTGCTGTTGTATCTGCCAATGACATACGCAACACCGGTCTCATAGCTGTTGGTTACCAACTTGTAGGTATTACCATCAGAAGGAGCGGCGGTGACGGTGACATTGCTGGTAGGCTTGGTGGCGCCGCAGTTATCACAGATGCCATCATCGCCATAGGTATGACCGGTGGCGGCGATCGTCTCGGTCTTGGTGTGAGACGCGTCGTTCTGACAGGTGTAGGTCTTGATGCCGGTGGTCTCACAACCGGGCTCGGTGGTAACCACGCCATCGTTCCAGCTATGACCCAGTGCGGCGGTCTCGTTATCGGTGTAGCTGTCGCCGCACTTGGAGCAGGTATGGGTGGTGAAGCCCTTTTCCGTACAGGTGGGAGCAGTGACCACGGAGGTATAGCTGTGGTCGCAGGTATTGGCAGGCGCGTACAGAGCCATGGCCTGTGCGCTGGTCTCAAGCTTCGGACCGTTATCTTTTTCGATCTTCAGATTTACACGATTACTTGCATTACCGACGGTGCCAGAGGCTATGCTCAGGTTTGCAGTCGTATCGGTGAAGGTGATTGCCCACTGGGTATCCTTTGTAGCGGAAGTAATCGGATAATTATCTGTGCCTGTGCCATTCAGATAGTAGACATTATCGCCGTCTACATAGTAGATGTAGTAATTGCTGCTGTCGCTGATCTTCTCGACCACCCACAGCTGCGCTGTTGTGCTGTACTTCCAGCCGTTGTCGACTTCTGTCCAGCTTCCATTGATAACACCGGGGTTAGTGCCATGGGTCGCTGTGTAGTTGCCGCTTGCCAGCACCACATAGGTGTACTGGTTGGTAAGGCTGGTCAGCTTCTGGTAAACAGTGTCGGCGTTCACAGTGGGAACGGTAGGACCGCTGACAACAGGCTGCTCTTTGCCGCAAGCGGAGCAAACACCGTCCACATAGTTGTGACCGGTGGCCGCAACGGTCTCGGTCTTGGTGTGAGAGGCATCGTTCTGACAGGTGTAGGTCTTGACGCCGGTGGTCTCACAGCCGGGCTCAGTGGTGATAACGCCATCGTTCCAATCGTGACCGGTGGCTGCAACGGTCTCGGTCTTGGTGTGAGAGGCATCGTTCTGACAGGTGTAGGTCTTGACGCCGGTGGTCTCACAGCCGGGCTCAGTGGTGATAACGCCATCGTTCCAATCGTGACCCAGAGCAGCAATGGTCTGCTGCGCGGTGATGATCGTGCCACAATCGGAGCACTTGGTGCCGTCGGTCAGACCGGTCTCGGTACAGGTAGCAGCCTTGCCGGTGATGGTTTCGGTATTGGTATGCTCGCAGGTATCTTCTGTCTTTACATAAAGGTAAACATAGTAGTTTGTGTTCGTTTCATCTCGATCCCATTCAGATCCAGTATAATACAATTCCTGACCGGATTTCAGCTGGATCTGATAGCAACCGGCAGATGCATCAATGGTTGTAAAGGCGAAGCTTGCCTCGGAGGTGGATTGAGAACCATCTGCCTTCAGATAATAGGTTCCGTTGCCAATGCTGTAACTGCCATTGCTTCCAGACAATGTCCACAGACACCCAGTAGCATCATTATCGGTAAAGATAACGGTTTTATCGGTGGAATTTACAGTTACCTCCAAGCCAAGGGACTTGCTGCTTCCGGAGGTTCTGGTCATAAAGGCATAAGGCGTATCATTGTGATATCCAACAATCACATATTCCTTGGAGGTGTCGATTGCACCTGTCAACAACTTGTAGGCAATCTCGCTGGAGGTAGAGGGGATGGTAGTCTCGGTGGTGGTTTCCTCGGTAGGCTCGTCGGTGGGGGCTTCGGTAGTTTCCTTGGTGGTCTCCTCAGGAACATAGTCGGGATCCTCCGCGCCGCAGACGGTACATTCGCCGTTTGCGTAGGTGTGACCCTTTGCGGGAATGGTCTCAGTCTTGGTGTCGCCGCAGGAGCAGGTGAAGGTAACGGTGCCGGTAGCCGTACAGGTAGCTTCCTTGGTCACCTCAGAGGTATAGCTGTGCTCATGCGCGGGGTTGACCGTGATGCGGATGGTCTCGCTGGCACCGGTGACCTCATAGGTGTTGGTGCCATTGGTGATGCTTTCCACCGTAACAACGATAGAGGTAGTACCCTCGCCCACAGCGGTGACCTGGTTGCCATCCAAAGTAGCAACGCTGGCGTTGGGGGTGGAGCAGGTAATGTTCGCCGTATAGCCGGTGAGTCCGCTGATGGCGGATTCCGCTGTAAAGCTGGCGGTCTCGCCAATGTCCAGCACCATGTTCACAGGTGTCACAGTGAGGGAAACATCATAAGTAGTGGCTGCCACAACGGTAACAGGGATCTCCACAACCAGATCCACAGACTCCTCGCTGCCGCTGACGGTGGCGCCGGAAACGGTGCAGATTATGGTGGTCGTGCCTGCTTCAACGCCGGTGACCTCACCGGTTTCGGGGTTCACGGTAGCGATGCCGCTGTCGGCAGAGCTCCAGACCTTAGTGCCGGTAGGTGTTACCGTAGCAGTGGGATCCTCGGTCTCCGCAGCGGACAGAGTAGCGGACAGGGTGGTGGTACCATTCTTATTCACCAGCGCGCCTGTCTGATCCGCAGTCAGAGTGATGGTGTAGTTGGTGGTGCCGCCAGCGCCACCTTCGGTAGTTGTGGTAACCTTTTCAAAGAGGTATACTGTTCCGCCGGCCTTGTCATCACGAGTCCAACCATTGTTATAAACAAGGTTTCGTCCACCATTATAGGTTCCAGCACCACTCAGGCACAGTGCGTATACACCGTTACCCTGATGGTAAATCTTCATGCTGGCCGCGCCGGATGTATTAATAACGTCAGAGTTATTTCTGATATAATATGTGGTATTGTTGTAAACATTGGAGAATTGAGTGCTGCTGTTAACCGACCACTCACTGTTAGTAGAATCTGCCGGAGTATCAAAGGTGAGCACAGTTTTCTCCGCACCTTCCACAACCGTAACAGAGGCATTTGTACCCTTATCGCCATCGTTTTTAAGTGCGATCCAGTTGTCACCGTTCTTCACAACAATCACATAAGGATTCGTCGTGCCAATGGTTCCATCCGTATCCAGTACATACTCAACAGTGGTAGTACTACCGCCGGTGGTGGTGACGGTAACAGCACCCTCAGCGGAGTCCTTAGAGCCGTCGCCGGGGACGGAAGCATCGGGAGCAACGGTAGCGGTGCCGTTGACAGTTTCGCCGCTGGTGGTATCCACCACGGTGATGTTGAAGGTGTCAATGGGAACATCGTTATAATACACAGCGGCGGTAACACTGCCGGCAGTGTCGCCAATGGCGGCAGTGGCGTACTCATAGATCGCTACGCCGGTATCGCCATAGGCAACATTCTTGATGGTGCCCTGACTGCCCAGCAGGGTGATCTTCACATCGGAATAATCGGGAGTTTCGCCAACGGACAGGGTCATATCAGGCGCACTAACCACACCCACGAAGGTCTCCGCGGTTCCCAAATATTTATCCGCTTCCGCGGCAGCCATCAGAACGCCGCCAACGCCCTTGGCTTCGTTGCTCTTATAGCTGTTGGAGCAGTAACCGGATTGGCTGGTCTCCACGCCGGACTTCTGGTAAACATCGGCGATGGAGTTGCCATCCAGCTTGTGCTCAACGATGCCGTTAAAGGCAGCAAGACCTGCTTCCAGATACTTGGCATCCGTGAGCCAACCCTCGTTATACGCCTTCAGCAGGGCATACGCCATCAGACCGGACACAGAGGTCTCGGGACGGTTGGCTTTCTCGCCGGAAACCACCGCCGCCGCGGTGTTGACGATGTTGTACCACATACCGGTATAGGTGCTGTCGGTCTTGATGGCATCAACCGCGTTCTCTGTATCCTGATAGGGCAACATTCCGTCAAACAGCTTCTTCAGCTTTTTGATCAGATTTGCCTTATAGGTGGCATCGGGCATCAGCTCGATGCAGTCCACCAGACCTACGGCGTACCAGCCGATACCGCGGCCCCAGAACACACCGTTGCCGCCGGTACTGCCCTCGCTGCCGTCGCCGGTACCGTAGCCGTGATGGTACAGACCGGTGGTCTCGTCATACATGGCATCCGCTACCCACATCAGCCGCTCATAGACCTCCTGATAGATCTGACCGGCGGTCTTGGAATTGACGGTGTTGCTGATCTTGCCGCTGGCAAGGGCATTGGCGTACTCCACATAGAAGGACTGCGCCATATAAATGCCGTCCAGACCCAGCTCATACTCATCCCAGCTAGAGGTCGGATCGCCGTTGCTGTCCTGCTTGTGCAGCAGGTTGCCGCCGCACGCAGGATACTTGGTCTGTGCCTCAAGCTGCTTGTAAACAAAGTTTACAGCCTTCTCGTAGGCAGTAGCGGTATCCTCGTCCAGCTCCGCGGTCTGCAGCAGGTCAAAGATCGCCAGCGCAGGGGGAACGGAGTCCACTTCGTTCTTGATGTAATGCGTGATGGTGCCGTCGGACTTGATGTTGGCATCCATAAAGTCCTTAGCAAACTCCAAAGCGTTACCGGTGGAGTTGGTAATGTCGCTGTCGGAGTCCACACCCAGCATCAGCAGAGCCTGCAGCATGACACCGTTGAAATAGCGCCAATCATCGGTTTTCTGCTCGGAGTCCCAGCTAAAGGCATCCGTTTTTTCCTGGGTGGCGGTTGCCGCCTTGGCATAGTTGCTTGCCAGCAAGCGCTGCGCATAGGCGCGGATCGCCGCCACACTGGCAGCAGTGGTCTCGTCGGTTGCCGCAAAGGCACTCAACGGAACCATGCCGAAGACCATGCAGATGACCAGCAGCATGGAAATGATCCGGCTGCCGATGCTTGTTCTTCCTACTCTCATAAGAATCTACCTCCCATTGTAAAAATGGTGATTTTTTGGCTTTGGAGTCTGCTTCCCTGCCCAAAACGCGAAAAGTGGGTCGGTTTTTCCCCATTTGGGGACAGATACGCATAATACTACCAATAAGCCTATATTACAAATACATTATACAGATGTTGGAAGTCAATGTCAATTCCGGGAGACGGAAATTTCGGAAAATATTAGACAATTTTTAACTCGATATTTATGCAACTTTTGCTCACTGTCATTTATGTAAACTAAACCCGCCAAAACTTCCCCCAAAAGCCTCCCTTGCCTAAAGGGGGGTGCCCCGCAGGGGCGGGGGGATACTGTTCGGTTCATCTTCCAAACATTATATATAATGTATAAAAAAGGCGCTCCCCTTTCGGAAAGCGCCCGGTGCCGTTACTGCAGCCCCTGCTCGTAAGCCTCGATCATCTTCTTGACCATCTGGCCGCCGACAGAGCCTGCCTCGCGGGAGGTCAGGTGGCCGTTGTAGCCGTTCTGCAGGTTCACGCCCACTTCCTGAGCTGCCTGCATCTTGAACTTGTCCATAGCCTCGCGGGCCTGGGGTACATTGATCTGGTTGTTGTTTCTCATATCGCTTACTCTCCTTTCCTTTCTTCGGAAAGTGACAGTTTCCGAAGAAACCGTCGTTTTCTCTCCGCAAGCATATTTTTACCCGCACAATAGCAAAAACACCTGTTTCTTTTCGGAAATTGCCGCAAATTCTGGAAAAACAAAAGCTGCCGGGATCTCCGGCAGCTTTGCTTATTTATCCAAGGTTTTCAGCACATAAAGCTGTACCGGCAGGGCGCAGCAGAAGGTCAGCAGATCCGCTGCGGACTGCGCCATCTGGATGCCCAGCACATCCAGCACCGGGGGTAGGAACAGCACCATGGGAATGAAGAACAACCCCTGCCGCGCCACGGACAGGAAGGTTGCAGGCACCGTTCTGCCGGTGGATTGCTGCAGCATATTGCTGGTGATGATCCACGCCTGCAGCGGGAAGGTCAGACATTGAAACCGCAGTGCCACGGTACCGCAGGCGATGACCTGCGGGTCGTCCCGGAACAGGGCGATGAGCTGCGGCGCAAAGGCATAGCCCAGCACTGCGATGGCAATCAAAACGCCTGCCGCCATCTTTACGCAGAACCAAAATCCCCGCTTCACCCGGTCATAGAGCTTGGCGCCGTAGTTGAAGCCGCAGACCGGCTGGAAGCCCTGCCCGAAGCCCAGCATCGCGGAAGCGCCGAACATGGTGATCCGCTGTACCACACTCATGGCGGCGATCACCGCGTCGCCGTAGCCCCGCGCCACATTGTTCAGACAGATGGTAGCAAGGGAGGCAAGGCACTGCCGTGCCAAGCTTGGCAGGCCGCCCTTAAAGATCCATTTATAATAGTGGAATTTCAGCCGGAAATTCCGAAGCCGGATGCGGATGTTGCTGCCCCGGGTAGTACCCGCCAGCAGCAGGCAGAAGCCCACCGCCTGAGACAGGATGGTCGCCCAGCCCGCGCCTGCAACCCCCAGCTTCAGCCCAAAAATAAAGATGGGATCTAAAATAATGTTCAGCACCGCGCCGGTGGTGATGCCCACCATGGCATACACCGCGCCGCCTTGAAAACGAAGCTGGTTGTTCAGCACGAAGGATGCCGCCATCCACGGTGCGCCCAGCAATATCACCCGCAGATACGCCTTGGCATGGGGCAAAATGGTATTGGTGGAGCCCAGCAGATAGGCAAGGGGCTCCAAAAACAGCTGCCCAACCACGCAAATGACGACGCCCACCGCAAAGGCAGACAAAAAACCGGTGGAAGCCATTTTTTCCGCTTCCTCGTAGTGTTTGGCACCCAGCATCCGGGAGATGTAGTTGCCGCTGCCCTGCCCGAAGAAAAAGCCCACCGCTTGGATCACCGCCATCATGGAAAACACCACGCCCACGGCGCCGGTGGCGGCATTGCTTTTCAGCAGACCTACAAAAAAGGTATCCGCCATATTGTAAAAGCTGGTGACCAGCATGCTGACGATGCAGGGCGCTGCCAGCTTCAGGATCAGCTTTTCCACCGGCGGCTCGGTCATTTGCTTAAATTTCAGTTCCTGTGCGTCCATTTGCGCCATTCCCTCTTTCTGTAAAAAGCCGGATCATTATTTCCATTATATACCTCTCTGTCAGGAAAATCCAGCCCTTCCCCAAAAAAACCGGCGTTTCTTACAATTTTGTTGCCAAAACCGGGAAATCCTGCTATAATGAATTAGATTATGTACCAGCGGAGGTTTCTCATGAATATCATCATCGCCGGCGGCGGAAAGGTAGGCGCTACCCTTGTGCGCCAGCTCAGCGCCGAGGGTCACGATCTGACTCTCATCGATTTGAACAAATCCATACTGGAGGGCACCATAGAAACCTACGATGTGATGGCAACGGAGGGCAACTGCGCCTCCATGCCCACGCTGCTGCGTGCCGGTGTCAAGGAAGCGGAGCTGCTCATTGCCGTCACCGACCAAGACGAGGTGAACCTGCTGTGCTGCATGACCGCCCACAACCTCAATCCCAAGCTCCATACCATTGCCCGGATCCGTGATCCGGAGTATACGGAGCAGATCTTCCAGATGCGCCAATCCTTCGGCCTGTCCCTCACGGTAAACCCGGAAAAGCAGGCGGCAGTGGAGATCGAGCGGCTGCTGAAATATCCCGGCTTTCTCCGTCGGGACACCTTTGCCAACGGCAGGACAGAGATCGTGGAGCTGCGCATTGACGAGGGCAGCAGTCTGTGCAACACTGCCCTTTCGGATATCTACCGCACCCTCAAGACCCGTGTACTGATCTGCGCCGTGCTTCGTGGCGGCACAGCTCACGCCCCTAAGGGCGACTTTGTGCTGCGCAGCGGCGACCGGATCTTCGTTACCGCGCCCACTCACAGCCTGACCCAGCTTTTGAAAAACCTCGGCATCATCACCCGCCGTGTCCGCCGGGTACTGCTGTGCGGCGGCGACAGGATCTGCTTCTACCTTGCCCAGCTTCTGGAAAAGGACGGTATTGCCGTGCAGATCATCGAAAACGACCCCCAGCGCTGCCGGGAGCTGGCGACCCTGCTGCCGGAGGCCAGCGTGGTCTATGGCGATTGCTGCGACCGTACCGAGCTGGAAAACGAGGGCATTGCCGACTGTGACGCGGTGGTGAGCCTCACCGGCATCGACGAAATGAATATGATCATCTCTCTGTACGCCTCCTCACGGGAGGTAAGACAGGTGATCACTAAGCTGGGACGGCAGGAAAATATCCAGCTTGCCAACTCCATCTCCATCGGCAGCGTGATCTGCTCCCGGGAGCTGTGCAGCAATAACATCGTCCGCTATGTCCGTGCCATGCAGAATCAGCACGGCGCTGCCATTTCTGTCCATTCCATTGCCGACGGGCAGGCGGAAGCGGTGGAATTTACCGTCACCGCTGACACCCCCAACTGCGGCAAGCCGCTGAAGGAGATCCGGCTGAAAAGCGGTGTGCTGATCGCCAGTATTGCCCACGGCTCCGCGGCGCAGGTTCCCGGCGGCGACTCCCGGTTTGTCCCCGGCGACACGCTGGTGGTAGTCACCGGCGATCGGGGCTCTTTGAAGACGCTCAATGACATCTTCGCCTGAGGTGCAGCCCTATGAATTATAAAATGATGGGACGGTTTTTGTCCCGGATCATTGCTGTGGAAACCGTGTTCATGATCCCTGCCCTGCTGATCAGCCTCTGGCTGAAGGAATGGGCAGCGGTACAAGGTTTTCTGGCTGCCATGGGCATCAGCGCCGCCATCGGCGGTACGCTGGCACTGCTGTGCCGGAAAACGGATAAGCGCTTTGCCGCTAAGGACGGTCTGGTATGCGTTAGCCTGAGCTGGGTGATCTTGAGCATCTTGGGCTGCCTGCCTTTCTGGATCTCCGGTGCCATCCCCCACTTTGTGGATGCTTTGTTTGAAACGGTCTCCGGCTTCACCACCACCGGCGCTTCTATTTTGCCGGAGGTGGAGTCCATGGAAATGGGTCTTTTGTACTGGCGCAGCTTTACCCACTGGCTGGGCGGCATGGGCGTGCTGGTATTCCTGCTTGCCATCGCCCCCGGAGAGGGCGGCAAGGGCTTCACCATGCATCTGCTGCGGGCGGAAAGCCCCGGTCCCGATGTCGGCAAGCTGGTGCCCAAAATGAAGCAGACCGCAGCCATCCTATACATTATATATATCTGTCTGACCGTGCTGAATGTGGTGTTCCTGCTGCTGGGAGGCATGAGCCTGTTCGAATCGGTGTGTACCGCCTTCGGTACTGCAGGCACCGGCGGCTTCG
This sequence comes from Oscillospiraceae bacterium, assembly GCA_017398625.1. GTDB lineage: Bacteria > Bacillota > Clostridia > Oscillospirales > Oscillospiraceae > Faecousia. The sequence continues at coordinate 40,338 of JAFQFP010000031.1, forward strand.
GTGTCCGCAACGACTCTATCGCCGGCTACAGCCCCTATATTCAAAATGTATGCACCGTGTTCATGCTGCTGTTCGGCGTCAACTTCTCATGCTATTACCTGCTGCTTCTGCGCCAGTTCAAAAGTGTGTGGAAGGACGAGGAGCTGCGGCTGTATCTGGGGATCGCCGTGGGTGCGGCAGTGCTGATCGCGCTGGATATCCGCCACCTGTACCCCACGCTGGAGGAAACGGTACGCCACGCCGCCTTTCAGGTCAGCACCATCATGACCACCACCGGCTTTGCCACCACGGATTTTGACCTGTGGCCCAGCTTCTCCAAGGGTATTCTGCTGATGCTGATGGTAGTAGGTGCCTGCGCCGGCAGTACCGGCGGCGGTCTGAAATGCGCCCGGGTGCTGCTTCTGTTCAAGAGCCTGCGGCGGAACATCCGCCGGGTGCTGCACCCGAAAAAGGTGCAGGTGATCCGGGTCAACGACCGGGTGGTGGACGAAACGGTGCTGGATAATTGCAACGCCTATCTGGCGGCATATGTGATCATTATCATCCTCAGCTTTTTGGTGATCTCGCTGGACGGCTTCTCCACCGGCACCAATGTGTCGGCGGTGCTGGCATGCTTCAATAACATCGGCCCCGGTCTGGAAGCAGTGGGACCCACCTGCAACTACGGCGCATACAGCGTACTGAGCAAGCTGGTGCTGTCAGTGGATATGCTGGCAGGCCGTTTGGAGATCTTTCCCATTCTGGTGCTGCTCTCCCGCTCCGCATGGCGCAACCGATAACCCAACACAGGCGTGCCGCAATTCGCGGCACGCCTGTTTAGAGTGTTAATAAAACCCCAAACCGTCAAAATGACGCTATCTATAGAGGAATATGTGATCTATTACGGATTTTCGAATTGACAACCTCCGGTATCCCTATCCGTTCTGAAAAGCCCTTGCTGCGCAAGCCATTTTGACTTACTTCACAAACCGCCCTCTACCGTACCGCCTGTACGCCGACGAGTGCGGTTTGTTTGTCTTTGGGGCTTTCTTGACCTCTGTCAGTCTGTCAAAAAAAGTATTTTTGACAGACTGACAGGCGTGCCGCAATTCGCGGCACGCCTGTTGCTTTCGAAAGAAAACCACCCCGAAGATCGGGGTGGTTTTCATAATAATCAGCTTTTTAGAAGCGGCACTTCTCGGCAATGTAAGCCTTCAGCTCGCTGATAGGGATACGAACCTGCTCCATGGTGTCCCGGTCACGGACGGTGACGCAGTTGTCCGCCTCGGTGGTCTCGTCGCCCACGGTCTGGAAGTCCACAGTGATGCACAAAGGCGTGCCGATCTCGTCCTCACGGCGGTAACGCTTGCCGATGGAGCCGGAATCGTCGAAGTCCACCATGAAGTCCTTACGCAGCTCGGCGTAGATCTCCTCTGCCTTGGGGGAAAGCTTCTTGGACAGGGGCAGCACGGCAGCCTTGAAGGGTGCCAGCGCAGGATGCAGCCGCAGCACGGTGCGCACATCGGCATTGCCCTTCTTGTCCACGCCTACCTGCTCCTCATCGTATGCCTCGCACAAAAATGCCAGTGCCACTCGGTCGCAGCCCAAAGAGGGCTCGATGACATAGGGAATGTAATGCTCGTTAGCCTCCTGATCGTAATACTCCAAGCTCTTGCCGGATGCCTCCTGATGGCGGCCAAGGTCATAGTTGGTGCGGTCGGCAATGCCCCACAGCTCGCCCCAGCCGTTGCCGAAGGGGAACTGATACTCGATATCGGTGGTGGCACGGGAATAGAATGCCAGCTCTGCCGGGTCATGGTCACGCAGGCGCAGGGAATCCTCCTTGATGCCGAGGGAGATCAGCCAGCTCTTGCAGAAGTCCTTCCAGTAAGCGAACCACTCCAGATCGGTGCCGGGCTTGCAGAAGAACTCGCACTCCATCTGCTCGAACTCACGGGTACGGAAGGTGAAGTTGCCGGGGGTGATCTCGTTGCGGAACGCCTTGCCTACCTGACAGACACCGAAGGGCAGCTTCTTGCGGGTGGTGCGCTGGATGTTGGCGAAGTTGACGAAAATGCCCTGTGCGGTCTCGGGACGGAGATAGCAGGTGGAGGAAGAATCCTCGGTAACGCCGATCTTGGTCTGGAACATCAGATTGAACTTGCGGATGGAGGTGAAGTGATGCTTGCCGCAGTTGGGGCAAACCACATCCTCATGCTCGGCGATGAAGGCATCCATCTCGTTAAAGTCCATAGCGTCCACATTCACTGCCTTGCCGGACTCGGAAGCGGAGATCAGCTGGTCGGCACGCTGACGGGAACCGCAGCCCTTGCAGTCCACCAGAGGATCGGAGAAGGAGCCCACATGACCAGTGGTGATCCAAGTCTGGGGGTTCATCAGAATGGCAGCATCCAGACCCACATTGTAGGGGGATTCCTGCACAAACTTCTTCAGCCACGCCTTCTTAACATTGTTCTTGAACTCCACGCCCAGAGGGCCGTAGTCCCAAGAGTTGGCAAGACCGCCGTAGATCTCGGAACCGGCGTAGACAAAGCCACGGTTCTTGCAGAGATTTACGATCATATCCAAGGTCTTTTCGTTGTTTTTCATAATATTGCCTCCAAAAATTTGGTAGATTTTCCTAGCTATTATACATGGGTTGCCCTGTGAAATCAAGTGTTTTCTGCATATTCCGCGCCCAGATCTGCTGCCATCAGCTCATAGATCCGCTCACCCAGCGCCACAGTGGTCATTCCGGCGAATTCCTCCGGCTGTATGACCTGCACCACATGCAGATCCACATGGGTGCTTTTCAGCCGGGTCAGATTCTTCATAAAGTTATGGGTATTGGTCATGGTGCACACCACCACCGGCACCTTTGCCTTCTGGGCGATCTTAAACACGCCACTGCGGAAGTGGTGGAGCTTGTGATCCCGGCTGGTATAGCCCTCGGGGAACACGGCAACGGATGCCTTGTCCTCCTGCAAAATGCGGATGCACTTGAGGATGGTCTTCAGCGCCTCCCGGTCGTTTTCCCGGTCGATGGGCTGGCAAAGCAGCTTGTGGAGCAGCTTGCCCACCAAGAACATATCGTTGTTTTCCTTTTTGGAGATAAAGGCAAGCTGATGCTTCCGGAACACATGGAGCAGCACCGCCGGGTCTGCCATGTGCAGATGGTTGCACACCAGCATAAAGCGTCCGGAAACAGGCACCTTTTCCAGCCCCGCGGTATGCACCCGCACACCCAGCACCGGGATCAGCGCCTCGATATACAGCCCTGTCAGACGGCGGAAAAAGGGATCGTCCTCAGTCTGCTCCCGGGAGGTATCCACCCGGCTGCAAACGAACCAGACAAACAAAAACGCCAGCAGCGCCAGCAGCAGGAAGCTGCCGATAAAGGTCGCCGGCAGCACCCAAAGCCACGCAAGGGAGTCAAAGGAATCGGAAAGCACGCAGGTCAGTACACCAACCCCGCAGGAAACAACGGCCATCGTGCCGAGCAGCATGGTAAAACGCCTCCAAAAGCTTGATTTTGAACCATTATACTCCCTGATCTTTTCAGAAACAAGAGTTTTTTTCATAGGGACTAGAAATTATTGGGGTATACTGGTATAATAGTGTATTATTTGCGCAAATTCCGATTTGTCGGGCTGTTCGGTGGCGCGATTGTAGGGGCAGATGCCCTCATCCGCCCGTTGGGAAATGTACCGAACAATATCCCCCCTGTCAGCTACGCTGACTTCCCCCCTTTAGGCAAGGGGGGCTTTGGTGCGGTGCATTTTGAAGGGGAGATGTACCGAACAAAGAGGACGGATTGCCACGGCTTGCTTCGCAAGCCTCGCAATGACACAGTATACGATAGTGCGAACTGAACTCACCGGCAAATCGCAACTTGCCTGCCGAAAAAAACGGCATTTGCTTTAGAGAAAGAAAGGAACGATCAACTATGGGCTTATCCGCTACCGCTCCCTGGCTCGCCTACTACGGCAACACCCCCGCATCTTTGGACTATCCCCAGAAGACCATGTACCAGCTGCTGGCACAGACCGCACGGCAGTACCCCACAAGTATCGCCTACTCCTTCATGGGCAAGGAAACCAGCTACAGTGCCTTTCTCAAGCGCATCGATGCCGCCGCCAAGGGTCTGACCGCCATGGGCATTACCAGAGGCGATAAGGTCACCATTTGCATGCCCAACTCCCCTCAGGCGCTGGATTGCTTCTACGCGCTGAACCGGATCGGTGCCATTCCCAATATGATCCATCCCCTGTCCGCCGCTCAGGAGATCGCCTTCTATCTGGATGTCTCACACAGCAAGGCGATCCTGACACTGGATCAGTTCTATGAAAAGGTGGCGCAGGTCGCCCCGGCAGAGTGCACCGTTCTCATCGCCAAGATCAAGGATGAGCTGCCTGTGCCGCTGAACCTGCTTTATCCCATGACTAAGGGCGGCAGAGCCATCCCCAAGCTGCCCGAAAGCGGCTATAAGCTGTGGAAGGACATGGTGGCAGCCGGTAAAAACACCACTCTGCCTTCCGACACCGGCAAGGCCAACGATTGCGGTGCCATCCTCTATTCCGGCGGCACCACCGGCACTACCAAGGGCATCATGCTCTCCAATCTGAACTTCAATGCCTTGGGTCTGCAGACCATCGCCGCCTCCGGCTTCGGCAGTGTGGCAGGCATGAAGATGCTGTCGGTAATGCCCGTGTTCCACGGCTTCGGTCTGGGCATCGGCATCCACACCGCCCTCATCGGCGGCGCTACCTGTATTCTGGTGCCCCAGTTCACGGTGCAGACCTACGCCAACATTCTGAAAAAGCAGAAGCCCAACATTATCCCCGGTGTTCCCACCTTGTTCGAGGCGCTGCTTCGGGCGGAAAGTCTGGAGGGCGTGGACCTCAGCTTCCTGAAGGGCATCTTCTCCGGCGGCGACAGCCTACCTGTGGAGCTGAAGAAGAAGGTAGACACCTTCCTAAAGGAGCACGGCTGCAACGAGCAGATCCGGGAGGGCTACGGCACCACCGAGTGCGTCACCGCCTCCTGTTTGACCCCCAAGGATTATGCCCGCAGCGGCTCTATCGGTGTTCCTTTCCCCGATACCTTCTATAAAGTGGTCACCCCCGGCACCACCGACGAGGTGGAGCCCAATATCGAGGGTGAGATCTGCATTTCCGGTCCCACCGTCATGCTGGGCTATATGGATAACCCGGAGGAGACTGCCCATACCCTGCGCCGTCACGGCGACGGCCGCATCTGGCTCCACACCGGCGACCTTGGCTACATGGATAAGGACGGCTTCATCTACTTCCGCCTGCGGATCAAGCGGATGCTGGTGACTTCCGGCTACAATGTCTACCCCTCCCAGCTGGAAAATATCATTGACGGTCACGAAAAGGTGCTGCTTTCCTGCGTCATCGGCATAAAGGATGCCTACCGGGGTCACAAGATCAAGGCATTCATCGTGCCCATGCCCGGTATCGAACCCACCGAGGAGCTGAAGCAGGAGCTGCTGCAGTACTGCTCCCAGCACATTGCCAAGTACGCCATGCCACGTGAGATCGAATTCCGCACCGAGCTGCCCAAGACTCTTGTGGGCAAGGTAGCTTACCGGGTGCTGGAGGAGGAAGCCAACGCCCAGCTGGAGGGTAATGCATGAAGCAGCGGATCTGGGAGCTGGACGCCTTTCGGGGCGTCTGTATCCTAGGCATGGTGATCGTCCATCTGATCTACGACGCAGTGGAACTGTACGGTCTTGTGGATTGGCGCTACCCCACCGTTTTCCTGTGGCTGCGGGATTGGGGCGGCGTGCTGTTTCTGGTGCTTTCCGGTATCTGCGTCACCCTTGGCAGCCGCAGCGTACGCCGGGGCATCACCGTGTTTTCCGCAGGTATGCTGTGTACCGCCGTCACTGCGGGAATGTATTTTCTGGACATGGCAGACCGGAGCATCCTGATCTATTTCGGTGTGCTTCACTGCCTTGGCGTATGTATGCTGCTGTGGCAGCCCATGAAAAAGCTGCCCCTGTGGGCGCTCGCCCTAATCGCGGCGGTGCTGATCGGCGTTGGTCTTTACTGGTGGGGCAGAGTCTTTGTTCCCTTTGATTGGCTGTTCCCCCTAGGGCTTACCAGCCGCAGCTTTCTCACCTCGGACTACTATCCCCTGCTGCCGAATCTGGGCTTTTTCCTTGTGGGTACCATGCTGGGGCAGACGGTATACCGCAAAAGGCAGACTCTGCTGCCCCGGGTGAATACCCAACATCCGCTGATCGCCTTTTTGTGCTTCTGCGGAAGAAACTCCCTTGTGATCTATCTCGCCCACCAGCCGGTGCTGTCCGGTCTGCTGTGGACGGTCTCTATTCTGTTTTAAGGAGGCGGCGCCATGAAAAAGCGTCTGCAAATCGGCATTTTTACCGCCTTGGGGCTGGGTCTTGCCTGCGCGCTTACCCAGCTTTGGCTGCTGGGCACCGGCTATGACGAAGCAGGGCTGCTGAAAGCAGCCCATCCTGCCATCTGGCTGGGGTATGTGCTGGCGGCTGCCGGGCTGGGTCTTACCGTATTTGCCGTACTGCCCCTAAATCCCAAGCCCCGCTATCACAAGCTGTTCCCCGGCAGCCTGTGGGCTGCTGTGGGTGCCTTTGCCGCCGCTCTGGGGCTCATCGTCATGGGCTGGCAGCAGCTTGCCGCCGCTGTGGACACACTGAGCCGCGTCTGCGGCATCGCCGCTCTGATCGCCGCCGCTGCCATGGGTGTCAACGGCTATTTCCGCCTGCGGGGCAAGCATCCGCACTTCGCTTTTCTGGCGGTAAACTGCCTGTTCTTCATGGTGGCGCTGTACAGCCGCTACCAAGATTGGAATATCGAAACACAAAACAGTGTGTTCTTCTTTCCTCTGCTTGCCTTGATCTTGTCCATGCTGGCATGCTACTACCGCTCCGCGCTGGACAACGGCAGCGGCAATGTCCGCCTCTGGCTGGTTTTTTCTCTGACCGCACTGTTTTTCTGCTGCGGCAGCCTGTTTTCCCGCAGCGACCCGGCACTGATGCTGGGCTTCTGTAGCTATTTTCTCGGTGAGCTGACCGCTGTTCGGCTGCCTAAGGGCACAAAGGCAGCGCCCAACAGGGAGCGTGCGCCATGAAGCTGCCGCAGCACATTTCCCTGTGCGTAGAAATGCTGGAAAACGCCGGCTTTGCCACCTATGCCGTAGGCGGCTGTGTCCGGGACTTCCTGCTGGGACTAACGCCCCACGACTATGACCTATGCACTGCCGCTACCCCGGAGCAGATCAAGCAGAGCTTCTCCGCCTTTCCTTTGGTCACCGCCGGAGAAAAGCACGGCACCGTGGGGGTGATCGTGGAGCATGAGACGGTGGAGATCACCACCTTCCGCAGTGAGGGCGGCTATATGGACGGACGGCACCCGGATTGGGTGGAGTTTGTTACGGACATCGAAGCGGATCTCAGCCGCCGGGATTTCACGGTCAACGCAATGGCGTGGTCTCCCACCCGGGGTCTTTGCGACCCCTTTGGGGGACAGGACGACCTACAAAAGAAACGCCTGCGGGCGGTGGGGGATCCGGCTGCCCGGTTTCAGGAGGATTCCCTGCGGATCCTGCGGGGAGTGCGCTTTGCGGTGCGCTTCGGTCTTACCCCGGAGGAAAACACCTTGCACGCCATGCTCGCCCAACGGGAGCTGATGAAGCAGCTTGCCCGGGAGCGGGTATTTGATGAATTATGTAAACTCCTCCCCTTGGTGGATGCCACCCATCTGCAGACCTTCGCCCCTATTCTGGCGCAGGTGATCCCGGAGCTTGCCCCCACCGTGGGCTTTGACCAACGCAACCACCACCACGCCTACGACCTGTTCACCCACATCGCCCATGTCACCGCCGCTCTACCGCCGGTGCTGCACCTGCGTTGGGCAGGTCTGCTTCACGACATCGGCAAGGTGACTACCTTCACCGTGGACGACCGGGGCTGCGGCCATTTCTACGGTCACGACAAGGCAGGCGCGGAGCTTGCGGACACCGTTTTGCTCCGGCTGAAAGCCCCCACCGCTCTGCGGGAGCGGGTAGTGCGGCTCATCGGGCTGCACATGACTTGGCTGTCGGAGGACCGTCAGTTGCTTCGCCGCCGGCTCAGCCGCTGGGGCGAGGAGACGGTGTGGGATGTGCTGGCGCTGCAGGAAGCGGATATGGGAGGCAAAGGTGTGGATAAGCCGGAGGAAATGGCAATGTTTCCCCGGATCCGGGGACTTTTGCAGGATATCTTGGCGGAAAAGGGCTGTCTGAGCCTAAAGGATCTGGCAGTTTCCGGCAACGATCTTATCGGGATAGGCTTCGCACCGGGGCCCGCGCTGGGAAAAACACTGGAACGGCTGCTGGAGCTGGTACTCAGCGACCGCCTGCCCAACGAAAAGGATGCTCTGCTTGCCGCAGCCAAAGAAATACAGGAGGATGCCTTATGAATATTGCCGTAGTCACCGGAGCCAGCTCCGGCATGGGACGGGAATTTGTGCTGCAGCTTGGCAGCTATGTTTCCGTAGACGAGATCTGGGTCATTGCCCGTCGGGAGAAAGAACTGTCCGAATTGGGCGCTGTTTGCTCCGTTCCTGTCCGTCCCGTGGTGCTGGATCTGTGTGAGGATGCCGCTTTTGACCGCTACAGCGCCCTTTTGGAGCGGGAAAAGCCCAATGTGCGGCTGCTGGTCAACGCCGCGGGCTTTGGAAAATTCGGCGCTTACCACAAAGTCTCCCTCCGCGATGAGGGACGCATGATCGACTTGAACTGCAAGGCGCTGGTGGCTATGACCCGGCTGACGCTGCCCTATATGACAGAAGGCAGCCATATTCTCCAACTGGACAGCCTTTCCGCCTTCCAGCCTGTTCCCTACATCACCACCTACGGTGCCACCAAGGCCTTTGTCCTCAGCTACAGCCGTGCCATGAACCGGGAGCTGCGGCAGCGGGGCATCCGGGTGATGGCGATGAATCCCGGCTGGGTCAAAACCGAGTTCTTCGACCACGCCTTCCAGACGAACTCCGGCAGCGAGGTACAGCATTTCGACCGTCTGTACGAGGCAAAGGATGTGGTCGCCACCGGACTTAAGGATCTCTACAAAACCAAAAAGGATGTATCCATCCACGGCTTCCCCGTAAGGATGCAGGTGCGTCTTGTGAAGCTGCTGCCCCACAGCCTGATCATGAACATTTGGGAAAAGCAGCAAAAAACGCCGAAAAACAACAAGGGGTTGACTACAAAATGAAGCGTTTACTTGCATTGCTGCTGGCGGCGGCGGTGCTGCTGGGAGGCTGCCGCAGCCTTCCGCCGGAGACGACCCAGCCGGAGACCACAGCACCCATCGAAATCACCCAACCCGTCACCGAGCCCACCGAGCCCACCGTTCCTCAAATCCGCATCCCCATGCGTTCTCTGGCGGTTCACTATATTGATGTGGGACACGCGGATTGCATTCTGCTGGAATGTGAGAACAGCTTTGCGCTCATCGACGGCGGCAACGCCGAGGATGGCCCCGCCATCGTAAAATATCTACAGGATCAAGGCGTTCAGAGGCTGAATCTGGTGGTCGCCACCCATCCCCACGAGGATCACTACGGCGGTCTTGCCACCGTTCTCAAAACCTTCTCCGCCGATAAGTTCTGGGGCTCCGGCTTTACCTTTACCAATTCCTACATCGACGCGTTCCTGCGACAGGTGGATAAACAGGGTGAAGAGCTCATCACGCCCCAGATCGGGCATAAATTCTATCTGGGCAGCGCAGTGATCACCGTACTGGGACCCCTGCGCACAGACTATGAGGACACCAATGACACCTCACTGGTGCTGATGGTGCAATACGGCGACACCAAGTTTCTGTTCACCGGCGATATGGAACGGATCGCGGAAACAGACCTGATAAACAGCGGCGTGGATTTGAAGGCAGATGTGCTGAAGGTCGGTCACCACGGCAGCGGCTCTTCCACCAGCTATCTGTTCCTGCGCAATGTCATGCCCACCTACGGCGTCATCAGCCTCAGCGCGGACAACGAATACGGCCATCCCCATGACGCGCCTATGTCCCGTCTGCGGGACGCGGATGTGGAGGTCTACCGCACGGATACCATGGGCACGGTCATTGCCGTCAGCGACGGACACAACATTCAGTTCACATGGACAAACCCCTACGGCAAGCCTTGGAATGTTCAATAGAATTAAGAAAACACGGATCTGCTGCGGTTTCGCGGCAGATCCGTGTTTTCTTATACGAGATTTTAATAAAACGCTTTAAGAGCATTTTATTGCTCCTCCTGCGGGTGGCTGCGCAAAGCCTTCACCACCTGATCGGCAAAATCCCAGACGGCAGGATCCAGCCACCGGTCATACAGGTCGCACAGATACAGCGTCCGGCAGCGATCCTCCACAGACAAATAAGTGACACCCGGCAGGCTCTGCACCGCCTCCTCCGGGATCACCGTGATGCCTACGCCTGCCTGAACCAAGCTAAGCGTCCCCCGCGCGGTGTTGGCATGGCAAAGGAAGCCGCCGCTTTCATGAGGACGGTCTGCCCGCTCCGTAAAGCTGCGATCCATGCCTTGGCTCAGCCCGATCCGGGGATAGGCAGCCAGCTCTGCCTCCTTTACCCGGCTCCGATCTGCCAGCGGATGATCCTCCGGCACCGCAGCCACCAGCCGCCGCTGCCGCAGCTTTCGGAAATGGAGACTTCTGTCCCGGACGGTCATATCCACGATCGCCATATCCAGCTTTTCCTGCCGCAGCAGCTCCATCAAATCCGCCGCGGAGCCCTCGGTCACATGGAACCGGACACGCCGGTGCTGCTTCAGAAAGGCTGCTATCTCCCATGCCACCGCTCCCTCCAGCACACCGGACACCACTCCCAGCCGCAGGATGATGGGCTCGGTGTCCGCACCGGTGGCAAGGGTCAGCGCGGCAGCGGAAAGCGCCTCCATGGCAGAGGTGACTTTTTCCCGAAAATACTGGCCCTGCCGGGTAAGCTGCACATTTCTGCCCTTTTTCTCAAAGAGCTTGACACCCAGCTCGTTTTCCAGATTGCGGATGGCACTGCTCAAGGAGGGCTGGGATATCTCCAGCCGGGCAGCCGCCAGAGTATAGTGCTCCACCTCCGCCAGCACGGTAAAATAACGCAGATGATTATAGTTCATGGCAAACCTCTGAATATATAGATTTTATCTATATATAAAATAACATATTTTTATTGGTTTTGGCAATAGGAAATAGTATAATTTTTAAGATAAAAAAGAGAACGGAGGCATATTCAATACGCTGAATATATAAAAGAACCGGCTGTATGGATATGCCAGCTTTTCGGGCGGCCTGATGCATGCATCCGGTAGCCCGGATTCTTTTTTTGATACTAATTTATCAATACAAAGCTATCAATAGGAGGTAAACGAATGGCACATATCAGTGAAGCCGGCGTGAAGAAGATCAATGAGATCTGCGACCGCTATGCCGGCGAAAAAACACCCCTGATGATGATCCTCAGCGACATCCAGAACGAGTACGGCTATATTCCTCTGGAAGTGCAGCAGATCGTGTCTAAGAAGACCGGGATCTCCGTGGCGGAGATCTATGGCGTCGTCACATTCTATTCCTTTTTCTCTCTGGAGCCCAAGGGTAAGTATGTGATCGGCTGCTGTCTGGGCACTGCCTGCTATGTTAAGGGCGCTCAGCAGATCATCGACAAGTTCTCCGAGATCCTGGGCATCAAGCCCGGCGAGACCACGAAGGACGGACTGTTCACTCTGGATGCCCTGCGCTGCATCGGCGCCTGCGGCATCGCCCCCGCTGTCACCATCAACGGCAAGGTCTATCCTAAGATGACCGTTGACTCCGTGGCTGGCGTTGTGGAAGAATACCGGGCTATGGGAGGTGCCAACTAATGAAGAATTTTGCTGAATTGGATGCAAAGATCTGTTCCTGCACCGATGCGCTGACCGCCAAGCTGGACGGCTCCAACGGCAAGCGTGCTATTCTGCTCTGCGGCGGTACCGGCTGCCTGTCCTCCAACTCCATGGAGATCAAGGAGAAGTTTGAGGCTCTGGTGGCTGCCAACGATCTGGGCGATAAGGTCACCGTGAACATCGTGGGCTGCTTCGGCTTCTGCTCTCAGGGTCCCTTCGTTAAGATCTTCCCCGAGGATACCCTGTACCGTCTGGTTCGGGAAGAGGATGTGGAAGAGATCTTCAACACCGACATTCTGGGCGGTCAGATCGTAGAGCGCCTGCTGTACATCGAGCCCCTCACCGGCGAAAAGGTCGCCAAGCAGGATGACATCAACTTCTACAAGAAGCAGAAGCGTGTCGCCCTCCACGGCGGCGGCGTCATCAACCCCGAAAGCATTGAGGAAGCCATGGGCTACGGCGCTTTTCAGGGTCTGAAACGGGCACTGACCATGGAGCCTCAGCAGGTCATTGCCGAGGTTCTGGAATCCGGTCTCCGCGGTAGAGGCGGCGGCGGCTTCCCCACCGGCAGAAAGTGGCAGTTTGCCTACGGCTCCGTCAGTGACCAGAAGTATGTGGTCTGCAACGGTGACGAGGGCGACCCCGGTGCCTTTATGGACCGCTCCATTCTGGAGGGCAATCCCTATGCCGTTATCGAGGGCATGATGATCGCCGGCTATGCCATCGGCGCTACCGAGGGCTACTTCTATGTCCGTGCCGAGTATCCCATCGCCGTGAACCGCCTGCGCAACGCCATCAAGCAGATGAACGAGGCAGGTATTCTGGGCGAAAACATCATGGGCTCCGGCTTCAGCTTCCAAGCCCATATCCGTCTGGGCGCAGGCGCCTTCGTCTGCGGCGAAGAGACCGCTCTGCTGAACTCCATCGAGGGCAAGCGCGGTATGCCCCGTCCCCGTCCTCCCTTCCCTGCCGTTAAAGGTCTGTGGGGCGAGCCCACCATCGTTAACAATGTAGAAACCCTTGCCTGCGTTCCCTATATTCTCCGGGAAGGCGCGGCGGAGTTCGCCTCCTGCGGCACCGACCGCTCCAAGGGCACCAAGGTCTTCGCTCTGGGCGGCAAGGTCAACAATGTGGGTCTGGTGGAGATCCCCATGGGCACCACTCTCCGGGAGCTGATCTACGACATCGGCGGCGGTATCCCCGATGGCAAGCAGTTCAAGGCAATCCAGACCGGCGGCCCCTCCGGCGGCTGTCTGACTGCCGAGCATCTGGACGAGCCCATCGACTTTGACAATCTGGTGGCTAAGGGCTCCATGATGGGCTCCGGCGGTGCCATCGTCATGGACGAAGACAACTGCATGGTAGATGTGGCGAAGTTCTACATGGAATTCATCTGCGACGAATCCTGCGGTAAGTGCTCTCCCTGCCGTATCGGCACCAAGCGCATGCTGGAGATCCTCACCCGGATCACCGAGGGCAACGGCACCATGCAGGATCTGGACGAGCTGGAGGAGCTGGGCCGCACCGTGCAGGCAAACTCCCTGTGCGCTCTGGGTCAGACCGCTGCCAACCCCGTTATCTCTACTCTGACCCATTTCCGTCATGAGTATCTGGCACACATCGTGGACAAGCAGTGCCCCGCAAAGGTCTGCAAGAACCTGATGCGCTATACCATCGAGCAGGACAACTGTGTTGGCTGCGGCCGCTGCGCCAAGGCCTGCCCCGCCGATGCCATCGCCAAGACCGATTACATTGCTCCCGGCAAGAAGCTGCCTTCCTACCAGATCGATGCCAATAAGTGCGTCAAGTGCGGCGCCTGTATCGCTACCTGTAAGCTGAAGGCAATCGTTAAGAAGTAAGGGAGGACGATAAAATGGCAACTGTAAATATTAAAATCGAAGGCGTCTCCTATCAGGTAGAAGCCGGCCTCACCATTCTGGAAGCCGCCAAGAAGTGCGGCTACGAGATCCCCTCTCTGTGTGCATTCAACCACGGCGAGTGCTCCAACGGCTCCTGCCGTGTGTGTCTGGTAGAGGTCAAGGGCGCAAGAGGCCTTGTGGCATCCTGTGTATACCCTGTAAACGAGGGCATGGAGATCAGCATCTCCTCCCCCCGTGCTGCGGAAGCCCGCCGGGCATCCGTGGAGCTGCTGCTGAGCAACCACAACAAAGACTGCCAGCAGTGCGACAAGAACGGTCAGTGTGAGCTGCTCCATGTGGCATCCGTTACCGGTGCCCGTGAGGGTCGCTATCAGGGCACAAAAACCCCTGTTACCATCGACCAGCTCACCCCCTCCATCATCCGCGACACCTCCAAGTGCATCCTCTGCGGCCGCTGTGTGGCTCGCTGCCAGAACGCCCACGGCATGGGCATCCTCGGCTTTGAGAACCGTGGCTTCCAGACCATCGTGGCTCCCGCCGAGAACCGCTCCTTTGCCGATTCCCCCTGCATCCTTTGCGGTCAGTGTGTCAGCGTCTGCCCCACCGGCGCGCTGATGGAAAAGTCCGAGATCGGCAAGGTGGATGCCGCCATGAAGGCAGGCAAGCATGTTGTGGTGCAGACCGCTCCCGCTGTCCGTGCCGCTCTGGGTGAAGAATTCGGTATGCCCGTTGGCACCGCCGTCACCGGCAAGATGGTGGCAGCACTGAAGCGTCTGGGCTTCGCCAAGGTCTATGATACCAACTTTGCTGCCGACCTGACCATTATGGAGGAAGGCACCGAGCTGCTGGGCCGTATCCAGAACGGCGGCGTGCTGCCCATGATCACCTCCTGCTCCCCCGGCTGGGTCAACTATGCCGAGTACAACTACGGCGATCTGCTGGATCACCTGTCCTCCTGCAAGTCTCCCCATCAGATGCAGGGCGCTATCCTGAAGTCCTACTATGCGGAAAAGAACGGCATTGACCCCAAGGATATCTTTGTGGTGTCCATCATGCCCTGCACCGCCAAGAAGGACGAGAAGGAGCGCTCCCAGATGGAGCGGGACGGCATCAAGGATGTGGATGCCGTGCTGACCACCCGTGAGCTTGCCAAGATGATCAAGCGTGCCGGTATCCTGTTCACCCGTCTGCCCGACGAGGAGTTCGATCAGGATCTGATGGGCACCTACACCGGCGCAGGTGTTATCTTCGGTGTCACCGGCGGCGTTATGGAGGCTGCTCTGCGTACTGTGTACTATGTGCTCACCGGCAAGGAGCATGACGCCATCGCTTTCGAGGCTGTCCGTGGCTTTGAGGGCATCCGTGAGGCTTCCATCGACATCAACGGCATGACCGTGAATGTGGCGATTGCCCACGGCATGAAGAATGCCAAGGTACTGCTGGACGATATCCGTGCCGGCAAGTCCAAGTATCACTTCATCGAGATCATGGGCTGCCCCGGCGGTTGTATCGCAGGCGGCGGTCAGCCCATCGTCCGTTCCTGCTTCCTGCCCCATGAGGACGACGACATTCTGGACACCTACAAGGAAAAGCGCGCCAAGGCTCTCTACAGCGAGGACGAGCGCCAGACCCTGCGGCAGTCCCACAAGAATCCTCAGATCCAGAAGCTGTACGACGAGTTCTTGGGCAAGCCCAACTCCCACAAGGCTCACGAGCTGCTGCATACCACCTATGCGGCAAGAGTTGGCTTCAACGACTGATTTTTTAAGAAAAGTTCCTGACATTAAGCATTTTGCTGCGTGAAAGGTGCCATAGTGATTTCTGTTCCTTATACGACATTTTGTCAGAAAAAGTATTTTGGAAAGTATAGCTATTGCCGCACCGTTTTACCGGTGCGGCAATTTCTTTTGGAGGTAATGATATGGAAACTCGCGTAGCGGTCATGAGCATCATCGTGGAGGACGGGGAAATGGTGGAACGCCTTAATTCCATCCTGCACGAATACGGGGAATACATCATCGGACGGATGGGCATTCCCTACCGAAAAAGAAATGTAAATATCATCTCCATCGCTCTGGATGCGCCCCAGAACACCATCGCTGCCCTTGCAGGCAAGATCGGTTCTCTGAAGGGTATCAGCGTCAAGACGGCGTACTCCAATGTGATGGGAGCTCAGTAAGAAAGAAGGATAATACTATGAAAAAGAATGTACTTTGGATCACCGAGACCGCCGTTATGCTGGCGCTGCTGATCTGCCTGCAGTGGGTAGGCTCTTTTGTGCCCGACCAGATGACCAAGCAGCTTATTACCGGCACCATGGTCAACTGTGTGCTGGCAGTGACCGTGCTGGTGGCAGGCATGAGCAGCGGTATCGCCGTGGCGATCATCTCCCCGGTGTGCGCTTTCCTGTTCGGCATCGCACCGAACATCATTACCGTAGTTCCCATTATGATCGGTAATGTATGCTTCGTGGTGCTGCTGCGGCTGATCATCGGCAAGACCATGAAGCCCGTATGGAAGCAGCCTGTGGCGCTGGTGGCTGCCGCTGTTGCGAAGTTCGCCGTTCTGTACCTGCTGGTGGTAGTGCTGATCTGCGGCGTAGCCTCCGGTTCTCTGCTGGGCAAGAAGCTGGGAGACGCCGTACTTCTGGCACCGCCTATGCTGAAAATGCTGCCCACCATGTTTGCATGGCCTCAGCTGGTCACCGCCCTCGCCGGCGGCGCGCTGGCTCTGCTGATCGTACCGGTGCTGAGAAAGGCTCTGCACAAATAATATTCGACAAACTGCTTTTTCCATGCTATAATCAAGGCAGGATTCCCTATATCATTCCAAATTTAAGGAGCTGCCCGGTATGAAAGAATTTTACCTGTCCTCCGCCGCTGAGCGGATCATCGGCGTGGTGTTCACCGTCATCGCCGTTGCCTGTATGGGCATTTTGGTCTTTGCGCTGCGAAATGATACCATGCTGCTGTGCGTCACCGCCCTTTGCTGCCTGCTGGTCAGCGCGGGACTGATCTACTACATGATCAGCGTTCTGCGGGGCAAGTGCATCGCCGATCTGACTACAAAGCAGCTCCAAGTCCGGGGCACCCGGGACTATACGCTGGATCTTTCCACCGCTGTACAGCTGGAGACCCTGCCCTTCAAGGGCGGCCGCACCGTCATGCGGATGCTGTACTTCTCCGACGCCGAGGGCAAGGTGGTGGGCAAAGTCCCCACCCTGTTCACCTTCAATCAGGGCGTCATGGCAGAGCCCATGGCTATGGAGATGGCAAAGGAGCTGGGCTTAAACTTCCAAGCCAACCTGCAGCCTTGGGAATACGACAAGGAAAAGCGGCTGGAGCATGAAAAGGAAGTTGCCCAGCAGCAGAAGGAAGAGGCAAAAGCCCGCCGGGAAGCCAAGGCAAAGCTCCGCATGGAAAAGCTGAAGAAAAAATGAGTCTAGGGCGCGCTGCAATATCAAATGCAGCGCGCCCTATCGACTATTTCGGTTTTTTGTGCTATAATGGGAAAAATGCGATGAAAGGGGGTGTCCTTTATGCAACCGAATACCTGTATCGGTCTGCTTGCCCATGTGGACGCGGGTAAGACCACCCTTTCGGAGGCTCTGCTGTACCTTTCCGGGGCACGGCGCTCTCTGGGCAGAGTGGATCATGGCGATGCCTATCTGGACACCCATTTTCTGGAACGGGAGCGGGGCATCACCATCTTTTCCAAGCAGGCGCTGTTTTCCACGGAGAACCGCGGTTTCACCCTTGTAGATACCCCCGGTCATGTGGATTTTTCCACAGAAGCGGAGCGCACCATGCCCATTTTGGACTGCGCGGTACTGGTGATCAGCGGCAGCGACGGTGTGCAGGCCCATACCTTGACCCTGTGGCGGCTGCTGGAGCGCTACCATGTGCCTGTTTTCCTGTTTATCAACAAGATGGATCTGCCGGACACCAACCGGCAAGCCCTTTTAGAGCAGCTGCAAAGCCGCCTGTCCCCCGGCTGTCTGGACTTCGGCGGCGACAGTGAGGAATTGAAAGAGGGCTGCGCCCTCACCGACGAAGCGCTGCTGGAGACCTACCTGCAAACCGGCATCGTCACCGATGCCAACATCCGGGAGCTGATCCGTCAGCGGCGGGTATTCCCCTGCTGCTTCGGCTCGGCACTGAAGCTCAGCGGTGTGGCGGAGCTTTTGCAGACGCTGGATCGGTTTGCCCCGGCGGCAGAACCTTTGCCGGAATTCGGCGCACGGGTCTATAAGATCTCCCGTGACCCCCAAGGCAACCGTCTGACATGGCTGAAGGTCACCGGCGGCAGCCTGCGGCTGCGTGCTCCCCTTTCCTACCGGAGCGCCAAGGGCGAAGACATGGAAGAAAAGCTATTGCAGCTTCGGCTGTATTCCGGCGACAAGTTCACCGCCCAAGAGGAGGTCTTTGCCGGAAGCCTCTGTGCCGTCACCGGACTTACCGCCACCTACGCGGGGCAGGGTCTGGGCATCCAAGCCCAAGCGGCAGCGCCCCTGCTGGAGCCTGTGATGACCTACCGGGTAGGGCTGCCCACCGGCTGCGATCCGCTGACCGTGCTGCCCAAGCTGCGGTTGCTGGAGGAGGAAGATCCCCAGCTCCACATTTTCTGGGACAGCCGCCTGCGGCAGATCCACATTCAGATCATGGGCAAGGTGCAGCTTGAGGTGGTGCGCCGGCTGATCTTCGACCGTTTTCGGCTGGAGGTCACGCTGGAGGACCGCCGGATCTACTACAAGGAGACCATACTGGACACGGTGGAGGGCGTAGGACATTTTGAGCCTCTGCGCCACTATGCCGAGACCCATCTTTTGCTGGAGCCGCTGCCCCGGGGCAGCGGTCTGGTGTTCGACACCGTCTGCTCCACCGATGTGCTGGACATCAATTACCAGCGGCTGATCTTGACCCATTTGGAGGAAAAGCAGCATCTGGGTGTGCTCACCGGCGCGCCCATCACCGATATGAAGATCACCCTGCTGGTGGGCAAAGCCCATCTAAAGCACACCGAGGGCGGCGATTTCCGTCAAGCCACCTACCGGGCGGTGCGGCAGGGTCTGATGCAGGCGCAAAGCCGCCTTTTGGAGCCGTGGTACGATTTTGTGCTGTCGGTGCCCATGGAAGCCATCGGCAGAGCCATCACCGATGTCCGCGCCATGAGCGGCGAGTTTGACACCCCCGAGACTCAAGGGGAAATGTCCGTTCTCAAGGGCAGCATCCCTGCCTCGGAGCTGCGTGATTACGCCGATGTGGTGGCAGCCTACACCCAAGGCAGAGGCAGCCTGCAAGTCAGTCTGAAGGGTTATGCCCCCTGCCACGATGAGGAAGCGGTGGTTGCCGCTGCCGGTTATGACCCGGAGGCGGACACGGAAAACACCCCCGATTCCGTATTCTGCGCCCACGGCGCAGGCTTCAATGTGAAGTGGGATAAGGTCAAGGAGTATATGCATCTGGACAGCGGTCTGCGGGGAGCAGAGCCTTCCCAGCCGGTGGTGCTGACCCGGAATCTTCACGCCGAGGACAAGGCGCTGGAAAAGGTTTTACAGCGGGAATTCGGCACACCTGCCACCCAACTCTACCGCCCTGCCGACCGTCCTGCCACGGAGACCGTCACCATCCGCCCTCCCCGGCAGCAATATATCATCGTAGACGGCTACAACATCATTTTCGCTTGGGAGTCTCTGGCGGAAACGGCGCGGCACGATCTGGATGCCGCCCGGCGCAGCCTGTGCGACAGCCTTTCCAGCTATGCCGGCTTCAAAAAGTGCCGCATGGTGCTGGTTTTCGACGGCTACAAGGTCAAGGGCAATCCCGGCACCAAGACCCAGTTTCACAACCTTCAGGTGGTCTATACCCCGGAGGGGCAGACCGCCGACGGCTATATTGAAGCACTGGCAGAGCAGATCGGCGGCAACTACGCAGTAAAAGTTGCCACCTCCGATGCGCTGGTGCAGCTTGGCAGCCTGCGTTCCGGCGTGCTGCGGATGTCCGCAAGGGAGCTTTTGGAGGAAGTAGAGACCGCCAAAGCCGAAATGAAAAAATATTTTCATAAATAATTCCACGCAAAAAGCCTCCCTTGTGCAAAGGGAGGCTTTTTTGAGGTATTATGGAAGATTCAGCTTTTTCTGCATCAGATGGACCGTGAGGAAATACCCGATCACCGCCGATGCCAGCACCAGCACCAGACTCCCGATGCTGCTGATGTACATGCTTGTGACCATATCGCCACGGAACACTCCCATCATCATCAGGCTGGAGATCACAGAGGTACCTATGCCAAGGATCATGGAATAGATGTAATAAATGGCGATGGACATCAGGATCTTGTGCTTCTTCGCCATCACCGCGCCCAAGGTGATGCAGCCCATAATGATCATGGGAGATGCCAAAAAGCCTGCCACGGAGGCGATGCTGCTGATCACCAGATAGCCTTCACCAAACAGCTCTTTATACAATGCGTAAAGAAAGTCTATATCCCTTTCCCGGAGCATCTCAGTGTTCACAAAGCCCTGCTGTGCAGTGCCCACCAAAAGGATGCCAAATATGCACAGGCAGAAAACAGCCATGGAGATAACAAACCAGATCAGCATATTCAGCCAGCTGGACAGGACGATCTTGTGGGCACTGACCGGCAAGGTAAAGGTCAGATAACCCTCATCGGTAAATTTATTCTTGTAGAACCGGTAGATCAAGAAGAACTCCGTTCCCACCAGATACACTATCAGTGCCAAAAACGAGAATACCAGCAGCAGGGCAAACACCGGGACCAGCAGCAGGGTCTGGGTCTCGTTGATCACCGCCCGCTCCCCGAAATAGAGGATCAGCCGCAAAGATACCGTTGCCAGAACGCCCACGCCCAGCGCCGCCAGCGAAAAAATCCCCAGCAGCCGGGAAACACTTTTCCACTCATGCTTTAATAGCTTGGCAAACATCTGAACACCTCCCGGAACAGCTCATCCAAGGACTTGCCGCTTTCCTCCCGTGCAGCCTCGGCGCTGCCGGAGCGAACCACATTTCCTTGGTGCAGAAATACAAATTCGTCCAGTATGGACTCCACATCCGCGATCAGGTGGGTGGAGATCACCACCGTGGCGGCGGGATCATAGTTTGTGATGATGGTATTGAGAATATAGTCTCTGGCAGCAGGATCTACACCGCCAATGGGCTCATCCAGCAGATACAGCCTTGCCCGGCGGGACATGACCAGCACCAGCTGCACCTTTTCCCGGTTGCCCTTGGACAATGTTCCAAACCGGCTTTTGGGGTCAAGATGCAGATCTGAGAGCATTCTCTCCGCCCTCTGCCGGTCAAAATCCTCATAAAAATCTTGAAAATAGTCCAGCTGCTCTTTAATGGTCTGGTTATTGCGCAGATAGGTCCTGTCCGGCAGATAGGACACCAACGCCTTGCTGTCTGCGCCTACCGGGCAGCCGCAGATAGAGATATCGCCGCTGGTGGGCATCAAAACACCGGCGCACAGCTTCATCAAGGTGGTCTTTCCGCTGCCGTTGGGACCTAACAGACCGATGATCTTACCTTGGGGCAGGTTCATGTTCAGACCGTTCAGCGCCGTAACAGCCCCGTAGCGCTTCGTCAGTGCCTGTGTGGATAAAACATACATAGGCGAGCCCTCCTTTTTTGGATTCTGCTTCTATCATAAAGCATATCACCCGATTTGTAAATAAAAAACGGATTTTTAAGCCAAATTTATCTTTTCTTTCCGGCATTTCTCGTGTACAATGGTATTATACATACCAAGGAGGATTTGCCATGAGCCAACGATACAAGGAACACGCCGACCCCAAGACAAAGGAATGGATGGAGCGGGCAGAAAAACGGGATCACCGGATAGAGCACATCTTCCGCCGGGTCTTACATATAGTGGAGATCCTCATCGCCACACTGACCATCCTTGCGCTGTTGGCAGCACTGGGGGTAGAGGTCTACCGTGCCGTGACCCAGCCCGAATATTTCTCCGATATCAGTTCCTTCCTGCACCATATTCTGACCATCGTTGTGGGTCTGGAATTTGTGCGAATGATCATCGACACCACCCCCGCCAACATTTTGGAGGTATTGACCGTTGCCATCACCCGCCATGTGCTGTTGAGTCAGGATGACCCATGGAGCATCGTGGCATGTGTCGCCTGTATCGCCGGTCTGTTTGCCATCCGCCGTTTCCTGATCCGCCGCAGCGAGCTGAAGGAAGAAATGCTGGAGCAGGACTGATCCCTACTATCTCAAAAAGAGGACGCCGCAGCGTCCTCTTTTTATTATTCCTCGCTGATGACTCTTGCGCCTTGGAATTCCACATGCAGGGGCAGCATCTGCCAGTTCGCCTCGGTGATGGCATCCAGCTTCTTTGCCAGCTTCTCCTCCAGCCGTTCATCCAGCGTGATGCACAGCAGGGTGGGGCCCGCACCGCTGAGACAGAACGCCGCTCCGGTGGTCCGGACCAGCGCCTCGATCTTATCGTAGTCCTTAATCAGGCTCTTGCGGTAATTTTGGTGGAGACGGTCCTGCATGGCGGTGCGCAGCAGCTTTTCGTCACCCAGCTCCAGCGCCTTCAGCACCATAGCGCCGTGGGAAATGTTATAGATGGCATCCGCCCGGGGCAGCTCCGTAGGCAGCACCGACCGGGCAAGGGTAGTGGGCAGGTCAAAGTCCGGGATCAGCGCCAGAAATTCCCAATCCGGGTGGAGGGGGAAATTCACCGTCACCGGCAGACCGTTATCCACCATGGATGCGGTTAGACCGCCGTAGAACGCAGGCGCCAGATTGTCTGGGTGACCCTCCATGGCGTTGGTGATATTCAAAAGACCTTGGGTGGACAGCTTGTTGCCCCGGAGCACATTGGCACCCATGGCACCCGCCACCAGCAGCGCAGCAGAAGAACCCAAGCCACGGCATACCGGGATATGGGCATCGATGTGGATCTTCACCCCCCGTACCTCCTCGTTCAGAGAAGCCAGCACGGCGCAGTAGGCAGTGTATGCCAGATTGTCCGGCCCGGTAAACGCCTCGTCACAG
Source organism: Oscillospiraceae bacterium (assembly GCA_017398625.1). Lineage (GTDB taxonomy): Bacteria > Bacillota > Clostridia > Oscillospirales > Oscillospiraceae > Faecousia. Next base: position 63,177 of record JAFQFP010000031.1, read on the forward strand.
CCGGTGATCTCCAAGCCGCATTCGGTTTCCTCAAAGGTCACATCGGTATACAGGCTCAGAGCACAGCCGAAGGCATCAAAGCCGGGGCCTAAGTTGGCGGTGGTGGCAGGCACACGAACGGTAACTCGTTTCATAAGCGATCTCCTTATTTATAATGAGAGGACATAGCCCAGCATTTCTTCCTTGGCGATGACACCGGTGTGGCGCTCCGGCTTGCCCCGCAGATCTGCGAGGTTTTCGGGAATGGGACATCCGGTGACGGTCTGCAGGGTCTGCATCTGGTCAAATTCGTCGCCGTCCATGCTGCCGCCGATGGCTTCCAGCACCGCTGCCGGGAATTTATAGGGGGAAGCGGTGGACAGCACCACCATGGGACGGCTGTCCCCGGTCTGGCGGCTGTAGCTTTCCGCCACAGCCCAGCCGGTGGCGGTATGGGGATCGCAGAGGTATCCGTGGTTTTCCCAGACGCGGCAGATGGCAGAGCGTGCCCCGGCATCGTCGCAGCAATCTGCCCAGAATTCCTGTTCAATGGCAGACTTCAGCGCCTCGGGCACGGTATAGCAGCCCTCGGTGTTCAGACGCTCCATCAGCGATGCCACCAGCGCCGTGTCCCCACCGCTCATCAGATACAGCAGCCGCTCCAGATTGGAGGACACCAGAATATCCATGGAGGGGGAGATGGTCTTATGCAGGGGACGCTTACGGTCATACACGCCGGTGCGGATAAAATCGGTAAGGACATTGTTGGCGTTGGAGGCACAGATCAGCCTGCCCACAGGCAGACCCAGCAGCTTGGCAAGATAGCCTGCCAGAATATCGCCGAAATTGCCGGTGGGAACGGAGAAGTTCACCTCGTCGCCCATGGCGATCTGCTTTCTGTCCAGCAGATCCCGGTATGCCTTGAAATAATAGGTGACTTGAGGTGCCAGACGGCCGATGTTGATGGAATTGGCGCTGGACAGCCGGAAGGACTTGCCCCGGAGCAGCTCACCGTCTTGGCAGGCGGCGAAAATGTTCTTTACACCGGTCTGGGCATCGTCGAAATTGCCCCAGACGGCACAAACCGCCACATTATTGCCCTCTTGGGTCACCATCTGGGCACGCTGCACCTTGCTGACGCCGCCATCGGGATAGAACACGCAGATGCCTACTCCCTTCACATCCCGGAAGCCTGCCAGCGCAGCCTTGCCGGTGTCGCCGGAGGTGGCGGTGAGGATCAGGATCTTCTCGTCCATGCCCTTTTCCGCCTTGGCGGCGGTGAGCAGCTGGGGCAGCATACACAGCGCCACATCCTTAAAGGCAGAGGTAGGGCCGTGGAACAGCTCCAGCACCGTATAGTCTCCCACGGGCACGGTGGGGGTCAGGTCGGGTGCGGCAAATTTGCCGGTGTATGCACGGCTGACAAGCTGTTCCATATCGGGGATATCCGGCAGCAAAGCGGCAAGGATCTTGGTCGCCATAGAATAGGTGTCGCCCTGCAGGCATGCCTGCCAATCGAATTCCGGCAGAGCGGTGGGCATATACAGACCGCCGTCGGGGGCAAGACCGTTGAGCACCGCTTGGGCGCTGTCGATACAGTTTTCGTTGCTTCTGGTAGAGTGATAAAGCATGACTTCCTCCTCCGGGATCTCTCGGTTTCTCCCAAAAATGCACAAATTCGGGGCGAAATCCCAGAAATACTTGTTTTTTTGGCACTATTGCATTTTGCGCAGGTATATGATATACTGTTTCTGCTGAAAAAGCAAGTGTTTTTCTGTGATGTACACTTGTTTTCGTTGAAAGCAATAAAAATTGGAGGATTTTTGCCATGCGGATTGGTTTACTTGGTTTTGGTGTCGTAGGACGGGGGCTCTATGAGCTGACCCAGACCCGCAGCGATATGCAGGTGGTAAAGGTGGTCTGTCTGGAGGATGTGACCCTGCCCGACGCACAGGTGACCCGCAATTTTCAGGACATTCTGGAGGATGACTCCATCGACACCGTGGTGGAAGCCATGGGCGGTCTGCATCCTGCCTACGAATTTGTCCGCGCCGCCATGGAAGCAGGCAAGCACATCGTCACCTCCAACAAGGCGCTGGTGGCAAGCTTCTATGATGAGCTGATCCCGCTGGCACAGGAAAAGGGGCTCATGTTCCGCTGCACCGCTGCCGTAGGCGGCGGCATCGGCTGGCTCAGCGAGGTGGAGCGTTCCCGCCGTGCCCAGACCATCACCCGGGTGGGCGGCATTATGAACGGCACCTGCAACTATATCCTCGATTCCATGACCCGTCTGGGTCTTACCTACGCTGATGCCCTCTCTCAGGCACAGGCCCTGGGCTATGCCGAAGCAAACCCCTCCACCGATGTAGAGGGCATCGACACATGGCATAAGGTGATCCTCTCCTCCAACATCGCCTTTGGCATTAGCCTGAACACCGACACCGTTCCCGTGGCAGGCATCAGCCGGATCGGGGCGGAGGATGTGGCACGGTTCACCGAAAAGGGCTATGTGTGCAAGCTGATCTCCACCGGCAAGCGGACAGAGGACGGCTTCAGCGTCTATGTCCAGCCCACGCTGGTAAAGGCGGGCGAGCCGGAATCCGCCGTTCCCTCCAACTACAATCTGATCACCTTGGTGGGCAACACCTCTGACCGAATGAGCTTCTTCGGACAGGGCGCAGGCCGCTACCCCACCGCCTACAATGTGCTGCAGGACTGCATCGACCTGCTTTCCGGCAAGGGCTTCTACAGCCCCTACGGTGAAAAGGTCAGCGCCGTCAACAGCGGTAAGCTGCGCTACTATGTCCGTGGCTGCGCCGACGGCTCTCTGGCGGATGTCGCCGCCGAAAGCTGGGAGGGCGCTATCATCACTGCTCCTGTTTCCGTGGAGGCTATGCATCTCTGGTTGAAAGAGCATCCCGAAGCATTTATCGCCGCCATCGCGGAGTAATTACATAAAAGGAAGGTACGAATCGTGCTGAAAGTAACCAAATTCGGCGGCTCCTCCATGGCAGACGCCGGTCAGTACCGCAAGGTACGGGATATCATTCTGGCTGACCCCTCCCGAAAGGTGGTCATCGTCTCCGCCGCAGGCAAGCGGGACAAGCGGGATCACAAGATCACCGATCTTCTGTATCTGTGCCATGCCCACACCCAGTACGGTGTGGATTGCACCCAAGTCTTTGAAATGATCACCTCCCGGTATCTGGGCATTCGGGACGAGCTGGGTCTTACTCTGGATCTGGAAAGCGAATTTGACGCACTGAAAAAGCAACTGGACAACAAGTCCATCTCTCAAGACGCGCTGGTCAGCCGGGGCGAATACTTCTCCGCCAAGCTGATGGCCGCCTATCTTGGCTACCGCTTTGTGGATGCCGCCGATTGGGTGCGCTTCAAGCTGGACGGCACCGTGGATCAGGATATCTCCTACCCTGCTCTGGTGGGACAGATGAGCCCTCAGGGCATCGTGATCCCCGGCTTCTACGGCCGTATGCCCGACGGCAACATCCGCACCTTCTCCCGTGGCGGCAGCGACATCACCGGCGCGCTGGCAGCCGCGGCGCTGGACGCGGATATGTATGAAAACTGGACGGATGTTTCCGGTATCCTCATGGCAGACCCCCGGATCGTGGAAAATCCCCAGCCCATCCCCGAAGTCACCTACGACGAGCTGCGGGAGCTGAGCTACTCCGGTGCGCAGGTGCTCCATGAAGGCACCATTTTCCCCGTCCGCGAAAAGAACATCCCTGTCAACATCCTCAACACCAACGCTCCCAATGAGCCCGGCACCATCATCCGTGAGGACTTTGAGGTGGACAGCGACCCCCACCGGTTCATCACCGGCATCACCGGCAAGAAGGATTTCTCCATCATCTCCATGTCCAAGCGGGGCATGAGCAACGAAGTCGGTACACTGCGGAAGATGCTCTCCGTCATTGAGCGCTACAACATCTCCGTGGACTATGTGCCCAACGGCATCGACAATGTTTCCGTGGTGCTGCCCACCGATGCTTTGCAGCCTTATCAGTACGCCATTCTGGCAGAGATCGAAAAGGAAGTCCGTCCCGACAGCCTCAGCGTACACGACGAGATCGCCGTTGTCGCCGCCGTAGGTCGGAAGATGGCGTTCCGCCCCGGTATTTCCGGTAAGATCTTCGCTGCTCTGGGCGAGGCTGGTATCAATATCCGCATGATCAACCAAGGCCCCGATGAATTAAATATCATCTTCGGCGTGGATAACCGGGATTTCGCCACCGCCATCCGGGTACTCTATAATAGCTTTGTAAAATAAACAGCCATGCGGGGGAGCTTCCCCCGCCCTGTATTTGGGAGGAAAACCGTTATGAAAACCTATACCGTAGCCATTCTGGGCGCCACCGGTGCCGTCGGTCAAGAAATGCTGAAAATTCTGGAGGAACGCAACTTCCCCGTGGGCAAGCTGATCCCTCTGGCAAGCAAGCGCAGCGCCGGCAAGACCTTAAAGTTCAAGGGTGAGGACATCGTCATCCAAGAGGCCTGTGACGAGGCATTCGAGGGCGTAGACATCGTGCTGGGTGCCGCAGAGAACGACATCGCCGAGCAGTTCGCTCTGTCCATCGTCCGCTCCGGTGCCGTGTTCGTAGACAATTCCTCTGCCTTCCGTCTGGATCCCGATGTGCCGCTGGTGGTGCCGGAGGTCAACCCGGAGGATGTGCAGCGTGCCTACGGCATCATCTCCAACCCCAACTGCTCCACCATTATCACCGTCACCGCCGTCAACGCGCTGAACCGGATCGCCCCCATCAAGTCCATGACCGTTTCCACCTATCAGGCAGTTTCCGGCGCAGGTGCCGGCGGTCCTGTGGAGCTGATGAATGAGGTGGAGGCTCTGCGCAACGGTGAAAGCTATGAGCCCAAGGTGTTCTCCCACCAGATCGCCTACAATCTGATCCCCCAGATCGGCAGCGAGCAGTTCCTCGGCTATACCAGCGAGGAAATGAAGATGCAGAACGAGGGCAGAAAGATCATGCATCTGCCGGAGCTTGCCGTTTCCTGCACCTGTGTCCGTGTGCCTGTCATCCGCAGCCACTCTATTTCCGTCAGCTGCCACTTTGATGTGCCTGTCACCGTGGAGCAGGTTCGTGAGGCCATCGCCAATGCCCCCGGCTGCCGTCTGGTAGACGATCTGAAGAACAAGGAATACCCCATGCCTCTGGATACCACCGATCAGGATATCGTGTATGTGGGCCGCATCCGTCCCGACCTCACCGATCCCAACGGCATCTGCCTGTGGTGCTGCGGCGACCAAGTTCGCAAGGGCGCTGCTACCAACGCCATCCAGATCGCCGAGCTGGTCGTAGAAAAGCTGGAAGCCTAATAGCGACGCAAAAGACCGTGTATCGTTTTGATACACGGTCTTTTATATGCACATAAGTCCGGGTCAGATCCCCAGCAGCAATGTGGCAAACAGGAAATACACCAGCAGGGACAGAGCATCCACGATGGTGGAGATAAAGGGGCTTGCCATCACCGCCGGGTCCAGATGCAGCACCTTGGCGATCATAGGCAGGCTGCAGCCCACCAGCTTGGCAATGACCACCGTGACGCACAGGGTCAGACAGACCACCGCGTCCACCGTCAGCGTAATGGCTTCGTTGCCCATCAGCATCCGATCCACCAGCCAGATCTTCACAAAGCACACTGCCGCCAGAGCGATGCCGCACAGCAGCGCCGTCCGAAGCTCCTTCCACAGCACCCGTCCGATGTCCCCGAACCGCAGCTCATCCAGACTTAAGGAACGGATCACCGTGACCGAGGACTGGGAACCGGAATTACCGCCGGTACCCATGAGCATGGGGATAAATGCGGTCAGCGCCACTTGGGCTGCCAGTGCCCCCTCAAAGGCGGTGATGATCAGCCCTGTAAAGGTGGCGGACACCATCAGCAGCATCAGCCACGGCACACGGCTCTTGAATAGGTCAAAGGCAGAGCTGCGCAGGTAGGTCTTTTCTGAGGGCAAAATACCGCCCATCAGCTCCATATCCTCGGTGGCCTCGTCTTCCATAACATCCATGGCATCGTCGAAGGTAACGATACCCACCATCCGGTTCTCTTTGTCCACCACAGGCAGCGCAAGGAAATTATACTTGCTCAGCATCCGCGCCACTTCTTCCTGATCGGTCTGGGTGCTGACAGAGATCAGATTGGTTAACATAATATCCTCGATAACGGTTTCGTCATCGGCGCACAGCAGAAGATCCTTCACCGTTACCATGCCGATAAGCACCCGGTCACGGGTAACATAGCAGGTATAGATGGTCTCTTTGTCCACGCCCTGCCGGCGGATCCGCAAAATACTCTCCTCCACCGTCATATCCGGGCGCAGGGTCACATACTCCGTGGTCATCATGGAGCCTGCGGAGTTCTCCGGATACCGCAGAAGCTGGTTGACGGAGTTGCGCAGCTCCGGGGTGGCCTGCTTTAAGATCCGCTTGACCACATTGGCAGGCATCTCCTCGATCAGATCCGCCGCATCGTCGGCATAGAGCTCCTCAAGGATCTCCTTCAGCTCGTTATCGGAAAAGCCCCGGATCAGCAGCTCCTGCGCCTCGGGCTCCATTTCCACAAAGGTCTCCGCCGCCTGCTCCTTGGTCAGCAGGCGGAACAGCAGGGGGATCTGCCGATCCTCCAGCTCCGTAAAGATCCCGGCGATGTCGCTGGGATTCATAGTCACCAAAATATCCCGGAGGGTGGTATACTTCTTCTCCTCCAGCATTTTGATCAGTGCTTTCTGCATGATCTCAAAACGGTCTGCCATATCATTTCCTCCTCCTTTTTGCTTGGAAAGAGGCCGCAAAGTGTCACCGCGTCAGACGCGGTGTGCCACTACTTTGGCCCGGTATACTGCCATTACTGCCCGCGTCCATGCTGTTCCCCCCTTTTTTGAGATCTACCGTTATTTTATTCCCCAAAACGCCTCTTGTCAACCTTGACTACCGCTGCTTTGTACCATAAAATATAAGAAATCCATTTTTGCGAGGTGCCCTATGTCTGTACGGATCGCCACGGAGCAGGATATCCCTGCCATGCTTGCCATCTACCGTCCCTATGTGGAGAACACCACCTTCTCTTTTGAATACGAACCCCCCTCCTTGGAGGAATTCACCCGCCGGTTTCGCAGCTATACCGCCCAATTTCCGTGGCTGGTCTGGGAGGAGCAGGCGCAGGTGCTGGGCTACGCCTATGCCGCCGCGCCCTTTGAAAGAACCGCCTACCGCTGGTGCGCCGAGCCCTCCATCTACCTTGCCCCGGAAGCACAGGGCAGGGGCGTTGGACGGCAGCTTTACGCCCTTTTGGAGCAGATCCTCGCCGCACAGGGCTATCATGTGCTCTACACGGTGGTGACCTCGGAGAACACCGGCTCTGTTGCTTTTCATCAGGCGGTGGGCTACCGGACTGCCGCCGTTTTCCCCAACTGCGGCTGTAAGTTCGGCAGATGGCTGGGCACGGTTTGGCTGGAAAAGCGGCTGTGCTGCGGTAAGATCCCCGATTCTGCCCCGATCCCATGGCCCGTGTTCGTTAAAACTGACAGAAACTTCCTAAAAGTTTTAGATAAAATGCCGCTTTCCTAAATGCGGAAAATATGGTATGTTATTCGTAGGGCAGCTATGACTGTCAGTCCCTTTATGCACTTTTGTAAGCAAATGTACCCAACATTCTGAAATACAAGGAGCTGTGATCATGTACTTCCAAAAAAAGCGCTGCATTGCCATGCTTCTGGCCGGTGGCCAGGGCAGCCGACTGAAGGTTCTGACGGAGAAGACCGCCAAACCTGCCGTCCCCTTTGGCGGTAAATACCGCATCATCGACTTCCCCCTGAGCAACTGTGTCAACTCCGGCATCGATACCGTGGGCATTCTGACCCAGTATCAGCCTCTGGAGCTGAACGAATACATCGGCAACGGCCAGCCTTGGGGTCTGAACAAGACCAGAAGCTGCGCGCAGGTTCTGCCCCCCTACGAGCGCCACGACAAGAAGTCCGGCTGGTATAAGGGCACTGCCAACGCCATCTATCAGAACATCGATTTCATCGAGCGCTTCGATCCCGACTATGTGGTGATCCTCTCCGGCGACCACATCTATAAGATGGACTATGCCGCCATGGTGGAATACCACGAAAAGCACGAGGCAAGCTGCACCATCGCTGTGCGCAATGTGCCTCTGGCAGAGGCCTCCCGCTTCGGCATTCTGAACACCAATCCCGACAACTCCATCTACGAGTTCGAGGAGAAGCCCAAGAAGCCCAAGTCCACCAACGCCTCCATGGGTATCTATGTATTCAACTGGAAGGTGCTGCGGGAAGCTCTGATCGCCGACGAGGACGATGCCAGCTCCTCCAACGACTTCGGTAAAAACATCATCCCCAACCTGCTGAACGCCGGTCACAAGATGATGGCATACAACTTTGACGGCTACTGGAAGGATGTGGGCACCATCGACTCCCTGTGGGAAGCCAACATGGAGCTGCTGGGCAAGGATCCCGAATTCAACATCCGCGGCGACGAGCGCAGCAAGATCTACGCCCGTAACTCCGCTCTGCCCTCCTCCTACATCGACGAGGATGCCAAGACCGTCAACTGCTTCATCGCAGAGGGCAGCGAGGTCTACGGCACTGTCCGTCACAGCGTCATCTCCACCGGCTGCACCATCGGTGAGGACGCTCTGGTGGAGGACTCCGTGGTGATGCCCGGTGTGGTCATTGAGCCCGGCGCCATCGTCCGTCACGCCATTCTGGGCGAAAACAGCAAGGTCTGCCGCAACGCCGTTGTGGGCGGTGCCTTCGAAGCCGACGAGAAGAAGAACATCAGCGTCACCTCCAAGGGCGCTGTCGTAGAAGCCAACACCGTGCTCCTGCCCGGTGAAATGCTGTAAGGAGGGATATCGCTATGAACGTAATGGGTATTATCTTTGCCAATGACGCAACTCTGGGTGAACTGACCGATAAGCGTACCATGGCCAGCCTTCCCTTCGGCGGCCGTTACCGTCAGGTAGACTTTGCCCTGTCCAATCTGTCCAGCGCCGGTGTCCGCCATGTGGGCATCATCACCCGCCACAGCTACCAGTCCCTCATGAACCACATCGGCTCCGGTGAGGAATGGGGACTGGAGATGGAAGAGGGCGGCATGGAGTTTCTGACTCCCTACGCCATGAGCACCAAGGATTCCTACCGCGGCAAGCTGGAATCTCTGTATACCGCATGGGATTTTCTGGAGTACGGACCTGAGGACGAGTATGTCATCATGATCGACTCCGCCGTGCTGAGTAACATCGATCTGAACAAGGTTCTCGCTGCCCACATCGAAAGCGGCAAGGACATCACCGTGGTCGCCAAGGCAGGCATCGCCAACGGCTCCAAGCAGCTGGATCTGGCACTGAAGCTGGATGACAAGGGCGGCATCGCCGACATCGCCGTTGACTATGTGGCTCCCGCCGACTATCTGGCTTCCATGGACATCTTCGTGCTGTCCAAGCGCTTCCTCATGGAGCAGGTGAAGGAGCACATCTCCCACAACCTGTACCACATGGACCGGGATCTGGTTCTGGGTCTGTGGCAGAAGGGCGCCATCGGCATCAATGTATTCGAGTTTGAAGGCGTTGCCATGTTCAACGAGTCCATCGAAGAGTATTTCCGCAACTCCCTGTCCCTCATCAAGAAGGATGTCCGCAAGGATCTGTTTGGCAGAAACCACCCCGTGTTCACCAAGGTTCGTGACCGTGTTCCCACCTACTACGGCGAGGATTGCGAGATCGAGGACTGCATCATTGCCGACGGCTGTATGCTGGAGGGTGAGGCAGAGAACTGCCTGCTGTTCCGTCAGGTCACTCTGGAAAAGGGTGCTGAGATTGAGGATTGCATCATTATGAACGACTCCGTCATCGGTGAAGGCGCTGAGCTGAAGTATGTCATTCTGGACAAGAATGTTACCATCACCCCCGGCACCAAGATCATCGGCACCAAGAGCTCTCCCGTGATCATCAAGCGGGGTGAAACCGTATGAAGATCGCCGTCCTTGCCTCCGAAGGCGCACCCTACGCCAAATCCGGCGGTCTGGGTGACGTGATGGAAGCCCTGCCTGCCGCCCTTGCCCGGATCCCCGGCAACGAGGTGGTGCTGGTGCTGCCCTACTACAAAAAGATCAAGGACAATGCCGCTTACCCGGTGGAGTTGGTCTGCGAATTTGAAACCAGCCTCGGCTGGCGGAAGCAGTACTGCGGCGTAATGAAGCTGCTGGGCCGTACCGACGGTGTGCAGGTCTACTTTGTAGACAACCAGTATTACTTTGCCGGCCGTACCGGCGCCATCTACGGCGACATGGACGACGGCGAGCGCTATGCCTACTTCTCCAAAGCATGTCTGGACACCCTGTCCGCCGTGGGCTTCATTCCCGATGTGATCCAGTGCAACGACTGGCAGACCGCCCTTGTTCCCACCTATCTCAAGAGCGTCTACCGCGATGTGTTCCCCGACACCAAGATCATGTACACCATCCACAATATCGAGTATCAGGGCTGGGCAAATGCCAGCTTCTTCGACGATGTTCTGGGTCTGCCTTGGGAATGGCGGAGCTGTCTGGATATGGGCGGCAGCGTGAACATGATGAAAGGTGCCATTGAGTCTGCCGATCTGGTCACCACCGTTTCCGAGACCTATGCCCGGGAGCTGATGTATCCTTACTATGCCCACGGGCTGGACGGCGTGCTTTCCGACGCCGCATGGAAGCTCACCGGCATCACCAACGGCATCGACACCAACACCTTTAACCCCGCCACCGACCCCGCTCTGCCCGCCCACTTCAGCGCCTCCGACTTCACCGCCGGCAAAGCAGCCTGCAAGGCGGCGCTGCAGCAGGAGGTAGGTCTGCCTCAGGAGGCCGATACCCCTCTGATGGTCATGGTCACCCGTCTGGCAGGCCATAAGGGTCTGGATCTGCTGTGCTACATCGCCCGCAAGCTGCTGTGGGAGGAGAAGTGCCAGCTTTTGATCCTCGGCACCGGCGAAGCGCAGTACGAGCAGTTCTTTAAGGAGCTGGCAGCGGAATTCCCGGACCGGGTGGCTGCCAAGATCACCTTCAATCTGGGTCTGGCGGCACGGATCTACGCCGGCGGCGACATCTATCTGATGCCCTCCAAGTCCGAGCCCTGCGGCCTAAGCCAGATGAACGCCATGCGCTACGGCACCGTGCCTGTTGTCCATGCCACCGGCGGTCTGCGGGACACCGTTCCCCCTGCCGACGAAAAGGGACAGGGCGGTCTGGGCTTTACCTTCCAGAGCTACAACGGCGATGATTTCCTCGCCTCCGTCAAGCGCTGTCTGAACCTGTACCACAATGACCGGGAGGGCTTCCGTGCTCTGCAGTACCGGGATATGACACAGGACTTCAGTTGGAATGTCCCTGCCGGACGCTATATGGACCTGTTCCGCCAGATGTGCGGTCAATAATGCTTCCCATGCACCGGGGCGGTACCACCGCCCCGGTTTTTTATGGTCTTTCCTCTTCCCTTTTTGGGAAAAATAGTATATAATTCTCTGGATACCATGCAAGGAGAGAATATATGCGCATTTTATACGACAGCAAGCAGCTCCAATTCAAAGACCCCTTCGGTACACTGACACCGGGGCAGGAATGTACCATCAATATCCACATTCCCACCTCTGTTCGCACAACTGCCGTGTCCTGCCTGTTCCAGTACGAGGACGGCGGCTATGCCAAGACCGTTCCTTTGACCTTCCACAGCCAATTCGGCGCTTACGATATCTACCGGGGCAGCTTCACACTGGAGCAGTGCGCCCTGTATTTCTATTTTTTCCACATCATCACCGAGACCGGCTCCTTCCGCCTGTTTAAGCAGGGAGACGATACCAACATGGAGGCAGGCGACCTGTGGCAGCTTAGCTGCGTACCCGCAGACTTCACCACCCCCGATTGGGCAAAGGGCGCAACCATCTATCAGGTGTTCCCCGACCGGTTCCGCAAGGCAGGAAGCTGCGACCTTACCGGCAAGCTGGAGCCCTATACCGTCCACGAGGATTGGTACGAGGAAGTGCATTGGCAGCCCACCCGGGAGGGCAAGGTGCTGAATAACGACTTCTACGGCGGCAATTTTCGTGGCATCGCCGAAAAAATGGACTATATTGCCTCCCTTGGCATCACCATTCTCTATCTGAACCCCATCAGCAAGAGTTTTTCCAGCCACCGCTACGACACCGGCGACTACAAGACCCCCGATCCCATGCTGGGCACCGAGGAGGACTTCACCGCCATGTGCGAAGCTGCCCACAGCCACGGCATTCGGGTGATCTTAGACGGAGTGTACTCCCACACCGGCTCCAACAGCCTGTATTTTGACAAGGAGCGTACCTTTGGCGGCAAGGGTGCCTACTGCGACAGCAATTCCCCCTACCGCAGCTGGTACCAGTTCTACAGCTATCCCGATTCCTACAAAAGCTGGTGGAATTTTGACACCCTGCCCACCGTCAACAAGATGGATCCTGCCTTTGTGGAGTACATCATCACCGGCGAGGACAGCGTAGTTGCCCATTGGCTGAAGCTGGGCGCAGACGGCTTCCGTCTGGATGTTGCGGACGAGCTGCCCGGTGAGTTTCTCAAGCTGCTGAAGGATCGGATCCGTTCCATCCGTCCCGATGCCCTGCTCATCGGCGAGGTCTGGGAGGATGCCTCCTGCAAGATCGCCTACGGCAAGCGTACCCGGTATTTTGTGGATGGGGTGCTGGACTCCTGTATGAACTACCCCTTCCGCACCGCCATTTTGAACTTTATGAAGGACCGGGACGACGGCTCCGGTCTGCGCGGCGCGGTAATGACCATCGTGGAGAACTATCCGCCTCAGGTAGTGTGCTGCAACATGAATCTGCTGGGCACCCACGACACAGCCCGGATCCTCACCGCGCTGGTGGACGATTTTGACGGCAGCCGTGAGGAAAAAGCAAAGCGGCATCTGTCCCGAAACCAACTGGACACCGCCACCGAGCGGCTGCTGATGGCATCCTTCCTCCAGTACACCCTCCCCGGTGCCGCCAGTCTGTACTACGGTGACGAAGCGATGATGGAGGGCTACAAAGATCCCTTTAACCGCCGCACCTATCCTTGGGGACGGGAAAATCCCATGCTTTTGTCCCATTTCCGGCGGCTGGGCTGGCTGCGGAAGAGCTACGCGGCTCTGCGCAGCGGCGACATTCGGTTTTTCCATGCCGGCGACCAGCGGATCGGCTACAGCCGCACCGCCGACGGTAAGACTCTCAAGATTTATGTAAACCGCAGTGCCGACGATTGGGATATCCCCTCCGGAAAGCTGCTGTTAGGCCACAATCTGCACACCGTTGCCCCCACATGGCTGACCCTCGCCCCCATGGGCTGGTGTCTGGTAGAAGAATAATTACTGTTTGCTTGAACAAAGGTATCATTACGAACCGGTGCATTCCGGCTCGGAATGACACCTTTGTTTGCTTTTTCGTTTCTGTGCATTTATATCGATATTTTTATATTTTTATACCTTTTTTTGTTGCTTTTGCCAAATTTAAGGTGGACAAACCCGGCATCTTGCGCTATGATATAGAGTAACTACAGCTATGGACAAATAAGCTGCAATATTAGTGAGAGGTGATACCTATGGCGTTTTCCTTTTTCGGAGGGATCCATCCCAAAGAAAACAAATGGTACGCTGAAAACAAGGCTGTCCAGCCCTTTCCGGAGCCGGATCTGCTGGTGATCCCCATGTCACAGCACATCGGTGCCCCCTGTAAGCCGTTGGTAAAAAAGGGCGACTATGTGACAATGGGCCAGAAGATCGGCGACAATCAAGGTCTGTGCGTGCCTGTTCATGCCAGCGTTTCCGGTACTGTCAAGGCAGTGGAGATGCGTCCCCACTCCAGCGGCACCACCGTGATGAGTGTGGTGATCCAGAACGACCACCAGAACACCCTGTGCCCGGATATCCAGAAGCGCACACAGGAGGAAGTGGACAAACTGACTCCCGAAGAGCTGCTGGCGATCATCCGCGAGGCAGGCATCGTGGGCATGGGCGGCGCTGCCTTCCCCACCCATGTGAAGCTCAGCTCCGGTCTGGGCAAGGTGGATACCATCATCGTCAATGTTTCTGAGTGCGAGCCCTACATCGTTGCCGATGACCGGCTGTGCCAGGAATACCCCAACGAGATGCTCTCCGGTCTGCTGATTGTGATGAAGATCCTTGGCTTGAATTCCGCCCATATCGCCATGGAAGACAATAAGCCCGCCGCCGCCAAGGTGCTGCGCCGGGAGATCGACCCCAGAACCGGCATCGTGCTGGATATCCTGCCTGCCAAATATCCTCAAGGTGCGGAAAAGCAACTGATCAATGCTGTCACCGGCAGAGAAGTCCCCTCCGGCGGTCTGCCCGCTGCTGTGGGCTGTGCGGTGTTCAATGCCGCCTCCTGCAAAGCCATCCACGACGCGGTCTATGAGGGTATGCCTCTGATCCGCCGGATCGTCACCGTTTCCGGCGATATCGTTATGGAGCCCAAGAATCTGATGGTTCCCATCGGCACCAGCTATAACGATCTGCTGGAGGCTGTTGGTCACAGCGAGAACCCCTATAAGGTCCTCTCCGGCGGTCCCATGATGGGCGCTGCCCAGTACGATCTGATGGTACCTGTGACTAAGGGTTCCAACGCCGTTACCATTCTGGGCAAGGCAAACCGCTATGCCATCGACGAGGCACAGTGCATCCGCTGCGGCAAGTGCGTGGACGCCTGCCCCATGAAGCTGATGCCCGTTCTGATGTACAAGGCACTGCAGACCTCCGATGTGGAGGAGATGAAGCGGGTGCATTTGATGGACTGCATCGAATGTGGCTGCTGCGCATGGACCTGCCCCGGCTGCGTGCCTCTGGTCCTTGCCTTCCGTGCCGGCAAGCAGCGTGTCCGTGACGCCGCCGCTGCCGCCGCGGCAAAATCCTAAGGAGGTGGCGTGAAATGGCACAGATGAAATACTTTTATGAGCTGACCATCTCCAGCTCCCCCCATGTACATTCTCCCGTCACCACCCGTACCATCATGCGGGATGTGCTCATCGCGCTGGTTCCCGCACTGGTGGCATCGGTCTGGTTCTTCGGTTTCCGTGCGCTGACGGTGACTCTGGTCTCCATGGCTGCCTGCGCCTTCTTCGAATGGGGCTGGTGCAAGCTGCTGAAGAAACCCTGCAAGGTCTATGATATGTCCGCGCTGATCACCGGTGCCCTGCTTGCCTTCGTCTGCCCGGTGACCATCCCCTACTGGTGCATCATTCTCGGCGACTTCTTTGCCATCATCGTGGTGAAGATGCTCTTCGGCGGCATCGGCAGAAATATCGTCAACCCCGCTCTGGCAGGCCGTGCCTTCATGTTCAGTTGGCCTGTGCTGATGAGTACATGGGTCAAGGTGGGCTTTGAGAACGCCGCCAGCGTTTTCTCCACTGCCGACGCGGTCACCGCCGCCACCCCCCTTGCCAATATGCATCAGGGCATGATGCCCGACGCCTCCATTTTCGATATGTTCATCGGCAATGTGGGCGGCTGCATCGGTGAGACCAGTGCGCTGGCACTGCTCATCGGCTTTGCCTACCTGCTGCTGCGCAAGGTCATCACCGCCCGGATCCCCCTTGCCTACATTGGCACCGTGGCAGTTCTGAGCCTTCTGTTCCCCATGGGCAACGAGCCCATCGCATGGATGGCAGCGCAGGTATTCGGCGGCGGTCTGATGCTGGGTGCCATCTTTATGGCTACCGACTATGTCACCTCTCCCTTGACCCATCTGGGCCAGATCGTCTACGGCATCGGCTGCGGTGTACTCACCATCCTCATCCGCTACTTCGGCGGCTACAACGAGGGTGTCAGCTATGCCATTTTGGTCATGAACTGCTGCGTGGTTCTGTTTGACCGCATCGGCCGTCCTGTGAAGTTCGGCGCACCCAAGAAGGAGGCGGCAAAGAAATGAAAACACAGTCTACCGCCCTTTACATCCTCCGCCTTGCGCTGACGCTGCTGATCATCACCGGCGTCATGGCAGCCCTGCTGGCAGCGGTTAATCTTGTCACCGCGCCCATCATTGCCGGGCTGCAGGCGGAAAAGACCCAGCAGGCGATCCAAGCCGTGCTCCCCGGCGGCGGCGAGGAGATCGCCTTTACCGACAAGACCGGCACTGTCTCCACGGTCTACGGCTCCGATACCGGCTACGCTGTGGAGGTAGCTCCCATCGGCTTTGACGGTGCCATCACCATGATGGTGGGCATCGACAAGGACGGCAATGTGCTGGGCATCTCCATCATCTCCCACACGGAAACTGCCGGTCTGGGTGCTGTGGCAGCCGCCAAGACCTCTGCCGGTGAGAATTTCCGGGGTCAGTTTGTGGGTCTGAACGGCTCCGTTGCCGTTTCCAAGGACGGCGGCACGGTGGAAGCCATCACCGGTGCCACCATCACCTCCCGTGCCGTATGCGAGGGCATCAACGCCGCCCTTGCCTGCGTGGCAGATCTGGGTTAAGGAGGAGCCGCTATGAATTTTAAGAAACAGTTTTCCGAGGGCCTGCTGTCCAAGAACCCGGTTCTGGTGCAGCTGCTGGGTCTGTGCTCCGTCCTTGCCATCACCACCAGCCTGTTTAACGGCATCGGCATGGGTCTGAGCGTTACCGTGATTTTGATCTGCTCCAATGTGCTGATCTCCGCTCTGCGGAAGGTCATTCCCTCCCAGATCCGCATCGCGGCATACATCGTGATCATCGCCTCCTTCGTGACCATCGTGGATCTGGTGCTGCAGGCATTTATCCCCGACCTGTCCGAAAGTCTGGGCGTGTTCATCCCTCTGATCGTGGTCAACTGCATCGTGCTGGGCAGAGCGGAAGCCTTTGCCTCCAAAAACGGTGTGCTTGCCTCTGCGGTGGACGGTCTGTGCCAAGGCATCGGCTATACCGTGGCACTGGTCATTATGTGCGTCATCCGTGAGCTGCTGGGCTCCGGCACCTTTGGCGGTGGCATTCTCAACAACGGTGAGGGCATCCGCATCATCCCCGAAGGCTATCCCGCCATGCAGATGGTCATGCCCGTCGGCGGCTTCCTGACTTTGGGCTTCGTCATTGCGGGCTTCCAGTGGTATACCCGCCATTCCCGGAATAAAAAGCAGAAGGAGGCAGCGAAATGAACGAATATGTACAGACTCTCATCGGTATTCTGCTTGCCGCCATTCTGTCTGAGAACTTCATTCTGGTGAAGTTCTACGGCATCTGCCCCTTCATGGGCGTTTCCAAGAAGATCGACACCGCTCTGGGCATGGGCATGGCAGTTACCTTCGTTATGGGCATCGCCTCCGCCGCTACTTGGGCGATCTACCGGCTGCTAGTGCTTCTGCATCTGGAATTTATGCAGACCGTGGCCTTCATTCTGGTCATCGCCTCCATCGTGCAAGTGGTGGAAATGTTCCTGAAGAAGGCTGTCTCCGCCCTGTATAAGGCGCTGGGCATCTTCCTGCCTCTGATCACCACCAACTGCGCCGTTCTGGGTGTGGCTCTGCTGAATGTGCAAAAGGGCTATGATTTCCTGCTCAGCGTGGTCAACGGTGTCTGCGGCGGTCTGGGCTTCACTGTTGCTATCGTGCTGTTCGCCTCCCTGCGGGAGCGGGTGGAAAAGTCCGATTGCCCCGAGTGCTTCAAGGGTATGCCCATCACACTGGTGGCAGCAGGTCTGCTGGCGCTGGCATTCATGGGCTTCTCCGGCTTGAAGCTGTTCTAAGGAGGTCACACAATGGAAATTTTAATTGCGATCGGCGTATTGGGCGGTCTGGGTCTGATCTTCGGTCTGATCCTCGCTGCTGCTTCCAAGATCTTCTATGTGGAGACGGATCCCCGTCTGGATCAGCTAAACGAGTGCCTGCCCGGTGCTAACTGCGGCGGCTGCGGCTATGCCGGCTGCGGCGGCTATGCCGAGGCGGTGCTCAAGGGCGAAGCCGAGATCGGCAAGTGCGCCTCCGGCGGTGACGAATGCGCCCAAGCCATGGCAGCCATCATGGGCGTCAAGGCAGAAAAGGTGGCTCGGAAGGTGGCGCTTGTCCGCTGCTCCGGCTACAAACGGGTGGATGCCGACGGTAAGGATGTCGGCGCCAAGATGAAGGGCGAATATGAGGGCATCAAGGACTGTCTCGCCGCCTCCAAGGTGGCAGGCCGGGGCCCTCTGGTCTGCAAGTTCGGCTGTCTGGGCTTCGGCAACTGTGTCAAGGCCTGTAAGTACGATGCCATCCGCGTGGTGGACGGCGTTGCCAAGGTGGATCAGGAGAAGTGCGTGGGCTGTATGAGCTGCGCCGCCGCCTGTCCCCGTAATCTGATCGTGCCCGTGGAATACGGTGCCCATGTGGTCATCGCCTGCGCCTCCAACGCCAAGGGTGCGGTCACCGTCCGCGGCTGCTCCGCCGGCTGTATCGGCTGCGGCCTGTGCAAGAAGATCTGCCCCAGCGGTGCCATCACCGTGGAGAATAATCTTGCCACCATCGACTATTCCAAGTGCACCTCCTGCGGTCTGTGCGCTACGGTCTGCCCCAAGAAGCTGATCGTAGACAACAATGCTGTGGAGCCTCAAGGTGCCGCTGCCAAGTAACCTTTTCTACAAGGGCTGCCGCCCCGGCAGCCCTTATTTTAACGAACTGCCAGTTGACAAAATTTGCTTTGGCAGGTATTATATAAGTGATCGTGATACTATGCGCAAGTGGGCTTTCCGCCTGCGCAAAAGACAAGATAACCCCAATATACTTTAGGAGGAATTCATTATGGCAAATAACGCATTTGACCTGTCCGGCAAGGTTGCCTTGATCACCGGCGGTTCTTACGGCATCGGTTTCGCAATCGCTATGGGTCTGGCAAAGGCCGGCGCTACTATCGTTTTTAATGATCTGCGTCAGGATCTGGTGGACAAGGGTCTGGCAGCTTACGAGGCTGAGGGCGTCAAGGCTCACGGCTATGTCTGCAATGTCTGTGACGAAGAGGGTGTCAACGCTCTGGTCGCCAAGATCCGTGAGGATGTGGGCATTATCGACATTCTGGTGAACAACGCCGGTATCATCAAGCGCATCCCCATGCTGGAGATGTCCGCTGCCGACTTCCGTATGGTCATCGATGTGGACCTGAACGCTCCCTTCATCGTGGCAAAGGCTGTCATCCCCGGCATGATCGAAAAGGGCCGCGGCAAGATCATCAACATCTGCTCCATGATGAGTGAGTTTGGCCGTGAGACCGTTTCTTCCTATGCTGCCGCTAAGGGCGGTCTGAAGATGCTGACCAGAAACATCGCTTCCGAGTTCGGCCAGTACAACATCCAGTGCAACGGCATCGGCCCCGGCTACATCGAAACTCCCCAGACCGCTCCTCTGCGTGAGAAGCAGGCTGACGGCTCCGATCATCCCTTCCATACCTTCCTGATGGGCCGTACCCCCGCAGGCCGCTGGGGCAAGCCCGAGGATCTGGCAGGTCCCGCTGTGTTCCTGTGCTCCGAGGCTTCTGACTTTGTCAACGGTCAGATCCTGTATGTGGACGGCGGTATTCAGGCTTATTTCGGCAAGCAGCCCTAACCTCTTTCCTACCAAAAAGGGACGCGAAAGCGTCCCTTTTTTCGTAGCCGGCGATATGTACATCGCCCCTTGCTGCTTGTCAATCGCCGCCGAATGTGCTACAATAGCAAAAAAGGAGGCGGTTTTTGTGACGGATCATGCTGAAAAAGCGGCACAGCTTTTTATGAACGGCTACAACTGCGCCCAAGCGGTGGCGGTGGCATTTTGCGATCTGACCGGGCTGAGTGAGGAATTTGCGGCAAAAATGGCTTCCTCCTTCGGCGGCGGCATGGGCAGGATGCGGGAGGTCTGCGGCGGCGTCAGCGGAATGCTGATGGTAGCAGGGCTGCTCTATGGCTATGCTACCCCCGGCGATGATGTCAGCAAAAAAGCCCATTATGCTTTGGTGCAGGAGCTGGCAGGGGCTTTTCGGCAGCAGACCGGGAGCATCGTTTGCCGGGAAATTCTGAAAAATCCCCCTTCCGACCCTAATCCTACGCCCCGAACAGCGGAATTTTACAAGAAGCGTCCCTGCGTCCGCATGGTATTGCTGGCTGCCTCTGTTTTGGACGAATACATCGCCACCCACCCTCTGGAGGATCGCCATGGATGAGCTGATCTACAACCAAAAGAAGATCCCCCGGCAGCAGTGGCGCTACGGTTTTCGTGCCAGTGCCGTAACCGGCTGCGGCTGGATCGCCACCCACAATGCCCTGCGGCTTTTAGGCAGAGAAAGTGACCCCGAAACCCTGATCCGCTACTACCAAAAGCAGGTGCCTTTGATCCACGGCAATGCGGGAACCATCGCCTTTGCCCCTGCCTTTTTCTTCCGAAAGCTTGGTTTTTCCGTGAAAACGGTGAGAAAACGCAGTTTTTTTGACGAGACAGCGAAGCAGGCGGATGTTTGCATCCTGTTTTACTACTGGCGGAAAAAGGCTCGGCTTGGCGCTCACTTTGTTGCGCTGCAACACACGGAAAAAGGCTTTGTGGGCTACAACACCTTTTCTAACTCCACCGGTCCTGACCGCTACGGCGAAAGTCTGGACGCTTTTTTGAAGCGGCAGGGCTACTTCGGCGCCATCTTGATCACCATAAACGAAACAGCATAACAATACACCCACAGTCTCTCCTACACAGGGGGGATTGTGGGTGTATATTTTTATTTTTGAAAGCGCTTTGCGTAGCCGCAGCGGCGGCAGAGGGTCTCCGCTGCTTTCCCACGGGAAAAGCCGTCATAGATCGCCTTTGCCCGGGGCTTTTCCAAGATCTGTGCCAGATCCTCCTCAAACAGATTCCCCAGCGGGATATCCCCCTCATGGTCCAAACAGCAGGGCACCACCGTGCCGTCGCACAGCACCCCGATCTGATCCCGCAGACCGTAGCAGAACACCCGGTCAGAGCCCTCCGGCACGGTCATATCCGGCCACTCGAATTTATCCCCGTATTCCAGATAGACCCGCTGGCCGATGCGGATCCCATGCCGCTCTTTGACCCATTCGCCGGGAAAGCTTTCCCGAAGCCGCTGCAAGATCCGGGGATTTTGCGCCTGTGCACCGCCCTGATTCCACAGACGGTACACCGTCAGCACCCTCCCCTGCGCCGCTTCGCCAAAACGGCAGCACCTGTCCAGATATTCCGAAAAAGGCACTGACAGGTCGTTTGCCTCAAAGGCATGGAGGGAAATATTCACCTTATGCAGCGCCGGAGCCGCCAGCAGCAGCTCCCGGCGGCTGTGGAGCAGGGTGCCGTTGGTGGTGAGGATCACCCGAAAGCCCCGTTCCCCTGCCATCGCCAAAAGCTGTTCCAGCTCCGGGTGGCACAGTGGCTCTCCCATTAGGTGGAAATACAGATGATCGGTATACGGGCGCAGCTTGTCCATTAGCAGGGAAAACTCCGCTGCCTGCATGACCCGCTTTTCCCGCCGGGTCCCGGGACAAAAGCTGCAGTGCAGATTGCACACATTGGAAACCTCCAAATACACCTTGCGAAACCGCTTCATATCGCCACCTCCTGTTTCCCCGATTATAGCACACAGGCCGCCGATTTCCAACCACGGTTTTTTTGAAAAAAACTTTGTATTTCTGAAAAGTTAGACTATCAAAAATAGAATATATCTGCTATACTATATAGGCTATACTGGTTATATTAGACACTATAGCAAATCAGGAGGCAAACTATGACCAATCGGGTAAAATGGACTCTTGCAGTGGTGACGACCCTGCTGGTCCTTCTGTCCGCAACAGGACTTTTTATCTACCAATATTATCTTGTGCCCTTCCGGGCAGCGGAAAACGACCTGACCCCCAACAGCCCCTTGGTGCTGCGGGAGCAGGAGGACGGTACGCTGCATGTGACTTGGCTGGCAGGGAAAAACATCGACCGCTATCTTGTGGAGCTGGTGCGTCCCAGCCGGGAACCGGTGAGTGCCGATCCCACCGCACCCACCCCTGCCGAGGACATTCTGTACTACACCTATGTAGAGGATGCCACCGAATGTGTGCTGCCCCAATTTTCACGGGACGAGGTGCTGACTCTGCGTATTTCCGGCGAAAAGGCCTACCACCATCCCGGCAGCGACCTATGGCGTCCCAGCGAAAACCGCATTGAAGTCACCGCGATGTTCACGCCCCCTGCCATTTCCGATCTGGAATGGGATTCCGATCCCGACCAAAAGACCGTGGATATTCGTTTCTCCATGGGCGAGGAGACCACCTGCCGCCTCTACACCGGCAACGGCATCGACGAGCCCGCCTTTTACGACACGCTGGGCAGCGGCAGCGCCCACATCACCTTCGGTGAAGGTATGATGTTCCCTGTACCCGGTCACGAGGATAAGCAGGAATTCTACTTCTCCGCCTACAGCCAGTTCCCCGGCTACACCCACTACGGTCTGATAACCGAGCGGATCACCGTGATCCGTGAGGACCTGCTGGGCACTCTGCTGATGATGCAGACCATCGACGAGGGCAACAATGTATTTACCTTCCAATGGAACGAAACAAAGGGTCAGCGCTATGAGCTGCAGCAGCTTATGAAGGACGACAGCTGGCAGACCCTGTATGTGACCCCCAGAGACGGTGTCCGCAGCTACACCACAAAGCATCTGCCCCGTTATTCGGACTATACCTTCCGGGTGGTGGCGCTGGGCGGACAGACCATGCCGGACAGCGAATTTTCCGCCACCCCTGCCCAATGCTCCGTTACCACCGGCGCATCGGTGGTCTATTCCACCATCTGGCCCCAAAAGGATCTGGAGGTCTACAGCGACCTAACAAAAACCGAGGTCATCGGCACCGTCGCGGCATCCAAAGCCTACTGTGTGCTGGACTTCCGGGAGGGTCTGTTCCAGATCCGCTACAGCGACGGTGTCTACGGCTATATCGACAGCAATTACTGTCTCATCAACCTGCCGGATATGATCGGCAATATCTGCAGCTACAACATCGCCAACAGTTATCAATCCCTGTACATGGCACACGGCTACGAGATCCCCACCGTCACCGGACAGGTGGTCGTCGGCTATGAGCGGGTGCAGCTCGCGCAAAACAGATATCTGGTGCCTCTGCTGTATCCGGCGGCGGTAAAGCTGGAAAAAGCGGCTTTCCTTGCCATCGAGCAGGGCTACAAGCTGAAGATCTACGACAGCTTCCGTCCCCGAAAAGCATCTGCCGCTCTGTACGCGCAAGCGGAGAATCTGACCCAGCAGCCCATTCCCGAAAAGACCTTCTCCGGCATTCCCATGACGGATATGCCCGTTCTCGCAGAGGGCGAGGTGCTGACCTACTACAATCTGATGACGGATTACGGCAGGTATTCTCTGAACTACTTCCTTGCCGCAGGTAAGTCGCGCCACAATCTGGGTGTTGCCTTGGATCTGACGCTGGAAAAGACCAGCAACGGCACGGAGGTGGTCATGCAGACCGCAATGCACGATCTGACATGGTACTCCGAAACCAAGCGAAACAACAACTACGCCTACAAGCTTGCCTCCATTATGAAGGAAGCCGGCTTCGGCGGTCTGGTCTCCGAATGGTGGCACTTCCAAGACGATGAAGCCCAGAATTCTCTTGAGCTGGAATACACCTATGCAGGCGTCACCCCCGAGGGCTGGGTCAAGGACGATACCGGCTGGCGGTACCGCCGCGTAAATGGCAACTTCTATACCAGCCGCACCGTCCCGCTGGAGGGCAAGGATTGCACCTTTGACGAGAACGGTTATCTGGTAGAACAGGCTTAATACATATAAAAAGAGAGAGATTTATGAAAGCTTTTTTGAAAAAACATGAACTGAAGCTTGCCATCGGCGGCGGTATTGCATGCTTTGCCGTCTTTTTCGGTATGCTCGGCTTTGCCTGCTGGCAGTTCAGCCTGCCGAAATTTCAGGATGTGACCATAGAGCTGGGGCAGCCTATGCCCGCCTTGGAAGCATTTCTGACGGAGCACGCCGATCCGGAAAAGGTCTCCATGGTGACCTTGGAAAGCGAGCTGGATCTGACCAAATTCGGCGAACTCGCCGTGACCTTGGATCATCACGGTGCCCGGGAAACCGTGAAGCTCACCGTTGCGGACACCACCGCGCCCCAGATCACCCTGCAAGATCTGGTGCGGGATATCCGCTATGTTCCCGACCCTGCCGACTTTGTGGCAGAGAGCTTTGACCTTTCCGAAACCACCCTTTCCTTCGCCAAGGAGATCCCTGCCCCGGAGAATTACGGTGATACCGCCGTAGAGGTGGTGATCACCGATGCCGCCGGAAATACCGCTTCCGCAACAGCCACCCTTTCCTATGTGTGGCTTATCGACCAATTCACGCTGGAATACGGCGACACGCTGGAAAAAGCGGATGTGCTGATGGATCCCCAGAAGGATGCCGACCTGCTGCCTCAAGAGCAGCTGGATGCCGTCAATGCAGGCGGTGTAGGCACCTATACCTTGACCAGTACCGATAAGGGGCAGGTCAACACCTGCACCGTCACCGTTGTCGATACCACCGGCCCGGAGCTGGAGGTACAGGATGTGGAGCGGTATGTGGGCGGCAGATCCGTGAAGCTGGAGGATTTTCTGGTGTCCGCCACGGATCTTTCCGGGGAAGTGACCACCGCGCTGCTGACAGAGCCTTCCATGAAAAAGGTGAGCAACCAGACCATTCAGATCCAAGCCACCGATATCTATGGCAACACCACCGTTAAGGAAGCCACGCTGCACATCGTTGCCGATACCTCCTCCCCCAATTTCTCCGGCGTAAGCAGCCTTACTGTGGAAAAACACTCCAAGCCGGATTTTGCCGAGGGCGTTACCGCCTACGACACCAAGGACGGCAATGTGGAATTCACCTACGATGCCTCCAAGGTGGATACCTCCAAGCCCGGCACCTACTATGTGACCTATAAGGCTGTGGACTCCTCCGGCAATACCACCACCCACCGCCGTAAGGTGACCGTGAACCACGATGCTGAGGACACCGCCGCGCTGGTGGCAAAGATGGCGGAAAAATGCGACTCCGACGCGGAATCCATCCGGGATTTTGTCCGGGAATACATCTCCTACAGCACCAACTGGGGCGGTGACGACCCGGTGTGGTACGGTTTTAAGAACCGCAGCGGCAACTGCTATGTCCACGCCAAGTGTTTGCAAGACATGCTGGAATACCGGGGCTACTCCACCAAGCTGATCTGGGTCACCGATAAGAGCCACTACTGGGTGCTGGTGTACATTGACGGCCACTGGCGGCATATCGATGCCACCCCCGGCGTGCGCCATACCAAATACAGCCTCATGACCGACGAGCAGCGCCACGAGACCCTGCAGGGTCGGGATTGGGATCGGGATAACTGGCCGGAGGCGGTGTAATTACCTATGATCGAGCTACTGATCTTTCTCATTGGCCTGCTGTTTTATGCCTCCTATGGGCTCACCGGTCTTGCCTATCTGGCAGCGGTAACGGTGCTTTCCTACCTTGCCGGACGGCTGCAGAAGAAGCTGCGCTGGCTGGTTTGGCCCTGTGTGGTGCTGAATGTACTGGCGCTGCTGCTGGTAAAGCTGCAAGCACCCTTAGGCCTGAGCTTTGCCGCACCGCTGGGCATTTCCTACTTTACCTTGCAGGTCATTTCCTACCACATCGATATCCATAGGGGCATTTTGCAGCCGGAGCGGAATTTCCTGCGCTACGGTCTCTTCGTCTCCTATTTTCCCCATGTGTCCATGGGTCCCATCGAACGCTATGAGACCATGTCCCGTGCCCTCTCCCGGCGGAAGATCTGCTGGGACGGCATCAGCTTAGGTGCCCTGCGGGCAGTTTGGGGTCTTGCGAAAAAACTGATCATCGCCTCCCGTCTTGGCGTTATCATCGGTGCCATCAGCGCCGATACCGAGGCGTTCCGGGGCGGCTATGCCCTGTGCGCCATGATCCTCTACTCTTTGCAGCTTTACTGCGATTTCTCCGGCGGCATCGATACGGTGCTGGGTGTGTCCCGGATGCTGGGTCTTACCCTTTCGGAGAACTTTGACGCGCCTTTCCTATCCCAGTCCTTCCAAGAATTCTGGCGGCGCTGGCACATGACCTTGGGAAGCTGGCTGCGTCAGTACATCTACATCCCTCTGGGTGGCAACCGGAAGGGCAAGCTCCGCAAGACCGTGAATCTTCTGATCACCTTCCTTGTGTCCGGCCTGTGGCACGGCGTGGACTACATCCTATGGGGTCTGTTCAACGGCATCTTCGTTGCCTTTGGCAAATCCCTGCAGACCAAATGGAAGCTTTTGAACCGGCTCGCCACTTTCCTGCTGGTATCCCTGTTGTGGTGCTTCTTTATCTGGCCTAACGCCGGCACAGCCATGGAAATGCTCGCATCGGTATTCACCGAATGGAACTGGCTCTCCGTGCCTGCCGGAATTGCCGCCATGGGTCTGACCCTTGGGGACTGGCTGGTGGCTGCCGCCGCACTGGCAGCCCTCGGTGTCTATGATTGCCGCCGGGAGGCGGTCAACGGCTGGCTTCTCCGCCGCAGCCCTTGGCAGCGGACAGCTCTGCTGTGTGCCCTTGGACTAACCGTGCTGGTGTTCGGCATGTACGGCATCGGCTTTGATGCCGCCGCCTTCATCTACAGCAACTTCTAGGAGGTGCCGGAATGAAAAAAATAAAAACCGTTCTTTCTGTCGCCGCCGTTCTGGTGGCAGCCGCTGTGATGCTGGGACTTCTCACCCGGCTGCTGGAGCCCAAATACGCCACCGATCTGGAAGAGGGCAGCTTTCTTGCCCAGTATTATGAGGAAGCAGGCGGCCACGATGTGATCTTCATCGGTGACTGTGAGGTCTATGCCAACTTCTCCCCCATGGAGCTGTATCGGGACTATGGCATCACCGCCTATGTTCGAGGCACATCTCAGCAGCTGATCTGGCAATCCTACTACATCCTCAAGGAAACGCTGGAATATGAGACCCCCAAGGCAGTGGTCTACAATGTCAACGCCATGCGCTACAGCGAGCCGGTGAGCGAAGCCTATAACCGGCTGACCATCGACAATATGCGCTGGTCTGATGAGAAGATCGGCATTATCCGTGCCTCCATGACCGAGGAAGAGGATTTTATGTCCTATGTATTCCCCATCCTTCGCTACCATTCCCGATTCGACGAGCTGACAGCGGAGGATCTGCAATATTTCTTCCAAGGCAAGACCAACACCTTCAACGGCTACCAGATGAACACCAATGTGGTGAGCGTGGGTACCCTGCCCACCAAGCGGGTGCTGCGGGATTACAGCTTTAGAGACATCTGCTGGCAGTATTTGGAGGAAATGACCCGGCTGTGCCAAGAAAAGGGTGTGGAGCTGATCCTGATCAAAGCCCCCAGCCTGTATCCCTACTGGTACGACCAGTACGATGCGCAAATTCAGCAGTACGCAGACCAAAACGGTCTTGCTTACTATAATTTCACCACCTGTGCCGAGGAGATTGGTTTGGACTTCTCCACCGACACCTACGACGGCGGACTTCATCTGAATCTGGCAGGCGCGGTGAAAATGAGCCGCTATTTCGGCAGCATGCTTGCCGATGTACACGGCATGCCCGACCGGCGGGATGACCCCCAGACCGCCGCCATCTATGAAGAAAAGCTCCGCGCCTATGACGCGGAAGCACAGAAAGAGAAAGGAACAAACCCATGAAAAAGATCATTGCCCTGCTGCTGGCAGCTATGCTGCTGCTGAGCCTTGCCGCCTGCAACACTTCCGGCAAGCCCGAGGAGACCACCGCTCCCGCGGAGACCACCCTGTCTGCAGAAACCACCGTCCCCGTGGAGACCACCGTACCCGTAGAGACCACCCAGCCTCAGGAGGCAGATGTGTTTGCCTTCGTCAGCGGTGATGCGAAGATCATCCCCGGCACTGCCTTCGACCCTGCTGTGCTGCCCGCCACCGACAATGTGTATACCATCCCCAGCTGCGCCTTCGAGGGCACAGACAATGTATATAACTACGAGACCTTTGAGATCATTGCCTATAACGAGGGAAACGGCGAGGTGGTCTACTCCGTCTACTTCATCGATGCCAATCTTGCCACTCCCGAGGGTCTTGCCATCGGCGATGAGGCTGCCAAGGTCACCCAGCTTTACGGCGAGGGCTCCGTCAACGGTACCGAGATCACCTATCAAAAGGGCAATACCCTGCTGGTGATCATTCTGGACGGCGACTATGTCGCCAGCATCGAATACCGGGAAGCGGTTTGATCCTTCAACGAAAAACGGCGTACTGCGGAAAATGCAGTACGCCGTTTCTATTTAATACAGCTTAATACAACGCAAACACCAGCCGGTGGAGGAGCCGCAGGGGCAGAGATTTTTCCCGCAGCGCTTCTTCCAGCTCCTGCTGACCCTGCCGCAGCAGTGTCAGCTCTCCCTCCGTTAAGGTGTGCTGGCTGAATTTCGCCTTCCGTGCCAGAAGATACAGCTCCCGCTCCGGCTGCTGCTTCAAAAGCCGTGCCGCCATGCCACATTCCCGCCACAGCGCCAGCGCCTGCTGATTTGCCGTTCCCGTTCTGCGCTTTCTGCGCCGCAGATACAGCCGAAGCTGCCACTGCAGCACCGCCAGCGCTGCCGCCAGCACCGGGATCAGCACCGGCAGCACCCATTTCCCAAGGGAAAGGGTGGGCTGCTCCGGATCCTCGGGCAGCTCCGGTGTGGGCTTGTCCTCCGGAGTCGTTGCCACCGGAGAGGTATGGTCTTCCGGTCTTGTCTGCTCCGGCTGGGTGGTCTGGGGCCGGGTCTGCTCCGGCTGTGTTCCGCTGCTGCCGGGGGTCGCCTCCATGGGGATCCAGCCCAGCCCCGGCAGGGTATATTCCACCCATGCGTGGGCATCGCCTCCGGTGACCTGTACCGTTGTGCCTGCCGTTCCGGTAACTGCGTAGCCGGTCACATACCGGGTGGGTATTCCCGCCGCCCGGAGCAGCACAGCCGCGGCGCTGGCAAAATGGGTGCAGTAACCGCTGTCGCACTCCTCTAAAAACCAAAGGGCAAAATCCTTTTCCCCGTCGGGCATTCTGGGGGTATTCAAGTCGTAAACAGCGGAGTTTTTCACATAGGCAAGGAGCTTGTCGATCTTCTGCCGCGCCTTCGCGTCATAGGCGATGGGCACCGGTTCTCCCAGAACTGCCTCGGCGATCTGCTCCGCCCGTTCCCGGGTGGTCTCCGGCAAGGCCAGATAGTCATCCATAGGCTGGGAAAAGCTGTCCTGCCAATCGTCGGCAGCACCGGGCGTTAGCTCCCATACCTCCATTTTGTATTCCACCAGCCGCTGGCTGTTGCTGATCCTCCATGAATAGATGCTCTGATTACCGACAAATGTGGAAGAAGTCAACTGCTCCAGCCGTGTGTTGCAATAATAGGGCACATACAGCACCGGGTGGACATTGTTGGTGTGGATCTTCACTGTGCCTACGCTGACAAGCTGTTCAATGCCCCAGATCCCCTCCGGGGTCGGCTGTCCTTGATTCCATTTCGTTCCGGTATACTCACCGTAGGCGTAGCCCCGCAGATAGGTGGTGCCGCTCCGCACGGGAACGACCTTCATCACCACGGTGGTATTTTCTCCCTTGGGACCCACCGAGGTCAGATATACATGGGAGCCCAGCACCTGAGGGGACTGGATATTGGAAACGCTGGGCACGGTGGGCTTGGTCAGCTCCACATTTTCCAGCGATTGGGTAAAGCTGCGAAATAAGCTTTCCAGCTTGTCCGCCCCGCCTTGCAGGGCATAGCTGTCCTTGGGAAACAGCAGAAACAGCACCAGTAGAAACACCGCCGAGGGTACTGCCAGATAGCCAACCAACGCCGCGGCATGACCGGTCTCCCGCCGCCGCAGCTCCTGAGACAGGATCAGCAAAACAAGCCCCAGCAGCAGAAAAAACAGATAGAGCTCATGGGGTACCGTATCCGTGACCACCAGACAGCTTGCCAGCGGCAAAGCAGACACCGTCACCGCAGACCAGATCCCTCGGCCGCGGAACACCACTGCCAGCACGGAAAGCTCCGTGACCGCCGCCAGCAGGCACAAAGCAGCGGTGACATCGGCACCGGGCTGCCCGATCCGGGAAACACCGTAGGCAGCGGAATACGCCTTGGAGATCCTGCCTGCCAAGGCACTCACAGAACCTGCCAGCTCACCGCGCCAGAGCATCAGCAGCCCCAGCACCGCAGCACCGATCAGCAGCCAGCCTGCCTTTCCCTTGTGAAACGCCACAGCGCCTGCCGCCGCGAAGCCAACGCACCACAGCAGCAGGATCAGCACCGACACATTCTCCATGCCAAAGCCGGAAAGAACGCAGCCGCAGCCGCCAAAGGCGATGGCAGCCGCCAAAAAACCTCCCGTCACCGCGGGAAACAAGGCTTTAGACTTCACCGCTGTCACCTCCTATGTGGAAGTGCCACGCGGCAGCCATAAAGACCGGGGTTGCCGCACTTCTATCGGCGCCTTCTGCCAAAATAGCGTCCATCGCCTGCCAAAGGGTCTTTTCATCGGTGACGGCATAGCCTTGCATGCCGCTTCCCGTGAGACATTGGATCCGGTGGGAAATCTGATGGCTTAGCAGATACCGGCTCATCCAGAGCAGCCTGCCCAGCTTGCTGTCGATCTGCTCCGCAGTTCCCCGGAGGGTCAGCGTCAGCAGCGCCAAGCCCCGCAAAGGCTCCATGGGCTCCCGCAGGATCAGCTTTCCCGTTTTCGCGGACAGCTTCCAATGCACCTGATTCAAATTATCACCGGGGCGGTACAGCCGCAGCTCATGGTTTTCCGCGAAGCCGCCGCCGGGCTTTGGCTTGAAGCTGGAGGAAAGATAGGCGGAAAGATCCGGCGGGTCGCTGACGGCAATGGGTACAGGACGCACCAACAGCGCCGTGCCTTGGCAGCGGCGCAGCCGAATACGGAACAGCCCCAGATAATCATAATACCATGCCCTGCGTACATCGATCCGCAGCCGGGTGCAGTGGACAGTGGGCAGAGGCTCCTCCGCCTCATACCGCCGCCGCTCCCCGGAAATGCTTTCCCGCAGCTCCAGCCGGGAACGGACAGGCGGCGGTGGCAGCGGACAGCTGCTCAGCCCCTTTGCCCATGTGACAGTGCCCTTGTCCACCGCCGGGGCAGGACAATGCACCGTCAGTACCAGCTTTCTCGCCGCCACCAAGCTGCATAGCAGAGAAAGCCACGGCAGCCCCACCGCCAGCATCAGCAGAAAGAACGCCATCCACTCCCGGTATGCCCAGTAAAATACCAGACACAGCGCCAGCAGCAGGGCATACAAAATTCTTCTCAATGCCATATCACTTCAGCTTGGGCACAGGCACAGACGAAAGGATCTCCCGCAGCACCTGCTGGGCATCCACCCCCTGCCCCTGCGCCTTGGCAGACAGCAGCAGCCGGTGGGCGATGGTATGTACGAACACTTCCTTCACATCCTCAGGCACCACATAGTCCCTGCCCCGCAGCCGCGCCACAGCCTTTGCCATGGCGGTGGCAGACAGGGTTGCACGGGGGCTGGCACCCCGGAGAATGTATGCATTGGCTCTTGTGGCGGTGATCAGCTCCACGATGTAGCCCACCACCTCCGGTGCTACATAGGTTGCTGCCACTTCCTCCCGAATCAAGCTCAGCTCCCCGGCGGTGAGCAGGGGCATCAGCTCCGTCAGCGGATCTCTGCCCTGCCGGCCCAGAACCATCGCCACCTCATCCTTGGCGCTGGGATATCCAAGGCTCAGCCGAATGGCAAAACGATCCATCTGGCTGTCGGGCAGAAGCTGGGTGCCTGCCGCACCGGTGGGATTCTGGGTGGCGATGACGATGAAGGGATCGGGCAAACGGTAGGTCTTGCCGTCCACGGTGACCTGCCCCTCCTCCATGGCCTCCAAAAGCGCCGATTGGGTGCGGGAGGTGGCACGGTTCAGCTCATCCGCCAGAAACAGGTTGCACAGCACCGCACCGGGCTGGTAGACCATGGTGCCGTCTGTCTGGTTCAGCACACTGTAGCCGGTGATATCGCTGGGCAGTACATCGGGGGTGAACTGAACACGGTTGTAGGAAAGCCCCAGCGTCTTGGAAAACGCCAGCGCCATGGTGGTCTTGCCCACACCGGGGATATCCTCCAAAAGAATATGCCCCTTTGCCAAAATAGCAGCCAGCACCCACAGCAGGGTCTGATCCTTACCCACCACCACACGGCGCACCTGTCCTAAGATCCGCTGGACACGGCTGATCACGGCATCACTTTTCGTTTGCATTGGCAGTTCCTCCCGGATTTTCCTAATTTTATCTTTATTATAGCCCCCTGTGCGCCCCAATGCAAGCAAACCGCCCCGAATTAAGGATTTATTAAAAATTCCCGTTCCTTTCTTGAAAAAATCCTTATTTTTGGCTATGATATAGAAAAAAGCAGGAGGAAACACCATGTTTGAAGGCTTTACCCCGGAAACCTTTGATTTTCTTTGGGGCATCCGCATGAATAATAACCGTCCTTGGTTTCTAGAGCACAAGCAGCAGTATATCGACACTCTTTATGAGCCTATGAAGGCGCTGGGCAAGGAGCTGTTTGCCCCCTTTATGGACCGTCCGGGCAACATTTTGAAGGTCAGCCGCATCTACCGGGATGCCCGGCTCCACCACCCCGACCCCTATAAGGAAAGTCTGTGGGTTTCCATCCGCCGGGATGCTGAATGGTGGGCGGAGAACCCCTGTATGTACTTTGATATCCGCCCGGAGGGGGTAAGCTACGGCTTTTCCCTGTGGCGGCCCAGAGTTGCCACCATGGAGGACTTCCGCCGTTATATCAGCAGCCACAGCGATGAATTTCTGTCTTTGATCGCAAAAACCGAGGCAGACACCGGCTTGCCGGTGACCGCAGAGCTTTATAAACGCCCCAAGCCCACCGACGACCCCCGGCTGGCGCCCTACTTCGCATGGAAGACCAATATCGGCTGTGAGCGGTTTGAAGAACCGTCGGAGGCGCTGTTTGGTCGGGAGCTGGGTCAACGGGCGCTGGAGCTGTTCACCCGGCTGATCCCCCTCTACGAATTTTTCACCCGATTTCAGGTGTGATCCAAAAATATGTACAGACGGAAAGCCGTCACCTTCCGTCCATTCGCATCATTCCGGAGATACTCTTGACCCAAATGTATGATCCTTCCTCGGCTCTGTCGTCACGGATCCGGCTTCCGGCCATTCATTTGTGTCCATGGGTAGTATGACCGGAAACAGCGGCTCTATGCATGAAAAATTCCCCAGTGTCCCGAAGGACACTGGGGAATTTCTTTGAAAAATTACTTGTCCAGATGTACATTGATGTGGGGGAAGGTCATCTTGATGCCCTTTGCGTCGAACACAGCCTTGATGTTCTTGTTGGTGTCAAACAGAGCCGTCCAGTAATCGTTGGTGTCTGCCCAGACATGCAGGGTATACTCGATGGCGCTTTCGCCATACTTCACCACGGCAGCCATGGGAGCGGGCTCCTGCAGCACGCAGGCAACACCGGCACCTGCCTCACGCAGAGCAGCCAGCACATCCTCGATGGGCTCGCTGTAAGCAGCGCAGACGGTGGTCTCCACGCGGCGGATGCCACGGGTGGTGTAGTTGACGATGTTGGCGGAGGTCACAGCGCTGTTGGGGATGCTGACTTCCTTGTTGTCGGGGGTTGCCAGCTTGGTGTAGGTCAGACCGATCTCCAGTACGGTGCCCACCTGTCCGGCGATCTCAACCAGATCGTTGGAAACGAAGGGCT
The DNA here is from genome assembly GCA_017398625.1 of Oscillospiraceae bacterium. Lineage (GTDB taxonomy): Bacteria > Bacillota > Clostridia > Oscillospirales > Oscillospiraceae > Faecousia. The sequence goes on from JAFQFP010000031.1 coordinate 97,005, forward strand.
TGGTGTACAGCAGGACGAAGCCGCTGACCAGATTGGTCAGCAGGTTCTGCACGGACAGGGAAATTGCCAGCGTCAGAACGCTTGCCAGCGCGATGATGCCGGTAACATCGATGCCCAGACGGGAAGCGATCATCAGCAGCAGCAGACCCCACAGAACGGTTTTTACCACGGTCTTGATCAGGCTGTGTGCCACCTTCTCCAGCTTGGACTTCTCCAGCAGCTTGTTGACCAGCTGCATGATCAGATGGATCACCACATAACCGATGACCAGCATCAGCACAACGGGAACCAGATCATACAGCAGGAAATTGATCAGATTTAACATTGTTTTCGCTCCTTTTCAAAAATTTGAACAAATACATTATATCCCTATTCCCACTGTTTGGCAAGAGCAAGATTAAAGGTATCTTAATAATTCTTCCTCTTTCTTCTTAAGAACTAACCTGTTATAATAAAGGCACATAAGTCAAAGGGGGATCTTCCGCCATGTACACCATACTTATCTGCGATGATCAGCCGGATATCGTAAACGCACTGAAAATATATCTTGCCCCGGAGGGCTACCGTCTGCTGGAGGCTTTCACCGGCAAGCAGGCCTTGGAGACCGTGCAAAAAGAGGATGTCCACCTGATCCTAATGGACATCATGATGCCGGAAATGGACGGCATCACCGCCACCGCCAAGATCCGGGAGATCTCCAATGTACCCATCATTTTTCTCACCGCCAAATCTGAGACTCAAGATATGGTGCTGGGCTTGAATGTGGGTGCCGATGATTATATCACCAAGCCCTTTGTCCCAGTGGAGGTGCTGGCACGGGTGCGCTCTCAGCTTCGCCGCTACGCCAAGCTGGGCAGCCGTGTCCCGGAGGATGCCGCCGATGTGCTCACCGTAGGGGGCATCACCTTGAACGACACCTCCAAGACCGCCGCTGTGGACGGTGAGCCGGTGGCGCTGACCCCCATTGAGTACAGCATCCTGCGGCTACTGATGCGCAACCCCGGCAAGGTCTACTCCACCAAGGCGCTGTATGAGGAGGTTTGGCAGGAGGCAGCCATGGGCAGCGAGGGTGCTGTTGCCGTGCATATCCGCCACCTGCGGGAAAAGATCGAGATCAACCCCTCCGAGCCCCGGTATCTGAAGGTAGTCTGGGGTCAGGGCTACAAAATGGAAGGAGGAAAGTAATTGCACAACCACATCCTGTTTAAGTTTATCGCCATTTTGCTCTGTGCCTGCTGCCTCCTTGCCGCCGTTGGCGCAGGTGTTGGTATCGCTGTGCTGGAAAGCTGCGGTCTGTATGACGGCACACCGCAGGAGCTGATGCAGGACACCAAGGATTCCCGGCTGTGGTCTCTTGCCCACGACATAGCCTATCACTATGCCGCCACCGAGCTGGGCGGCTGCCCGGAAGCATTGGCAGATCGGCGGGACTACTACTCTACCATCCGCTATTTCCCGGACAGCAGCAAATGGTTCTACACCGTTACCGATGAAAACGGCACCGTGGTGGACGGCACCTATACCAACCAAGTCTACGACCAAGGCTACTCCACCCATCTGACCGCCTATTACCCTACGGTGCTGAGCCGATTGATCTACCGCCACGGGGTACTGATCGACGGCTCCTTGGACCCCTCCACACCCGCGGAGACCTTTGACCAAGGAGAGACCGTTCCCCAAACCACCGCCCCGCAGACCTTTGACCCCTTTATCTCCACCGATGCCGGCTATGAGCACACGGAGAGTACCGGCTACAGCGACGGAGAATACAGCTATGACTATCTGCTGGGCTACAAACACTCACCCATGCTTCTGGTCACCCTGTATCTGCAGGAGGATGCCTACACCGGTGACCCGGCGGAAAATATTCTGGAGCAGGTATGGCACTACCGCTATCAGCTTCCCATGGTGCTGGGAGGCGCTCTGCTGCTGTTTGCCGCTTTGCTGGTATACCTGTGCTGCGCCGCCGGACGCGCTCCCAAACGGGAGGAGGTCAAGCCCGGCGGGCTGAACCTGCTGCCGCTGGATCTTTATGCCGCCATCGTGGCGGTGGCGGGGGTTCTGGCACTGCTGTTTATTGTAGAAATCCTTCCCTACAATTTGCTGGATATTCAGCTATGTCTCATTGGTCTGATCGTAGGCGGCATCGGACTTGTTCTCTGCCTGCTGGTGGTGGGCTTCCTGTTCGCCTGCGCCGCCCAGTTCAAAATGGGCGGTCTCTACTGGCTGCGCCACAGCTTGACCGGTATGGTTTTGGTTCTGGGCTGGCGCATCCTCCGTTGGGGCTGGCGGCTGCTGAAGCGGATGGCGCTGTGGCTGAAAACCAAGCTGCCGCCGCTGATAAAGCTGTTCTTCCAAAAACTGGAGGCTCTGATCCGCTGGCTCTGGCAGAGCGTGAAAACGCTGATCCTGTTCTTACTGAACGGCGTGAAAAAGGCGGCGCTTTGGCTGTGGGGTCTGCTTAGCCGATTCTGCGCCCTGCTGCCGCTGACATGGCAATGGCTGCTCACCGCATTTCTGATGGCTTTTCTTCTGTTCGTGGGCATCCGCTCCCACAACGCCGTGACCCTGCTTCTGAGCCTTGCCATCTGCTTGGGTATCCTGCTCTATGGCACCCAAGCCTTCGGTACGCTGCTGGAAAGCGTGAAACGGATGAGCAAGGGAGATCTGGGCTCCAAGGTGGATGACCGGCTGATGGTGGGCAGCTTTAAGGATTTCTCCGATCACCTCAACGATCTGGCAGGGGTCGCTACTATGGCAGCTCAGCAGCAGATGAAGTCGGAGCGAATGAAAGCCGAGCTGGTGACCAATGTGTCCCACGATATCAAGACCCCGCTGACCTCCATCATCAACTATGTGGATCTGCTGCAGAAGGCGCAGACCAAGGAGGAAACGGAGGAATATCTGGAAGTCCTCTCCCGCCAATCCCAGCGAATGAAAAAGCTCATTGACGATCTGATGGAAATGAGCAAGGCTTCCACCGGCAACCTGCCTGTGGAGATCACCAAGGTGGATGCCGTGGAAGCGGTGAATCAAGCGCTGGGCGAGTTTGCTGACAAGCTCTCTGCCGCCCAGCTTGCCCCTGTGTTCCAGCCCCCGGAAAAGCCGGTGCTGATCCGTGCCGACGGCCGTCTGGCATGGCGGGTACTGAGCAACCTGCTGAGCAACGCGGTAAAATACGCCCTCCCCGGCACCCGTCTGTATGTGGATCTGGTGGAGGTGGACGCGCAGGTGCTGATCTCTTTGAAAAACATCTCCCGTGAACCGCTGAATGTCAGCTCCGAGGAGCTGATGGAGCGGTTTGTCCGTGGGGATGCCTCCCGAAACACCGAGGGCAGCGGTCTGGGATTGAATATCGCCAAAAGTCTGATGGAGCTTCAGCACGGTCAGCTTCAGCTTCTCATCGACGGCGACCTGTTCAAAGCCACTCTGATCTTCCCCAAGGCGTGATGTTCAAAATTTCGTCATTTTTTGTTTTCAATTGTGTCATTGGCTGTTCAAAAGCCGGTGCTATGATGACCACAGAAAGGCGGCGGAAGCCGTGAGCCGCTGTCTTTCCCTCCGTAGATCCTCTTTTCTACCTCTCTTCTTTCCAAACCCCTTAGCAAAGAAAAGTCCGCTGATCCTCAGCGGACTTTTCCCTGTCTGTCAAAAAAGAAGTTTTTGACAGACTGACAGAGGTCAAGAAAGCCCCAAAGACAAGGAAACCGCACTCGTCGGCGTACAGATGGTACGGTAGAGGGCGGTTTCCGCAGTAAGTCAAAATGGCTTGCGAAGCAAGCACTTTTCAGCACCAAAGATAGCGTATCATGAAATTGGTTCCGTTATCCTTAGCAGATCATCTATTTCGTTTTTTATATCTTCATTTTGACGGTTTGGGGGTTTATTGACACTCTGAGAAAAGTCCGCTGATCCCCAGCGGACTTTTCCCATTTTCTTGACAATTTTGCCCGATAGGGTATAATAGAGACAGAGATTTTAATAAGGAGTGATTTCCCATGGTATACCGCATGACCGTGGCAGGCCTTGAGCGGGATCTGCCCATCTGCAAAGTAACGGACTCTCTGTACATCGCAGGCTTTGTGATCTTCGGAGATCAGGAGCTGACGGTGGCATGTGCCCGGGAGCTGCTGAAGAAAGCTCCGGAGTACGATTACATCATCACCGCCGAAGCCAAGGGCATTCCCCTCGCCCATGAGATGGCACGGCAGGCAGGCGATGCCAAATACTTCCTTGCCCGGAAAAATCCCAAGCTGTACATGACCGGGGTGTTTGAGTCCTCCGTTAAATCCATCACCACCGCCAAGGAGCAGAAGCTGTATCTGGACACCGCCGACGCGGCACTGATGCAGGGCAAGAAGATCCTGATCGTGGACGATGTGATCTCCACGGGAGAAAGCCTGCTGGCACTGGAGAAGCTGGTGGAAAAGGCAGGCGGCATCATCTGCGGCAGAATGGCGATCCTCGCCGAGGGCGACGCACAGCAGCGCCCCGATCTCATTTATCTGGAAAAGCTGCCTCTGTTCCACCCCGACGGAACCGTTATGGCATAAAGACTAAGAGCGTGCCGAAAGGCACGCTCTCATTGTTTCAATCAAAGGCAAGTCCGAAATACTTGGGTACAGGGGCATTTTCCCGCAAGGGCAGGTACATGGCAAAATCCCTGCCCTCACCCGGCCCACGGAAATGTCCCACCGTGCAGCCAAGGCTTTTCAGCACGCCCGGTGCTGCCGCCACATCCCCCAGAAGCTCCGCTCCGTAAAACACACCGTCTTCCGCCGCGCCTGCCAACAAAAAGCCCTCGCCGCCGTAGAACCGGGCGAAGCCCTCCAGAAAGTCCAGATTCTTTCCCTCCTGCAAAACAGCCCCTTGGGGCAGCAGCTTCCGACGCTGCAGGGCATACTTTTCTTTTGTCAGAGGCGTAAGCTCTGCAGGCACTTTTCCTGCGGAGCAGGTGAATTCCAAAATGCGGCTGCAAACCCGGTAGCCCATGGCTTCATACATACCGAAAAGCCCCTCGGCACTCACCAGAACTGCTCCGGCGTAGCCCATGCGCTTCAAAAGTCTGTGGGTATCCTCCATCAGCGCCCGGCAAATGCCCTGCCGCCGGAACTGCTCCCCGGTGGCAACAGCATAAATATAGGCAATCTTTTCCCCCTCTAAGCCGCAATCGAACCAATACAGCGCCGCCGCGAGCTTTCCCTCCACCACAGCGCAGCGGCTGCGCTGCTGTGACCAGCCGGTCTCAAAAAACAATTCCGGAAAGCCGTCGGGATCTCCAAACGCCTCCTGCCACAGTTCCCGAAGGGAATCCTGCTGCTCTACCTTTGTCTGCTCAATATTCATAGCCGTCCTCCAGCAGGCACGCCCAGTATTTTTCCACCAGATGATGGGGGCAATAGCTGAGCTTCGCCTTGCGAAGACCCTCCAGACCCATATCATCCTCCCGGTTCAGATAGAGAAGCCGGGGATATTTCTCCCGAAGATACCGGGCAAAGGCGCAGTTGACAGCGGCATAAGCCCCGTCCACATCGGAGACCGCCTTTTCAAAATGCACATCCACCGTATCGGCTTTGAGAAAAGAGCCCAGCGTAAAGGCAATGACCCGCTCTCCCTCCCGGAGCACCAGTCCCTCCATACCCAGCGCCCGGTGCTGCTCCAACGCCTTCAGCAGCGCCGTGCGCTCCATGTGAAAGTCCGCCTCAGGCATTTCCCGCTGCCGATCCTCATACCATTGCAGTGCCATCTGCCGCACCGCCTCCAGATTTTCCTCCGACAGCGGCTGGGCTGTGGATTGGGGATGACTTTGATGATAGCGGTTCAAGTGGTTGCGCTTCTTCTGGTACTTTCTTCCCTTTAGCTCCGCCAGATCGTGAATGTCATACACATAATCAAAGCCGCTGCGGTCGCAGTGGATCCGAAATCTGCCGGGATACAGTGTTTCCAGAAGCTCACATTCCTCCCGGCTCATGCCGGTGATGCGGCAGGGAATGTCCCTTACGGCGGCATCGTGGATCAGCTTATCCAGTACCGGCTTCACATTCCCCTGCCCTACGGGAAAGGGGTAGACACTGCGGCGGTCGAACTGGGAAAACAGCACCAGAAAGCCATCCACAAAGGCAAAGCGCTGCCGTCCCCACAGGTACAGATTGGCAAAGGAATACTCGCAGCCCCGCTCGCCAGCCTGCCAAAGCTGCCCTTCCACCAAGGGCCTGTCCTCCAAGGTCATTTTTTGAAATCGGATCATTGGTATCCCCCCTCAAAACCAGTTTGCCCAAACAGCTTACTGTCCAGCCGTCTTTTTTTCATGGCGGTATACAGCCCCAGCCCCAATGTCAGCAGCACGATGGCTTCCCCTGCCGCCACATAAGCGGCATTGACCCAGAAGCCGCCGCCAATGTACACGCTCAGCTCCCAGCCCACCAGCAGACCGTTGAACAGCGCAGGCATCAGCAGCCCCGGCAGGGGGTGCTTTCGCAACAGCCACATACATTTCCCCGCCAGATAGGTGGCAAGAGCGCCTACCACCGCGTCCATAGGCAGCGCGGCGGCATAGGTCAAATTGAAAACCATGCAGCCCACCGCCAGACCCGGTGCAGCGGAAGGCGTAAAAAAGGCAAGCACGCACAGCGCCTCACTGAAGCGAAGCTGGATCGCCCATGTGGCAGAACCGGGCACAAGCAGGTTCTGCAAATGGGTCAGCGCCGCATAGAGGGCGGCGATCACCGCACCGTGGGCAAGAATTTTTGCTGTTTCCTTCATAAACTACCTCAAAAAACAAAAAACGGACGCGGCACGCACCCATCCTACAAAAAAAGAGCGCAGAGCGCCCCTTTCAAAAGCCTAGTTTTGTTTACCGACAGGAGGGTCACGAACTGTCCTATGTACTTTCCGCTATTATAGCCGGGAAAAGCAGGGCTGTCAACGGCTTTTTCTGCCAAATACCGGAAAACTGCCGTTGACTTTCTTTTGGGGGTATGCTATGATTATCGCAACTGATATGGATGAGGGAGTAGCAATCGCCCTAAAAGCGTAGCCTGTCAACAGTCCGACCGATCTCCGGTCTGGCAGGCTTTTAATTGCAAGACTCATGCCTGCGGCCTGTGGCTGTGCATGATGTCTGCCCGATGTTCTGTGCATGGTATTGAGCCGTGCGCAGTTTTTTTATAATTTGGGCAAACTATAAAAAATGTAAGGAGAATCTCATCATGCTTATTCCCGTATTACTGTTCGCGTTGGGTCTTGTTCTGCTGATCAAGGGCGGCGACTGGTTCGTAGACGGTGCCACCGGCATCGCCAAGCGCTTCCACCTGCCGGACATCATCGTAGGCGCTACCGTTGTATCCATCGGCACCACCCTGCCGGAGGTCATGGTCTCCGCCACCGGCGCGCTGAACGGACAAGGCGCTATGGCTTATGGCAACGCCATCGGCTCCATCATCTGCAACACCGCGCTGATCTCCGCCATCTCCGTGGCGGTGAATCCCGGCCCCGTCAATACCAAAACCATGAAGATGCCGGTCATCTTCTTCTTTGCCAGCGCTGTGATCTATGCCATCGCCGCCTATGTGCTGGGTGAATTCCCCCGGTGGCTGGGCTTTGTGATGCTGGCAATTTTCGTGACCTATATGTTCCTAACCGTCCGGCAGGGCCTGAACAATCCCGAAACTGCCCACGAAGAGGAAGAGCCCTCCGGCAAGCCCAAGCAGCTCTGGCAGGAGCTTCTTCTGCTGATCGTGGGCGCTGCCCTCATTGCCATCGGCGCCGACCTGCTGGTGGACAACGGCACCATCATCGCCCAGAAGCTGGGCGTTCCCGAAACCGTCATCGCGCTGACCTTTGTGGCGTTGGGTACCAGCCTGCCCGAGCTGGTCACCACTATCACCAGCCTGCGCAAGGGTCACGCCTCTCTGGGCATCGGCAATGTGATCGGTGCAAACATCTTCAATCTGGTGCTGGTTTCCGGCGTCTCTGTCACGCTGGCTCCCTTCGAGGTGCCCGTGGGCAACACCCTGTTCGGCATCAACTCCTCTCTGGTGCTGGATATCCCGCTGATGTTCGGCGTCATGGCACTGCTGACTGTCCCCGCGCTGCTGAGCAAGAAGCTGCACCGCTGGCAGGGCATTGCGCTGCTGTGCATCTATGCTGCCTTCTGCGTATTCCAGTTCGCTCTGTAAAACCGCAAAAAGCTGCCGCGGGTGCGGCAGCTTTTTTCTATCCCTGCTGTCAAATTCCGATTTATCGACATGTTTGCACCGCACCCAAAGGCCCCCTTGTGTAAAGGGGGCTGTCAAAAATCTATTTGATTTTTGACTGGGGGATTGTAAGGTTTCGATACGGAACAATCCATTGATTTTCAGGGTCTTTTTGGCGGTATTTCCTAGGGAGCTGTGGAGACTTGATGAAGTATCCCCCCTGTCAGCTTCGCTGACTAATCGCTGCGGCGATTCCGG
>JAFQFP010000055.1 GCA_017398625.1 Oscillospiraceae bacterium
CAAGTCTCCACAGCTCCCTAGGATATACCGCCAAAAAGACCCTGAAAATCAAGGGATTGTTCCGTATCGAAACCTTACAATCCCCCAGTCAAAAATCAAATAGATTTTTGACAGCCCCCTTTACACAAGGGGGCCTTTGGTGCGGTTCAAACATGTCGATAAATCGGAATTTTGAAAAACAGTATACTTTTTCTTTGTGAAAATGCTAAAAGGGATTGACGCAGGATGGAAAATAAATGTATAATTTACATATCATCTATTGGTAAAATGGAGGGGTATATCATGAAAACAACAAAATGCGTTTTCTCTTTCCTGCTTGCGGTATGTATGGTAGCGGCCATGCTGCCGGTATCCGTAAGCGCGGCAGAGACAGTCATTACCGTTGGCGCCAGCGGCTGTGACTTTACCACCATCGGCGCGGCATTGGATTCTCTGGACAGCGGTACAGACCGCGTGGTCATAGAGATCCAGCCCGGTGATTACGAAGAACAGCTGCATATCAGCCGGGACAATGTCACGCTGCGCAACGCCAGCTCTAATCCCAGCATTGCGCTGACCAATAAGGGCGTGGGCATCGATTCCAATGCTGTCCGTATCACCCATTACTATGGGCATGGCTACAATTACTATAGCATGGGCAGCGACTATATGTATGATGCCAAGGTTCTTGCTTCCAACAAGAGCAAGGGCAGCGCCTCTGTCACCAACCCCGGCAGCGGCAGCGCTACCCATTGGAATGCTACTGTTATCGTCTCCGGCGACGGCTTTATTGCGGAGGACATCATTTTTGAAAACTCCTTCAACCAGTATGTGTCCGCTAAGGCTGCCAACGATGTGATCGTTGCCAACGGAAATGAAAAAGAAGGCAGTACCCCCCGTGCCAACCTGTCCAAGGGCAGCACCACCGTGCAGGAAAAGGCCTATGTGGAAAGGGCTGCCGCTCTGGCACTGAAAAATAATACCCAGAAGGCATATTTTGACCACTGCAAGTTTGTGGGACGGCAGGATACCCTGTACGGCGGTAAGAGTGTCACCGCTGGCTTCTATGACTGCGAGATCTACGGCGCTTGCGACTATATTTTCGGCGGTATGACCGCAGTTTTTGCCAAGTGTGAGCTGGTGTTCAATACCAGTGACAACAGTAGCGACCGTGGCTATATTACCGCTGCTCAGACAGCTTCCGGAACCAGAGGCATGCTGATGTACAACTGCCATGTCACCTCCACCACCCCCGGTGTGGATACCGCTTCCTCTTATGCTTCCAAGCCCGGCTATTTTGGCAGACCTTGGGCTGAAAACACAGGCGAAGCCGTTTTTTATTATACTGTCATCGATGCTACCTGTTCCAAGTGGAGCAGCCAATGCAAATCTCTGATCCATGCTGCCGGCTGGCTGGATACCTTGAAGGGTGAATCCGAGATGTGCGGCGAGTATGGCACATACGAGGCCTCCGGCGTGGATAACAGCAGCTCCCGCGTTTCTTGGGCAAAGGCAACCGATAAGACTGCCGACGGGAAGACAGTGTCGGTTTCCACTTTCCTTGGCTCTTGGAATCCCTTCTCCGGGAAGGATATGACCATCTCTGTCCCGGATGGCAGCCAGCCCGAGCCCACCGAAGCAACGCAGGCTACTCAGCCCACCACTCCCTCCGGCGGCGGCACGGTTACCGCCGGCAGCTATGTCCATAACTTCACCGAGAACGCCAAGGTCAGTGACTTCTACACCATCAACGGTAACCTGACCAAGGATCGCGGCACTGTTACCTACAACGGTCTGTCCCTGACGCAGGGTCTGAAGATGGAATCCTCCACTAGCATCACCTTTACCGCGCCCTCCGCCGGTACGCTGACTCTGGTGTTCGGCGGCAGCGATACCGCCTCCTCCGATCAGTTCAAGCTGAACGGAACCTCCACCTCCATCAATTCTTCCTTCATCTACACCGGAAGCATTGCTGCAGGCAGCTACACCATCACCAAG
>JAFQFP010000032.1 GCA_017398625.1 Oscillospiraceae bacterium
AGAGGGGAAGGAGCTGGTGATCTTCTCTACGGGAGATACGGAGAAGGTGTTGTAGTTATTGTAGGTGCCGATGTAGCAGGTAGTGCCCTCAACATCGGTGTTCAGCGTATCGTACTCGCTGTCGAAGGTGTAAACGGTCTCAGGTGCGTCCGCAATGGTGAAGTTGCGGTGGGTTCCGCTGACCACGACATTCACATACTTCTTCGCACCACTGGGATCGGTGAAGGACACATAGTAGCCACCGTTGGCATCCTCCAGAACCACATCCACACCGTCCTCGATATTGTCGGTGGTAGCGCCGTAGTAGCCGTTCATGGTGCCGGCAAAGTAGATGGTCTTGCCCAGATTGCCCTGCTCGATGCCCCACTTGTAGGTCTCACCGGAAGCCACGGAGGTCACCATCTCCCAAGCGGGATCTGCGGGTACGGTGGGCTCGGTGGATTCCTCGGTGGGTTCGGTGGGCTGGGGTTCAGCACTGACACCCTCCACAAAACGGGCGGGGAACTGGCTCACGTCTACATTGTCTGCCTTCAGATAAGAGGTGTTGGACACGCTAAAGGTCACATAGGTGCCATAAGTGCCCATAAAATAGGCATTTTCGCCGTCCTCGGCGGTGTGGAACAGGGTGTTGTAGGTGCTGTTGTAGGTATAGTACTCTGCGGGAGTCTCCGTGACCAGCTCCAAGCTGCCCTTGCCGTAGCCGGGGTCGCCGTCGGTACGCTCGTACACACGGATATAGGTCTTGGTCTCACCGTTCATGAAGTACAGCCGGTAGCCGCCCTCCACGCCTTCCACTGCCTCCAGCTTTACATCCACAGCAGTGGAGGCATCCTCGGAGGAATTCAGACGGTAGGTAATGGACTCAGACTCGGTAGCGCCGTTGAAGTACAGCACGGTACCCAGCTTGTCCATAACCATCTTGTAGGCGGTGTCCACAGCGGGAGCGGTGACCACATCGCCGCCCTCTTCCTGTTCAGGAAGCTCCACGGTGGCAAACCGGGCGGGGAACTGGCTCACATCCACGGTATCCGCCTTCAAATAGGAGGCGTTGGACACGCTGAAGGTGGTATAGGTGCTGTAGGTGCCCAGATAATAGGCATTTTCGCCGTCCTCAGCGGTATGGATCAAGGTCCTGTAGGTGCTGTCGTAGGTATAGTACTCTGCGGGAGTCTCGGTGACCAGCTCCAAGCTGCCCTTGCCGTAGCCGGGGTCGCCATCGGTACGCTCGTACACACGGATATAGGTCTTGGCATTGCCGTTCATGAAGTACAGGCGGTAGCCACCCTCCACACCTTCCACTTCCTCCAGCACCACATCCACAGCGACTGCGGCATCCTCGGAGGAATTCAGACGGAAGGTAACAGACTCAGACTCGGTAGCGCCGTCAAAATACAGCACCGTACCGGCCTTATCCATGACCATCTTGTAGGGAGTGCCCGCAACGGGGGCATCCACATATGTAACACCAGCGGTGGGATCGGTGGAATCGGTGGTAGGCTCAGTGGGATCGGTTGCCTCGGTGCCGTCGCCCTTGACCACATTGGACACCTTACTGCCGGTGGTAAACTCGATGGTGCCATTATAATTGGTGATGGTGCCCTCTACGGTGACGGTGTCGCCCACAGCCAGACCGGACAGGCCGCTGCCCTTGACACGGTAGCACACGATGGGCTTGCCCTCAGCGCCGGGAACCTCGATGGTAAAGGTAGCATTCTTATACTGAGAGGTATAGGGCTCCTTGATGCTGATGACCTTGCCGGTGAGCTCTGCATCATACATCAAAGACTCGCCGGAAGCCAGCCCATAGGCATCCTCCACGATCTGCAGGGGATCCTCGGGAGCATCGGTGCGGTTGATGGTGTAGTCGATCATCTTCGCACGGATGAACTGGCGCTTGCCCTCGTAGTTTTCGATGTAGCCCTGAACGACGATATCGTCGCCAACGCCAATCTTGCTGACACCGCTGCCACTCATATAGCGGGAGCCGATGGTCTGACCGTTCTCCAGCTTGATGGTGACGGTAATGTTATCGTAGTTGGGATCGTAGGCGTAGTTCACCTGCGTGATGGTGCCCTTGACCCGTGCCTCATAGCTGAGCTGGTCGCCGCTATCCAGATTCTGGGCATCCTTCCAGATCTTAGCCAGATCGGTGATGACGGCGGGAGGTGCCTTGTCCTCCACCGCGATCAGCTTACTGCCGGCAGCAAACTCGATGGTGCCGTTGTAGTTGGTGATGTAGCCTTCAACGGTGATGATGTCGTTGACATTGACGGTGGGGGCCAGCTCGCCCTTGATGCGGTAGCACACGATAGGCTTGCTGCTGCGGCCGTCCACCTTGATGGTGACGGTGATATTCTTGTACTGATCGGTATAGGGCTCCTTCACGGCGGTGACCTTGCCGGTCAGCGTTGCCAGATAGGGCAGAGTCTGACCCTTACCCAGCGCGTAAGCTTCGTCCACGATCTGCTTAGGATCCTCGGGACATACGGGTACTTCGCCATCGCCCTTGATGACTTCGATCAGCTCACAGCCGGCATCGAACTCGATGGTGCCGTTGTAATTCTTGATGATGCCGTAAACAGTGATGGTATCGCCCATCAGCAGGGTATCGGCACCCTCGCCCTTCAGACGGTAGCACATAATGGGCTTGTCCGCCATGTCACCTACCTGAATGGTAACGGTGATGTTCTTGAAGGAGGAATCATAGGGGGTGTTGATGGAGGTGATGACACCCTGCAGAGTAACTTCCTCATCCATGGCCTCGCCGGGCTTCAGCTCGTACGCCGCATTGACGATCTCGCTGTAGTCCACAGGCAGGGGGATCACATGATTCCAAGAAGCGCTGGCGCTGTTGCCTGCAGCATCGGTAATGGTAGCGGTGAGCACATAGGGAGTCTCTTCCGCAACATTCTCGTTCACATCGATGGTGACCATGTTGCCTTCACCGGGTACGATCTTTACCAGATCCTCAGCAACATCCACAGACCAAACGATCTGATACCTTTCCGCACCTACCACAACAGAGGCAATGCGGGTAAAATCTCTGGGTGTCTCCAGCGGAGCCTCCTCATAAACGGTGCGGATATACTCGATGGCGTTTTGCAGACCGTCGGCATCCACAACAGGCTCGGTGGTTGCGCCGGTGGGCTCGGTGGTGGGCACGGTGCCGGGCTGATCGTCTTGATTACAGCCCGCCAGCACAGAAAGCAGCATGGCGCACACCAGAATCCACGCAATATACTTTTTCATAGCGGTCTCCTTTTCGTAAATTATTCTACGACAGTAATGTTATCCGGGGAGAAAACCTTGATCTGATAGGTGCCGTTGTAATAGTCCACAAGACCCTTGACATCAATGGTCTTGCCCTGATAGGCATCGGCAGTGATCAGATTGCCCTCCGCATCCCGCAGGACGACGGTACGGACGCTGATGGTCTTGCCGTCCACCTCACAGGTCAGGGTCATGGCGCCTTTGGAGGCGCTGTCTTCATTCTTGGTGGTATAAATGCTGCGGACCTTCAGCCCCTTCATTTCGATGGAGCTGTTCAGCGCCATTTCCGCATAGGGCTTGGTGACGGTGCTGCCGTCCTCGGCAGTGAAGGTCACCTGACCGTTGGTAAAGGTTTCGGCATCGGTGAGGACAAAGGCAGGGGCGTTGCCCTCACTGAGACACTGGATATTATCCGCGGCGGTGGGGCGCATGATCTGATACTTCAGATCGGAGACTTGATAGGTGCCGCCTGCCTCATAATACTGCAGGCTGCCCACGATCCGGACTTCGTTGCCCACACTGAGGATCTCAAGGCCCTTGCCGTTCAGGTTGAAGCCATAGTAGACCGCCATGCCGCAGTACATATCGGTTTCGGGATCGTAGCCCTCCACATAGACACTGTTGTTGTCGTTGGTGGTGATCACGCCCTCAAAGGCGACCTTCATGCCGCTGTAGGTCTCGGTGTTGGTGCGAAGCTCCCGCAAGGTCAGCTCCACAGCCTCGCCGTAGTAGAAATCGGGATCCTTCTCGCCGGAATGGATATTCAGCTTCTCCCGCTTTGCCTGATCGATGGCAGCCAGACAGGTCTCGCCGTACTGGTTGCCGCCTGCGTTGCTGGCGATGGCAAGACCGTTCTGCAACAGCTCGATGTTCAGATTGCGGTAGTCGGTCATGTCCGGGGTCTTGTACCAGACCCATGCCATGAAACGGCTGCCGGTGGAGTCCGCCGTCCAAAAAGCGGTCTCGGACTCGATGACGATGGAGCTGGCGCTCTCCAGCTTCTCACGGGTGAACTTGGCTGCCTTTTTGCCGTATTCTTCGATCTTTCCGGTGGATTCGGGGGTGTCCACAGCCATGTAGCGAGCCTTCAGCACGCCGTTGCTCATGACGGTGGCGGGAACATAGAAATGGGTGGTGTCGCCGTCGATAAACAGCTTCACGGTGACCTCCTGCTTTGCGGTGGCAGATTCCATATCCAGCTTAACGGAGGACGCATAGTCGATGACCTCCGGAGGCTGGGTCTGCTCCGTGGGAGCGGCGGTGGTCTCTTGGGGCTGCTGCTCGGTACAGCCGAACAGGCACAGTACCAAGCTCAGCAGCAGCAAAAGCGCAACGGATCTTTTCAAATTAGCCAGCATATTCACATTCCTCCACCGCCTCGGCAAACGCAGCGTCGATGCCGCTTTCATCTGCCATGACCAGACACTTGCTCATCAGAGCGCCCACCTCGTCACGGGCTCCGGCAGAGCCGTCAAAGGCGGGAGAGGTGTAGTAAGCATCCTGCTGCTCCATGCAGACCTTCGCGGTCAGCGCCGGCAGATAGTTGGTGCCGTCAGCGCTGGCAAGGAACTGGGCATAAACAGGATTGTCCGCAACGGACTTCAGAACGGGAACATAGCCGGAAGCCATGGAGAATTCCGCTTGGAATTCCACATTGGTGGTGAGATACTTGACGAACAGCCAAGAAGCAATGACCTCTTGGGGGTTCTCCTTGCCGAAGATACACAGGCTGGGGCCCTGAGAAATGACCTTAGGCTTGTTGACATCCACCTGAGGGATCATGGCGATGCCCACTTCAAAGGGATAGCTGCTGTCCACGCCGGAGGTGGGGCGCTGGTGGGTAGCACCGGCGGTAGATCCGATGGACATATAGCTCTTGATGTCGTCACCCTCGGCTGTAAACAGGCCGGAAGTATAACCGCCATGGATACTCTGGGTGGTCACATAGCCGTTGTGATACCAAGAACGGAATTTCTTCACAAATTCCATGTTGGTCTCGTTATGGAACAGGTAGTGCTCACCGGTGGCACTGGTATAGTCGGAGCCATACTGCTCGCACATGGTGATGAACCAGTTGGACTCGGAGTCGTAGCCCAGAGGGATGCAGTTGGGATCAATGGTCTTGATCTGCTTGCACAGCGCCTCCATCTCGTCCCAAGTGGTGGGAACGGTCAGATTGTGGGCATCGAAAAAGTTCTTGTTGTAGTACAGAACCTCGGTAGACTTGGAAAGAGGCAGGGTGTACATCAGACCATCTCCAAAGGCTTTGCCTTCCGCGTAATAGCCTTCGATGAAGTCTGCCTGCTGCTCGGCGGTCAGACCAAGGATCTCGGTGCTGCCGTCGGCACGGGTGACGGTAATGCCGCTTTCAATCAATCTATCCAACTGCACCACCGCATTGGCCTTGTTGTAAAGCGCCACATGGTCGGGGTAGCAGTAGGCAATGTTGGGCTGGTTGCCCTCGGGGATCTCGGTGACGATCTGGCTGCGGACATCATCATACTTGCCCACCTGTGTGTGGACGATGTTGATATTGGGATACAGGGCATTGAACTGCTCAATATAGTATTCCAGAACCTCCCGCAGGTTCGCACCCATGGTGTGATAAAACTCGATGGTAACAGCGCTGCCGTCATAGCCGCCCTCCGGCACAGTAAAGCCGATTTCTTTGGGGGCATCGCCGTTGCTGCCGTTATCGCCGCAGGCGGTCAGCGTCAGCAGCATGGCAAAGATCAGCAGCAGGCTGATAATTTTCTTTTTCATGTCGCAATTTCCTTCCATGTATGGATAGCCCGAAAGCCATCCGCCGAAACGGATGGCTTTCTATGGAGATTTTAGCCGGCCTTTACCACTGCATCCAGTGTGCAGCCTGCGTCGAACTCAAAGGTGCCCTTGTAGTTCTTCAGCGTACCGGTAACGGTGACGGTGTCACCCACAGCCAGAGCGGCAACAGCATCCAGATCCTCACCGGTGAGACGGTAGCATTGGATCTTGTAGCTATCCAGCCCTGCCACAACGACGGTGACAGTGATGTTCTTGTAATCGGGACTGTAGGCGGTGTCGATACTTGCAATCACGCCGGTAATGGTCTTTGCGGTCTCCTGTGCGGCACCATCAGCCAGCTTGTAAGCGGACAGGGCGTTTTTCACGGAGTGATAAGCGTCGTTGGGAACCAGCATGCAGCCTGCGTCGAACTCGATGGTGCCCTTGTAGTTCTTGATGATGCCGGCGACGGTGACGGTATCGCCCACGGCGATGGTGTCGGCACCGGTACCCTTCAGACGGTAAGCCTGAACGATCTGGTCATCCACCTTGATGTCCACTGTGACATTGCCGTAGTCGGCGCTGTACTCGGTAACGATCTTATCCACCACGCCGGTCATAACAGCGGGGTAATCCATGGCAGCGCCCTCGCCCAGAGCGAAAGCAGCCTTCAGCAGAGCCTTCTGATCCACGATCTCGCCCTTGCCAACCAGCACACAGCCGGCATCAAACTCGATGGTGCCCTTGTAATTCTTGATGATGCCTTCTACGGTGATGGCATCGCCAACTGCCAGATCCTTGGCACCCTCGCCCTTCAGACGGTAGCACATCATGGGCTTGTCAGCCAGCTCGCCCACCTGAATGGTGACGGTGATATTCTGGTACTCCTCACTCCAAGGAGTGTCGATAGCGGTAACGGTGCCGAACAGGCGGTAGGGATCCTCGGTGGCAACGCCGTCTTCCAGCGCATAAGCCAGATCCAAGATCTGTGCGTAGGTCAGACCGTCCACATCCGCGCCGGCGGGGATAACATGGTTCCAGCTCAGGCTTTCGCTGGTGCCGTCGGGAGCAGTGATGGTAGCGGTGAGGACGTAGGGGGTATCGGCATCACATTCCTCGTTCACATCCACAGTGACCTTGCCGTTCTCGGCAACCACGAACTTGACCAGATCCTCGGATACATCGGCGGTCCAGACCACGGTATAGGTCTCGTCGCCCATGGGCACCAGACCGATGCGGTCGAAGTCCTTGCCGGTAAGCTCGGCAGCCTTTTCATAAACGGTCTTGATATACGCCACAGCATTTTCCAGACCATTCTCTGCGGGAACGGTGGTCTCTACGGGAGCGGTAGTCTCCACAGGGGCTGTGGTCTCGGCGGGGCTGCCTTCGCAGCCTGCCAGCGCGCCGACGCTCAGCGCCAGCACCAGCAGCAGAGAAATCAGTTTCTTCATAGCAATCTCCTCTTTAATAAAAGGGGCAAATTAATACTCACACTCGTCGATAGCATCCTCGAAGTAGCCCTCGATCTTGCTCTCGTCGGTTTCGGTCAGACATTTGGTCATCAGTGCGCCGACCTCGTCACGGGCCTTGGAGGAACCGTTGAAGGCGGGGGAGGTGTAGTAAGCGTTTTCCTGCTCCAGACAGACCTTGGCGGACAGGGCAGCGATGAAGTTGCCGCCGTCAGCGCTGTTGATGAAGTCCTGATACAGGGGATTCTCGCTGACGGACTTCAGAACGGGAACATAGCCGGAAGCCATGGAGAACTCAGCCTGGAACTCAACGGTGGTGGTCAGATACTTGGCGAACAGCCAGGAAGCGATCACTTCCTGAGGATTGCTCTTCTGGAAGATGCACAGGCTGGGACCCTGAGAAATGACCTTGGGGTTGGAAGCGTCAACCTGGGGAATGGTGGCGATGCCCACCTCGAAGGGGCGCTGACCGTTATCGCCGACCCCGGGGAGCTGATGGGTAGCACCTGCGGAGGAGCCGATGGACATATAGCTCTTAATGTCGTTGCCCTCTGCGGTAAACAGGCCGGAGGTGTAGCCGCCGTGGATGTTCTGGGTGGTCATATAGCCGTTCTGATACCAAGTGCGGAACTTCTTGACGAATTCCACATTGGTGTCGTTGTGGAACAGGTAGTGGTCACCGGAAGCGCTGGTGTAGGGAGAGCCGTACTGCTCGCACATGGTGATGAACCAGTTGGCCTCGGAGTCATAGCCCAGAGGGATGGCAGCGGGGTCGATGGTCTTGATCTGCTTGCACAGAGCTTCCATCTCATCCCAAGTGGTAGGAACAGTCAGATTGTTGGCATCAAAGAAGGTCTTGTTGTAGTACAGGACCTCAGTGGACTTGCTCATGGGCAGGGTGTACATCAAGCCGTCGCCGAACTGCTTGCCTTCGTTGTAGTAGCCTTCGATGAAGTCGGCCTTCTGCTCGTCGGTCAGACCAAGGATTTCGGTGGTGCCGTCAGCACGGGTGATCTCGATATCGCTCTCGATCAGGCTGTCCAACTGGGTAACAGCCTTAGCCAGATTGTACAGAGCAACATGGTCAGGATAGCAGTAAGCCAGATTGGGCTGGTTGCCCTCGGGGATCTCGGTGGAGATCTGGCTGCGGACATCGTCATAGTTGCCGATCTGCTCGGTCACGACGGTGATGTTGGGGTACAGCTTGTTGAACTCCTCGATGTAGGTAGTCAGAACTGCCTGCAGGCTGGCACCCATGGTGTTGTAGAAGGTAATGGTCACGGCGCTGCCGTCGTAGCCGCCTTCGGGCACGGTAAAGTTGGTCTTTACGCCGCTTTCCACGGGGGTAGTCTCGCCGGAGACATTGGAGCCGGTGGTCTCAACGGGGGTCTCGCCGCCGGTGCAGGCTGCCAGACTCAGCATCATAGCCAGAGCCAGCAGCAGGGAAATGATTCTCTTCTTCATAACAGTTTTCCTTTCGTGTGAATATATATTAATTTTATTTTGCTCACGAAAAATCAGCCCTTGATGCCGCTGCGGCTTACGCCTGCCATAATATACTTGCGCAGGAACAGGAACACAAGGAACAGCGGTGCGGACACGATGGCAACGGCTGCCATCTGGACGGGGTAGTTGACATCGCCGGTGGTGTCGGTGAAGGCGTTGCGCAGACCGTTGGTGATCAAGCTGTGGGCTTCATCGTTGGCGACCAGACGGGGCCAAATATAGGAGTTCCATGCACCCATCATCTTCAGAATGGTGATGGAGATCAGCGTGGGCAGTGCCAGTGGGACCATGACCTTCCACAGATACTTCAGATCGCTGGTGCCGTCCACCTTGGCGGCAAGGTACAGCTCATTGGGGATCTGCAGGAAGTTCTGGCGCAGCAGATAGATATAGAACACGCTGACCAAAAACGGTACGATCAGAACGGTGAAGGTATTCATCCAGCCAAGCTGGGTGACAGTGGAATAGTTGGTGATGGTGAACAGCTCGCCGGGGATCATCATGGTCGCCAGCAGCGCAGCAAACAGGGTATCCTTGCCCTTAAACTCCAACCGGGCAAAGGCAAAGGCGCACAGCACGGTAATGACCAGAGACAGCAGCGTGGAGACCACACCCACATACATGGTGTTCAGGAACAGCCGGCCCAGATTACCGGTGGTAAAGGCCTCTGCATAGTTGCTGAACATGACCTTCTGGGGCCAGAAGGTGGGAACGCTGAGCCGGTATTCATCCAAGGTCTTCAGAGAGGAAATGATCATCCAGTAGAAGGGGAACAGCACGATCAGCGCCATCAGGATCAAAAACGCGTACACAAAGAACTTCACGGCGAGCTTGACGATCTTCTGGCGGGAGGTCTCCTTGCCCATGTCCTTTGCGTGCATAATGGTAATATTCTTTTCAGCCATAGGACACCTCTCAATAATGAACGCGCTTCTTGCTGACCTGCATATTGATCATGGTCACCACAAGAATGATTCCGAACAGGATCAGCGCAGCGGCGCTGGCGCGACCCTGTTTGTTGGTCTCCAGTGCATCGTAAATGAAGCCAACCATGGTGTTGAGTCTGCCCACATCGTCCACAGGACCCATGTTCTCGCCGAAGATACCCACGATGCTGGAATACTCCTTGAAGCCGCCGATGAAGCCGGTGATGACAACATAGGCAAGCATGGGGCTCAGCAGGGGCACGGTGATCTTGGTGAACACTCTGCGGCGGGGGGTGCCGTCTACCTTGGCTGCGTCGTAGTACTGCTTGTTGATGCTCTGCAGGCCGCCCAGCAGCACAAGAATCTTAAAGGGCAGGGCATTCCAGACGATATATACCGTCATGACGATGATATTCGCCTCGTAGCTGGAACCGGCGTTGATCCAGTTCACCCGCTCAAAGCCCAGAAATTCCAGCACATTGTTGATGATGCCTGCGGTGACCACGATCTCGTTCTGCGTACCGTAGAAGCTGCCTACGATGTTGAACATGGCAGCGAATACCATGCCGATGGCGATAGAGTTGGTCACATAGGGCAGGAAGAAGATGGTCTGCAGGACCTTCTGCAGGCCCTTGATGGAGTTCAGAGCCACGGCGATGAGCAGCGCCAGAATGGTGGAAACAGGCACTGTCAGCACGCAGAGCAGAATGGTATTTTTCAAGCAGTTGATAAACCGCTTATATTCGATGACCTTCTGGAAATTGCCGATGCCGAATTCAAAAGTGGCACCGCCAACGGCCTCCAGACCGCTGTAGTTCTCCAGAAAGGACATTCTTACCGTGTTGATGATGGGCCATACGGTAAAGACCAGCAACAACACGATGGCGGGAGAAAGATAGATCCACGCCTTCCACTGATGTTTGCTGTCTACCATATCACTTCACCTCAAATTTGATTCTCTCCTCGGTCTCCTTGTTGAAAACGAACACCTTGTGAGGCTTCAGGCTGTAGCGGACCGTTTCTGCGGAGGTATCCACCTTGTTGTCCGCGTTGATAATGGAGCGGATCACAGGGTTGAGGGATGCCTCGTTGGTGGAGACGATGCTGACATCTCTGCCCATGATCTCCACATTGCTCAGCTTGCAGTGCATGGGGCCGTTCTCATCCAGAACGAAGCCCTCGGGGCGGATGCCCACGGTGACCTCTTGATCGCCGATGCCGGGAACCTCCAGAACGGCATCGCCGCCGATATACAGCTTGCCGCCTGCAACCTTGCCGTTAAACACATTGATGGGAGGTGTGCCCAGGAACTTGGCAACGAACAGGTTCACGGGATCGTCGTAGACCTCCTGAGGCTGGCCGATCTGCTGCACCACGCCCAGCTTCATGACCACGATCATATCGGAGATGGACATTGCCTCTTCCTGGTCGTGGGTGACGAAGATCGTGGTGATCTTGGTCTCCCGCTGGATGCGGCGGATCTCCTCACGGGTCTGCAGACGCAGACGGGCATCCAGATTGGAAAGGGGCTCGTCCAGTAGCAGGACACGGGGCATCTTCACCAGCGCACGGGCGATGGCAACACGCTGCTGCTGACCGCCGGACAGCTCGCTGGGCTTGCGGTCCATCAGCTCGTCGATCTGCACCAGCTTGGCAGCCTCGTAGGCGCGCTCCAGCATGGCTTCCTTGGACATCTTGTCGGCGCCCTTCAGATTCTCCAGAGGGAAGAGGATGTTCTGCTTCACGGTCATGTGGGGATACAGCGCATAGTTCTGGAACACCAGACCAACGCCACGGTTCTCCGTGGGCAGCTCGGTAACATCGTCATCACCGAAGAAGATCTTGCCGGAGGTGGGCTTCTGCAAACCGCTGATCATGTACAGCGTGGTAGACTTGCCGCAGCCGGAGGGGCCCAGCAGGCCGATCAGCTTGCCATCGGGAATTTCAAAATTGAAATTATTGACGGCGACTACCTCTTTGCCGGCCTTTTTGTCCCGGCTGGGAAAAATCTTTGTCAGATCCTGCAATACAACTTTCATACGAGATCCCTTTCTTTTGTATGTTTACTTTTTTATAATCTATCAGTAATCCTGCCGGGCGGCATGCTCGGCATTGATACGCTGCCGGTAAGAAAGCATATCCTCCTGAGACCCGAAGATCATCTGGCTTGCCATGTCCACCGCCACCGTGCCCGCCAAAACATCATGGATGGCGGAGTTGGTGCGGCTGACACTCATCAGCGCGATCTGCAGGATCAGCAGACCCACAAGAATGGCGGTTCCGGTAATGCCGATGCTTCCCCAGAAAATGAGCATCACCAGCAAAACAGGCACCATGGTCTCAATGGTATATTTGCCCAGAACCGTCCGGGCGAAAAGCTGAAATGCGGATATCTTAACGCCATCTGTCCGCATGAGAGCGACACCGAATATTTTCTTTCCTACCGTCTGTCCGTTCCGGAACCGCAGGGGAAGGAAGAATTCCAAGATCAGATACGCCATCAGCAGTGACAGGCTGGTGATCAGCAGCGACAGGCTGATGAGCATATTGTAGGCATACATGGCATCCGCATCTGCCGCCAAGGCATTATAGCCGTCGATGTAGCTTTGCCGCTGGGCATCGGTCATCGCCGCGTATTCCTCTTGGGTGATGCCGAAGGACATACCGTACTGTGTTTCATACTTTAGGTATGCCTCATCCAATGCCTCGCTGTAGGTATCAAAGTGCATGGTTCCGGAGATCAGCCATGCAAAGCCCACTGCCACAATGCCCAGAAGGATCATATCCAACAGCCATGCGGAAGCTCGTTTCCACATGCTTGCCTTCTGTAAATCGTAGACCATGAATTGCGCTCCTTTTCGTGTTCTTTGCGCAGCAAAGCAGCACAGGCGTACTGTACCGCTTATCAATATACCACAACTGCCGCCAAAAATCTACACATATTCTTAATATTTTTGCCAAAATTTACATTGCCGCCTCAAGGAGCGCTTGCAGCACCGTTTCCGGCACCTGCAGGCTTCCTTTTCCCGTGCCAAGGCGGATGTGGGGCTTGTTTTCTCCGTGAAAATCGCTTCCGCCGCTGCACAAAAGCCCATATTCCCGCGCCAATGCCTGTGCCAAGCAGGTCTGCTCCTCATCAAACAGGGGGTACATAGTCTCCATGCCCTGCAAGCCCGCTTCCTTCGCCTTTTCCAGAAATTCCGGCAGGTTCTGAGGCGTTAGATTCAGCCACGGATGGGCAAGCACCGCCACCGCCCCGATGGAGCGGATAAAGCGGATCGTCTCCATGGAATCCAGCCGCTTGGGGGGCACAAAGTAACCGTGCTTCGGTGCCAGCAGGGTTTTGAAGGCGGCTTGAATGGACTGGGTATAGCCCTGCGCCGTAAGCTCCGCGGCGATCAGCGCCCGGTTCACCTGTCCACCGGGAGTAGACGCCTTGATCTTGGCATAGTCGATGACATAGCCTGCCCTTCCAAGCGCCTCTACCAAGGCTATGTTGCTTTCCTCCTTGCGCTGCTTTGCCTGCTCCAACAGCCGGTCGATGGCTTCATAATGCTCCGGCTGAACGAACAGCCCCAGAATATGCACCTCTCCCCCGTCATAGTCCGCGGAAAATTCGATGCCCGGCACAGCCTGCACCGGCGTTCCCTCTGCCGCAGCCAAGAACTCCGGCAGCCCTGCCACGGTGTTATGATCCGTCAGCGCGATGGCGGACAGCCCCAGCTCCCCTGCCAGAGCGATCAGCTCCCGGGGGGTACAGGTGCCGTCGGAATAGGTGGAGTGAGTATGTAGATCGCAGTATTTCATAGTGTTCCCCCCGTCTGTTTTTCTTCTTTCATTATAGTCTCCTTTGTGCCCCGCGTCAACCGGAATCCTCTTGCGGCTGCCCCCGGAGCATGCTATAATACTGGCAGAACTGTTAATCCCTGCAAACAAATCCGAAACAGGAGTGGTCTCAATGGAACGAACAAAAAAATCCGGTAAATTCTATCTGGCGCTGGTGATCTTCAGCTTGGTGGGTCAGGTAGCATGGGTCATGGAGAACATGTACTTCAATGTGTTCATCTACAAGATGTTCAACGCCTCCGCCTCTGCCATCTCCACCATGGTCTCCGCCTCCGCCATATCTGCCACCGTCACCACACTGCTCATCGGCGCCCTATCGGACAAGGTGGGCAAGCGGAAGCTGTTCATCTGCGCAGGCTATATCCTCTGGGGCATCTCCATCTGGAGCTTCGCCGCCATCCGCACCGATGTGATCCACGCCCTGTTCCCCGCTGCCGCCTCCGCCTCTGCCATCGGCGTATCGCTGGTGATCATCATGGATTGCGTCATGACCTTCTTCGGCTCCTCCGCCAATGATGCCGCCTTCAACGCATGGCTCACCGACTCCACCGACGAGACCAACCGGGGCGCTGTGGAGGGCATCAACGCCATGATGCCGCTGATGGCGATCTTGGTGGTATTCGGCGGCTTTATGGGCTTCGACCAGAACCTCCCCCAAACTTGGACTCTGATCTTCGGCATCATCGGCACTGTGGTGCTGGTGCTGGGCATCGCCGGCTTCTTTCTCGTTGAGGAGAGTCCCGTAAAGACCGAAGGCAACGAAAATTACTTCAAAAATATCTTCTATGGCTTCCGTCCCAGAGTCATCGGCTCCAATCGGGTGCTGTATGTGACCTTGGTAGCCTACGCGGTGTTCGGCATCTCCATCCAGATCTTCATGCCCTATCTGATCCTTTATTATAATGTGTCCCTTGCCATGGACAACTATGTACTGATCTTTGCCCCCGCCATTTTACTGGCTGCCGCCTTTACCGCGTTTTACGGACGGGTCTATGACCGGCTGGGCTTCCAAAAGGCGGTGATCCCCACGCTGGTGCTGCTGATGGGCGGCTATACCGTGCTGTATTTCTGCCGCGGCACTCTTCCGGTGTTTCTGGGTACACTGATCATGCTCTGCGGCTACCTGTCCGGCATGGCGGTGTTCGGTGCCATGCTGCGAGACTTCACCCCCGCCAACAAGGCAGGTATGTTCCAAGGCCAGCGGATCGTGGGACAGGTGCTGATCCCCGGCATCATCGGCCCCGCTATCGGCGCGGCAGTGCTGCAAAACGCCCAGACCATCGTCAATGACGACGGCACTACCTCCTTTGTTCCCAATGAGAATATCTTCCTTGCGGCATTTGTGGCAGGCGTGTTCATCTTCCTTGTGCTGATCCCCCTGTTCCGGCTGCTGAAAAAGGAGGCGCTCCATGGCACTCGCTAAGCTGACCACCGCCCACGGCGAAGCCCGAAACCGTACCCCTTGGCAAAGCTACCCCCGCCCACAGCTCCGCCGTGACAGTTATGTAAACCTCAATGGAGAATGGGACTTTACCACCCACACCGATGCCGGCTTGCCCCAAGCCTATGACCGTGAAATTCTGGTTCCTTTCTGCCCGGAAAGCCCACTTTCCGGCATCGAGACCCATTTTCCGGAGGGCACTCCCCTGTTCTACCGCCGGTTTTTTACCCTGCCGGAGGGATTTAACCGGGGACGGGTGCTGCTGCACATCGGCGCTGCAGACCAGACCGCAGAAATTTATGTAAACCGAAAGAAGCTGTTCAGCCACACCGGCGGCTACGAAAGCTTTTCCGTGGACATCACCGGAGCGCTGGAAACCGAAAACGAGCTGGTGATCCGCTGTACCGATGACCTTCGGGATCTTTCCCAGCCCTATGGCAAACAGACCATGAAGCGGGGCGGTATGTGGTATACTCCCGTGTCCGGAATCTGGCAGACCGTCTGGCTGGAAAGCGTTCCGGAAAATTATGTAAACCGCATAGACATTTCCAACACTCTTGATTCCGCCACCATCACCGTCACCCCCGCCCTCAGCGGCAAGGTGCGCTGCGGCATAAAGGAGTTTCCGCTGATAGACGGCAGAGCCACCGTCACCGTTGACGAGCCTATTCATTGGACACCGGAGACCCCCTGCCTCTACGATTTCACCGTATTTGCGGGAGAGGACAAGGTTCACAGCTACTTTGCCCTGCGCACCTTGGAAACCAAGGTGGTAGAGGGTATCCCCCGGCTGTGTCTCAACGGCAAACCCTACTTCTTCCACGGTCTGCTGGATCAAGGCTACTGGCCCGACGGTCTGTTTACCCCCGCTGCCCCGGAGTGCTTCGCCGAGGATATCCTTGCCATGAAAAAGCTGGGCTTCAACACCCTGCGCAAGCACATCAAGGTAGAGCCGGAGCAGTTTTACTACGACTGTGACCGGCTGGGCATGGTGGTGTTTCAGGACATGGTAAACAACGGCGACTATGCCTATATCCGGGATACTGTGCGGCCCACCTTCTTCTCCCAGCACCGCCGGGACAAGAACATGCACCGGGACGAAAAGACCCGGAAGGCATTTCTTGCCGCCATGAAAGCCACGGTAGACCAATTAAAAAACCACCCCTGCATCTGCTACTGGACCATCTTCAATGAGGGCTGGGGGCAATTCGACAGCGACAGTGTCTACCCCGTTTTGAAGGAATTGGACGGTACCCGCTTCATCGACAGCACCTCCGGCTGGTTCCGTCAGAGCCGCAGCGATGTGGAAAGCCTGCACATCTATTTTGATATGTGGCACCGGCTGAAAAAGTCGGACAAGCCCATCGTTCTCAGCGAGTTCGGCGGCTTCACCTACGCCGCCCCCGGTCACATCTTCAATCCCGACAGATCCTACGGCTACGGCGGCTGTAAGACTGCCGGGGAGCTGTCCCAAAAGCTGCTGGATATCTACCAAAGCCGGGTGATCCCTGCCGTAAAGCAGGGACTCTGCGGCAGCATCTATACACAGCTCAGCGATGTGGAGGATGAGATCAACGGCATCGTCACCTATGACCGCAGGGTCTGCAAGCCCGACCCGGAGGTCATGAACACCATCGCAAAAGCCCTCGCAGATGCGCTGAACACCCCGGTTTCCGTGTAAGGCTAACGGCAGACAGAAGCAACCCGCTTCTCCAGCGCCCGGAACAGCAAGATCCCTCCAAAGCTCACCGGATACCACAGCAGTGTATAGGGCAGGCAGATCTGCCCCTGAAAATTCAGGGGCAGGCTGCGGTAATCCCATACACTGTAGCTTGCGTTGGCTGTCAGCCCTGCCGCCAGCTCCACCCCGGTCACTGCCAGCGCCCCCAAGGCACACTGCACCGCAAAGGGCAGCCGCTGTTTTCCGATATATCCCAGCAGCAAAAAGCAAGTTCCCCCCGCAAGGAACATACTGCCGTGGCTGTACCCACGCCACAGCACCTCCAAACCCATGTACCCTGCGCCACCAAGGGAGAACAGCATACTGTTTTTCCAAAATTTCATATATTTTCCCACCTCATGGATAGGATTCCCAAAAATAGGCGAAAAATTCCGAATATTTTTCTTGACAAACCCTAAGGTGTTGGATATAATAACAAAGCTGATTTCGGCGATGCCGAGATCCTTGACCATATGGCGGCATAACTCAGTTGGTAGAGTAGCCGGTTCATACCCGGTATGTCATCTGTTCGAATCAGATTGCCGCTACCAGGCCCGTTGGTCAAGCGGTTAAGACACCGCCCTTTCACGGCGGTAACATGGGTTCGATTCCCGTACGGGTCACCATGAAAAAATCCCGATGCTTCCGCATCGGGATTTTTTCATACCGTACGGGAATCGAAAGGCCGGCGCTGCGGTATTTCGCGGCGCCGGCTTTGCTGCATAATTCTATAACAGTTACACGCCTTCCCTGTGGAGCTTGTCAGTTATCGATCCGTAGGTCGAAGTGCATCAAGGACTTTTCTTCCTCGGCGGTGAGGGTGTAGAATCCCGCACCGGGCTCCAATATGCCGGAGATCGAGGCTGCTGCGGTCTCTTCCCCCAGAGCATCGGTCAGCAGATAGCTGCCGCCGGTGGAAATGACCTCCAGTGTGTAAGTAACAGTGCCCTTAGCGCGGATGACGGCAGGGCTGTTCTTCATGAAATTGGCGGTACCCTTGCGCATATCCGCCGCAGACCATGTAAATTCCTTTTCCGTTGTGCCGCTGTCGTCGGTATAGGTCAGCTTCACGGCAAAGGACTCTGCCGTCCGGAAACCGGATTGGGCAGCCATATCCCTTTCCCGGTTCTTATAGACATAGCCGGTCAGCGCCCCGTCTGCCACGGCAAACCGGGGATCATCGGCACGGTAGGCATCAAAAGCATAGAGCTTACCGTCAATGCGGACATTGTTCCACACATGGCTCTTGCCGTTGACGCTGCCGCTGACCACATAGCTTTCAAAGCCTGCGCCGCGGGTCAGCACATAAAACAGCGCCGCGTAATGGTCGCCTACGCCCACCTTCTGCGTGAGCATCTGGTACGCCTCGTAGGAGAACAGTAGGTCGCCGGAGTTATAGAATACCTTGTCCCCCGCCAGCTCCACCGCCTTGGTCAGGTCCACCTCCGCGCTTCCCTGAGAAAAGCCGGTCTGAATATAGCCGTAGATCGCCTCCAGCTTCTGATAGTTGGTGGCATTGGCGGGGATAATCTGAGAAAGGCAATCAGATACCAGCGTATCCAGTGGGGCGATGCCAGTCTTTGTGGGATTCAGGCTTTGGGCATTGATGACCTGCTGCAGCGTCAGCGCCGCCACTGTGTCCCCCCGGTAGCTGTTGCCGCAGCCGCTGCAGGTATAGAGCGTATAGCCGGGAGCATCCAGCGTAGGCTCCACGGTCTGCTTCTTCTCATAAGTATGGGTGTGCCCCGGCTGAGTAGGCGGCACGGTGGGCTCTGTGGTAGGCGATGTAGTGGGCTCCTCGGTAGGGGTTGTTGTCTGCTCCACAGGCTGGGTGGTCTCGGAAGGCAGCGTCGTGGGCTGGGTATCCACAGGTACGGAGGATGCCGTATCCTCCGTAGGGTCAACAGCAGGCGGAGTCTGCGCAGGCGTCAGTGCCGGCAGCAGCAGACCCACCACCAGCGCCAGCACCAAAATGCCCGCCACCGCCATGATCAAATGCTTCTTTTCCATGGGATTCTCCTCAAATTGCACAGTTTATTCTTATTTTTGCTATCATACCCCATTTTTTCCGTTTCTGCAAGTACACAGGAGGAATTTCTCCCAAAACTGTCCCATTTTCAGCACTGCTTCGGGATGGTGACCGTGAGGACGATCTTCTCCTCCGTCTCCCGGCGCTCGGTCACCGCCGGGATGCCGGCAAGCTGGATCCGGGAAAGGCTTCGCTCCAACCGCCGGACAAACGCCGCCACATCCCCGGTTCTGGGCTGCGCCTGCCGGGGAGAGAGCAGGTTCTCGATGTATTTTTCCGTCTGGGCAACGCTCATCTGCTGCTCCGCAATGACATCGATTGCGCTGAGCTTCTCCGGCTCCGTGGGCAGCTTCAGCAAGGCACGGGCATGGCGCTCCGTCAGCCCCCTTTCCCGCAGAGCAGCCAGCACCTGTGGGCTATGGCGCAGCAGCCGCAGCTTGTTGGCAACGGCGCTCTGGCTTTTCCCGATCATCCGCGCCGCCTGCTCCTGACTGAGCCCCCACCGCTGCATCAGCAGGGAGATCCCTCTTGCCTCCTCCAGAAAATCCAGATCCTGCCGCTGGAGATTTTCCACCAGCGCCGCCATAGACGATTCCCGGTCATCCATACGCATCACGATGCAGGGCACCTCCGCAAGTCCCGCAAGCTGACCTGCCCGCAGCCGCCGCTCTCCTGCGATAAGCTCATACCGGTTCTCCACCCGCCGCACGGACAACGGCTGCAGGATCCCGTGATGGCGGATGCTCTCCGCCAGCTCCGCAAGCTGCTCCTCCCGAAATTCTGTCCTCGGCTGCGCCGGATTTGGCTGGATCGCCTTGGCAGGAACAAACACCACACGCCCCGTTTCCATGTATGTTTTCAGCTTCTGGCATTGCATAGCCGTTTCCCCCTTGGTAAACTTGGTAACGCCATTTTACCCCCGGTGTTTTGGGAAACTCCACGAAACGACCCTGCCCTTTCGGGCAAAATGGCGGCACCCTTTTCCAAAAACATTAGAAATCCCCTCGATTTGGAAAAAAACCATTTACTTTTTTTCCAACATCCTGTATGATAGTCGGGAACAGAGTAGGGTTTCCCGCGTAAAGTGCTGCCATAATGGGGAGTTGTCTGGCAGACGAAGGAGCTTTCTCCGCGATGGGATTCCCGCACCCGCTGACCATATTGGATACCCTCCTTTATGAAATGCGACGCTCGGTGCAGCCGGGATACACGCAAATAACACTCCCCATACGCCTTGCGTATGGGGTTTTCTGTCTGTTTGCGTCCGGTATGACAAAAGGAGGCTTTTTTCATGCCCAGAACACAAAAATCCAACCGTCTTTATCCGCATCCCTTCTCCAAGGCATACTGGCTGGACGCCGCCGCGGAGCTGAAGGACACCAAAATGCTGGTATTCGCCGCGCTGATGATCGCCCTGCGTGTGGCGCTGAAGCTGGTGGCGATCCCCCTTGCCCCCGGCTTGAAGATCAACACCGCCTTTCTTGCCAATGCCTTGGGTGCCATGGTATTCGGTCCTGTGGTCGCCGCTGCCGGCGCGGTGGTCTCCGACCTGCTGGGCTGCATCATCACCGGTGATATCGCCACCTATTTCCCGCCCTTTGTACTGACGGAGGTGGCAGGCTCCGTGATCTTCGGTCTGTTCCTGTACCGCGCCAAGCTCAGCACCACCCGTGTGATGCTCAGCCGCTTCTGCATCTGCTTCTTTGTGAATGTGCTGCTGCAGACCCCCATCATGCTGCTGTACTATAAGATCTATGTCCCCGGTGCCACCTATACGCTGACAGTACCCGGCATTGTGAAAAACCTGTTCATGTTCCCCATCGAATCGGTGGTACTGAGCCTGTTCCTGTCGGTGATGCAGCCCATCACCTACCGGATGCAGCTGACCTACGACCCGGACGCCGATCTGGAATTCAGCAAAAAGCAGATCGCCTCGCTGATTTGCCTGTCTGCGGTGGGTATCGGCAGTGTGCTGGGCTATCTGGTGTATCACTACGATACCACCTCCCTCTCCGCCTCCTACACCACACAGCAGCGGGTGGAAGCCAACAAGTCCATGGCGGAGTATGTGCTGGACAACTCCGACCAATGGGACGATGCGCAGATCGTCACCGTGGTGGAATCGGCTTACAGTCCCTTCCTCAGCAGCGAGACCACCTACAATGTGGCGCTGTACACGGTAAATGAAGAGCTTTCCCAAGGGGAAATAGACGCTCTTTGGGAGCTTTCCAAGTCCAAGGCAGCCAAAAACGAGCATCTGACCCGTGCCGCCGAGGGCGTGATCGTGGCAGACGAAAAGACCGGAGCACTGGTGTCCTTCCAAATGGATGCCCTGCAGCCGGACGCACAATGACCGAACAGGAGGAGCAATATGTGCCTTTCCACCGTTTATAAAAACAAACCGGAGCCGGAAGCCGTTCTCATGCGCAATGTGACCCGCATCGATTGGAAAGACGGCTGCATCATCCTCACCGATCTGATGGAGCGGCAGCTTGCCTTTGAGGGCAGGCTGGAATCCGCAGATCTGGTAAACGGCTATGTGATCGTAAAAGAAACCCCATAAAAAATCCGGGATGCAAAAAACTGCATCCCGGTAATTTTTTTATGGGATCAATATTTGGGGGTCTCGTCGCTTTCGATGGAAGCGAGGATCGCCGGAGTGGTCACAGAGGTGTCGATGCTGCGGATCTTATTGCGCAGAGGCAGCACCGCTCTGGGGGTAACCGACAGTTCGTCCACACCGATGGCCAAGAAGGTCTCGGTCATTTCCAGATCCGCGCCCAGTTCGCCGCAGATGCCCACCCAAACGCCGTTCTTATGGGCATTTTCCACCACCATCTTCAGCAGACGGATCACAGACAGGTGATGGGGATCGTAGAATCTGCCCAGATCGTTGTTCTGACGGTCGCAGGCAAGGGTATACTGGGTCAGGTCATTGGTGCCGCAGCTAAAGAAGTCCACTTCCTTAGCAAGCCGGTCGGAGATCATGGCAGCGGCGGGAGTTTCGATCATCACGCCGATCTCCACATGGTCGCTGTAGGGCAGACCCTCTGCCTCCAGCTCCTTCTTCACGGATTCAATGAGCTTCTTGGTCTCCCGAACCTCCCAAACACTGGTGACCATGGGGAACATGATGCCCAGATTGCCGTAAGCGGAAGCACGGTACAGCGCACGAAGCTGCGTCCGGAAGAAAGCGGGACGGCTCAAGCTGATACGCAGCGCCCGCATACCCATGGCAGGATTCTCCTCCTTGGGCAGCTCGAAATAGTCGATCTGCTTGTCCGCGCCGATATCGCAGGTGCGGATAATGACCTCTTTGTCGCCCATGCCGGTGAGCACAGCCTTGTATGCTTCAAACTGCTCCTCCTCGGTGGGATAGGTGCTGCTGTTGAGGTACAGGAACTCACTGCGGAACAGGCCGATGCCGCCGCCGTCGTTCACCTTGATGGCATCCACATCCTCGGGAGAGCCGATGTTGCAGTAGACCCGGATGGACTTGCCGTCCTTGGTCACATTTTCCTTGCCCTTAAGGGTCTCCAGCAGCGCCCGCTGCTGAAGCTGCTCCTCGCGCTTCTTCACGAAGTCGGCAAAGACCTCATCGTTGGGCTCGATGATCACGGCACCGGTGCCGCCGTCCACCACCACGGTGCGGCCTTCATAGATGGGATCCAGCTGGTCGCCCAGACCCACGATGGCGGGAATGCCCATGGTGCGCGCCAGAATGGCGGTGTGGCTGGAGCTGGAGCCGTAGGAGGTGATAAAGCCCAAGATCTTGGACTTGTCCAGCTGG
The DNA here is from genome assembly GCA_017398625.1 of Oscillospiraceae bacterium. GTDB lineage: Bacteria > Bacillota > Clostridia > Oscillospirales > Oscillospiraceae > Faecousia. Next base: position 22,761 of record JAFQFP010000032.1, read on the forward strand.
ATGGTCTCGGAGGGGGCGAGATCGTCGGATGCCAGCAGCACCGGCACGGGGGAGTCGATGCCGCCCTGCACAGCGCCGGAGAGAATGTTCAAGATCCGCTGGCTCACATCCTTCACATCCGCGGCACGGCCCTTCATGTATTCATCGTCCATGGAAGCAAACATCTCCGCGAACTGGTCGCCGGTATCGGCAACCGCCGCTTCCGCGTTGAGGTTTTCCTCGGTGATCAGCGCTTGGATGGCTTCCTCATAGTCCATGTCCTCTGCCATCATCTGATGGGTCTCGAACAGCATGGCAGCCTCGTCGCCGGCTTCTTCCCGTGCCTTTTCCGCCAGCTCGCCCAGTTGCTCCATGGCAACTGCCTGCGCGCCCTTAAAACGGAGCCACTCGGCGGTGGTGTCCTCGATGGTATAGCGCTTCAGCTCGGTCTTGGCGCGGCGGTAAAAATACAGCGGGCCCATGCCGATGCCGGTGGAAACGCCCTTTCCCTGAATGGTGATCATAGCTCGGTCTCCTTTTCCGTTAGAATAGGCTCCTGACGCGTTTGCCAGGAGCCTGTTTGTATGTAGCTTACACGTTTGCCTCAAAGAATGCCTTGATGCCCTCAAAAGCGACATCCTCATCCTCACCGGTGACATAAACGGTGACGGTTTCGCCGCACTTAACAGCCAGCTGCATCAGAGCCATCAGCTTCAGAATGTTCACCTTCTTGCCGTTCTTCTCCAGCTCGATGGTGCTCTTGTACTTTCTGGCTTCCTTGCTCAGCATGCCTGCGGGACGGGCGTGGATGCCGATGGGATCGGTGACGGTGTATTCAAAAGACTTCATAGATTTTTCTCCTGTTCTCATTTTTTCGGCTTTTTAGGCCGCTCTCTTACCTAATAAGCATACACGATTGCACAATCAAAGTCAATACAGCTTCAATTTTTTGTGCAACTACCACAATTTGGAAGTGCCGTTTCTGTGCTGAATCGCAAAGGACTTTCCCGGTATTACAGAATTCCCTTTTCCATCAGCATCCGCAGGACATTCAGCCCCGCATAAACGGCAAATACGATGGCTGCCTTTCGCAGCTCCGCGCTTCTGGCTGCCTTGTTTTCCTTCTGCCGGATGCCCTTGGTGGCAAACACCATGGCAACGATCAGACTCAGAAGCACACACACCGCCACAAAATTATAAAGAAACTCCCGGACCTCCATAGGCTACACCTGTTCAGACCGCGCCTTCGTAATCCAGCATGAACTGGGTCACGCCGTCCATGGCAAGCTCTCTGGGATCCAGTGCCAGCGCACCGCAGCGAACCTTATTGTAGCTCAAGGGCATATACTGGTGGAGCATATTCATGGGGATGGGGTACTTGCGCAGGTTCTCAAACAGGCCGTTCATAGCCTCCACCACCTCGCTCTGTCCAATGTAGTAGCGGGCGCGGTCGGAATAGCTGTACTTGCGGCACAGAGCCTTCTGGCGGTCGTCACCGTGGTAGTGCTTCGCCCAGTTGGCGGGATTCTTCAGCATTGCCTGCTCCAGCACATCGATGAAGTTGACCCGCTCTGCCGCAGGCACCAGCTCCGCCTCCATCATGCTCAGAGAGAACAAAGCTTCCCGCAAACCAAAGGTCAGCGCAGGGCCTACCTTCAGAATGGCAATGCCGTCGGTGACCATGTTATACAGGCACTCGGGGCTCTGGTAGTCGGTGGAGTGACCCTCGAAGCAAACACCGGGGAACTCCTTCAGCGCGGCGCACAAATTGGCAGCGGCAGCGGGATCATAGTAGAATACCTGCTCATCGCCGAATTCCACACCGGGCTGCACCACAACGGCGATCACATCCTGCATGCCCTCGCCTACGCCCTCTTCATTCCAGACCCGCTGGTAAGTGGACACGGTATCCCGGAACGCATCGGGAGAAGTGACGGCAAGGGTATCCTCGGCTTCCGTAGCACCGCCGGGAATGGGCACCTCGCTGCCCACAACAAACACAGGCCGCATGGCATCGGGCTTCTCTGCCTTCAGCTCCTCGTAGCCCTTCATTGCCGCCTTATACAGCGCTGCGCCACGGCGGGCAATGACCTCGGTGGACAGCAGACCCTCCGGATCGTCCGCCACCTTCATGCTGGTGTCCAGATGGATCTTGGTGAAGCCGGCGCGGGTGTACTGATACACCAGCTCCTTGGAATTTTCCATGGCCTCGGCTTCCGGCAGCTTCTGCCATGTCAGCGGGCCCAGATGGTCGCCGGCAAGGATCACCATGCTCTCCGGCAGGTCGATGTCCTTCGCCATATTCAGCACCATCTCATAAAAATCCTTGGGAACCATGCCGGTATAGCCGCCGAACTGGTTGACCTGATTGGCGGTAGCCTCGATCAGCACCGGACGGTCCAGCTCCTTGGCACGGCGCAGGGCGATCTCCAGCACCAGCTCATTGGCGCTGCAATAGGAAGGGATGCCGCAGCGGATGCCCTTGCGGCGGTTTTCCATCATGATCTGAAGTGGATGTTGCATATCTGTCCTCCTAAAAATTCAGTTAAATTTTGGGCTGACCCATGCAATAGGTCTGGATCACAGAATAGTCGCTGTCCAGCACCACCAGATCCGCGTCTCTGCCCACACGGATAGAGCCCTTGCGGTCGGCGATGCCCAAGCAGTTTGCGGGGTTCAGGGTGCAGGAATTGATGGCATAGTTGAAGGGGATCAGCGCCTCCTCTACCAAGATCCGCAGACCGTCATTCATCCGCAGCGTGGAGCCTGCCAAGGTGTCGATCGCCGTCAGATGGGCGCTGCCGTCGGGGTAGATCAGGATCTCGTTGCCGCCGAAGATAAACCGGCTGCCCACAGGCGTGCCCTTTGCCATCAGCGCGTCGGTGATCATAATGGCATAATCGGGACCCTTGCTCATGAAGTAATTGTTCAGCGCAGCGGGGGTGGAATGGTTGCCGTCGCAGATGATCTCGCCGTACATGGTACGCAGCCGGTAGGCGGCACCCACCAGACCGTTGGCACGGTGGTTGAAGGGGGTCATGCCGTTATATACATGGGTCATGGACTTGGCACCGTTGGCATACGCCATGCATGCCTGCTCATAGGTGGCGGCGCTGTGGCCGATGCTGACCACCACGCCGTTTTCGGACAGGTAGCGGGTCAGCGCAAAGTCCTCATCGGTCTCGGTAGCCATGGTGATGTAGCGGATATTGCCCTTGGCAGCCGCTTGATAGCGCTTAAACTGCTCAATAGAGGGCTTTGCAATATGCTGCTGGGGCTGGGCGCCCTTGTACTTCATGTCCAGATAGGGGCCTTCAAAATGGATGCCGAGGATCTGTGCACCCTCATAGCCATCCTCCATCACCTTTGCCACATTGGCAACGGCTTTGGTCAGCACTTCCTCGCTCTGGGTGATGGTGGTGGGCAGGAACGCGGTCACGCCCTCTGCCACGATGTTCTTCGCCCAGTAGCGCAGACCCTCCTCGTTGGCATCGTTGGTATCAAACTCATAGGCACCGTGGCAGTGGATGTCGATGAAGCCGGGAACGATCCGTTTGTCGCCGTAATCGGCATCTGCTTTCACACTGCCGTACTCACCGATGGCAACGATCTTGCCATTTTCCATTTCAATGGAAGCAGGCAGGAACTGATCGGCGATCCATACTTTTTTGCTCTGAATAACCAAAATAGTAACCTCCTCAGCGGTCAAATTTATACATTTTCATTATACAACGAAACCCGGGAAAAAGATTTGCAGTTTTCAACTTAAATGTTATTGCTTTTAGTTTGTGCCTTGTTTTTGAACGGTCGATACAGTATAATTAATTCGCTAAATTTAATGGGAGGTATACCTACGATGCGCATTTTTAACTACACCGAAGAGCAAATGGCTGCCGATTCCTCTGTGTTTACCATTCACGAGATCTACCAGCAGCCCGAAACTTGGCGCAAGACCTGTGCTCAGCTTGCCTCCTGCAAGGACGAGCTGCAGGCATTTCTGGATCAAGTCGTCAAGGCAGAGGATTTTGACATCGTTCTGACCGGTGCCGGCACCAGCGAATTCGTTGGCAATTCCCTGTACCACGCACTGAACAAGAAGTACAACTTCAAGGTCAAGTCCTACGCCACCACCGATATCGTTCCCTCTCCCGAGGACACCCTCTCCCGCACCAAGCCCACCCTGCTGGTGAATTTCGGCCGTTCCGGCAACTCCCCCGAGTCTCTGGGCAATGTGGAGGCAGCCGAGGTGGTGTGCCAGAACCTGTACCACCTGTTCGTCACCTGCAACCACGAGGGCACCCTGTCCAAGCTGGCTGAGAGCCGCAGCAACTGCTTCGCTCTGAATCTGACCCCCGAGACCCATGACCGTTCCTTCGCCATGACCTCCAGCTACAGCAATATGTATCTGGCTACCTATCTGGCGCTGAATCTGGATCGGCTGGAGGAGATCACCGCCGATGTGGAAAAGATCTGCGCCGCAGGCCAGAGCTTCCTTGACAAGCAGTACGATTCCATCGCTGCCATCGTTTCCGATTTTGACTTCAACCGCATCGTGTATCTGGGCAATGTGGCGCTGAAGGGCGTTGCACAGGAGTCCGCGCTGAAGATGCTGGAGCTGACCGCAGGTAAGGTCGCCACCATGTATGATTCCCAGCTTGGCTTCCGTCACGGCCCCAAGTCCATCATTGACGACAACACCCTCACCGTCGCCTACCTCAGCGATGACGACTACCGCCGCCGCTATGAGCTGGATCTCATCAAGGAAATGTCTGTCCAGCGCAAGGGCAACAAGATCGCCGTGGTCTACAACAAGGCCTGCGAGGGCATCGAGGAGCTGGTGGATTACGCCATTCAGATCGATGTGGGCTGCGACATGGAAAATGTGATGCTGGGTCTGGACTTTATCATGTTCGCACAGATCCTTGCCGTTATGAAAAGCCTGTCCATGGGCATCACTCCCGATAACCCCTGCCCCACCGGCGAGGTCAACCGCGTTGTCAAGGGTGTCATTCTGTACCCCTACACTTTGAAATAACATACGGAGGAAACGAAAATGATTGGTTTAGTAGTTACCGGCCACGGCCACTTTGCAGCAGGTCTGCAGACTTCCGCCAAGATGATCGCAGGTGAAAACGAGAAGGTCAAGTATGTCAACTTCGAAGACGGCATGAACATCGAAACGCTGGCAGGGTTGCTGAACGCGGCTTACAATGAGCTGAGCGACTGCGACGGTATCGTTGTCCTATCCGACCTGCCCGGCGGCTCCCCCTTCAAGACCGCTGTTGAGTGTGCCATGACCCACCCCGACAAGAAGATCGAGGTGCTCGCCGGTACCAACCTGCCTATGATCGTCACCGGCGTTACCATGATCGATTTCATGGACGATGCCACCTCTTTTGCCGAGGAGCTGCTGGAGACCGGTAAGGAATTCATGGTTCGCTTCCAGCTTGCCGTCCGCGAGGAAGAGGACGAGGAAGGCGACGGTATCTAATATGGGCATCAACTGGGAAGTCATTCTCTGGACCTGTGTCACCATCGCCGTTCTGATGGGCATCTTCGGCTTGATCCTGAGCATCATCTCCGCTGTGAATATGCGCAAGCGCCGCCAGCAGATCGGCGAGCTGCATACCGCTCTGGCGGTGGGCTCCAAGGTCATGTTCGCCGGCGGCATCTACGGCAAGGTAGTCCGCATCGGTCAGGAGGAGATCATCGGTGTGGAGATCGCGCCCAAGACGGTCATTGAGATCTCCCGCTTCGCTGTACAGGGTATCGAAAAGTAATATACCGAAAGCGGCTGCTGCAAAATGCAACAGCCGCTTTTCTATACAAAGAAACGGCTCCGGAAACGGAGCCGTTTGTCTGTCACTAATGAATGGAAACTCATGGAATGACGGTTATTTTTGGCTTAGCCATACAGGGTCAAACTCTGAAAAATCAGAAATGTGGTGATCGGCACCCGATTGCAAAAACAGGGCCTCCGACGCGGTTTTACCCACCGCAACGATGCATCCGGCGCCATTTTCCTTTGCCTGACGGATGGAGGACAAACTGTCCTCCATCACCATACAGTTTTCAAAGGGGACGCCCAGCCGACGGGCGGCTTCCAGATGCATGGCACCCTTATTGGGGTAGCTGCCGTCATCATAGACAACATCCTCCTTCCGAAACCAGCGCCCAAGGGCAAAGGTATCAAAGAAGAAATCGATGTTTTCCCGGATGGAGGCGCTTGCCAAACCAAAGGGGATGCCGTTTTCCTGCAAATACTGCAGGAATTGTTCGGTTCCGCATACCAAATGTACTGCTTCAGGGTTTTCGCCGCATGCCCTGCGGTACAGCGCTTCCTTTTTCCCGGAATAGGCATCCCGCTGCCGATCCGTCAGCCATGGCGCCATCCGTTTTAGGATCTCGTCATTTCTCGGACCGCAGAAGGCTGCCGTGTCCGGAGGAGCGGTGTCCTCTGGGTGCAGCTCCTGATATATTTTCGACCAAGCCTCCATGTGGAGGCTTGCGTCGAAAAACATCGTTCCATTAAAGTCAAGAAGAACCGCAAACATGGGTTGCTTTTTTTCTTAGAAGAAGCCTACCAGAGCGCCCAGGATGCCCAGCACCAGCAGCAGAGCGATGCAAGCAACGGGAGTCCAGCCCTTCTTCTTCATCAGGAAGAACAGGCCGAGGGTCAGAGCCAGAGGAATCATCTTGGGCAGCACGCCGTCCAGAATGCTCTGCAGAACGATGGGGGATTCGCCGTTGGGGATCTCCAGAACGGTGGTGGTGCCGCCGTAGTTGGAGGTCAGAGCGCCAACGATGAACACGCCCAGCATAGAAGCAGCGCGGGTGAATTCCTTAGCATTGGCAGTCAGCAGTTCGATAGCCTTGGTGCCCAGATTGTAGGACCAGTGCATCAGGAAGAAACGAACAGCAAACTGAACCAGGTTGAAGATCAACAGGAACAGGATGGGACCCATAATAGAGCCGGCGATTGCCATGTTGGAGCAGATACCGGCAGCAATGGGAACCAGAGTGAACCAGAAGATAGCGTCGCCGATGCCGCCCAGGGGGCCCATAGCAGCAACACGGACAGCACGGATGGTGTTGATGTCTGCCTTCTGCTGTTCCAGAGACAGAACGATACCCATAACGAAGGTGACCAGGAAGGGGTGGGTGTTGAAGAACTCCAGGTTATGACCCATGGAGGTCTTCAGATCATCGGTGCCCTCACCGTGGATCGCCAGCAGGCCGGGCAGGATGCCATACAGCCAGCCGTTAGCCTGCATACGCTCGTAGTTGAAGGAGCCCTGCAGGTTCAGGGAGCGCCATACCATCTTGTTAAGAGTCTTCTTGTCAAGAGGCTGGGCGGGAGTCAGGTTAGTATAAGTAGTCTGATTAGATGCCATCGTCGTCGCCTCCATTTCCATTAGCACCGGCATTTCTGATAGCAACGTTGGTCTGGAAGTCGCTCAGAGCGAGAGCGATGCCCACGAACGCGATCAGGATCAGAGCAGAGCCGGACAGAGCGGGGATGTAGCCAATGATGGTTGCCAGAGCGAAGCCGGCAAAGTAGATGCCCCAGTGCTCGTTGGAGAGCATGATCCGCAGCAGAGTAGCGAAACCGACGAAGCGCATCATGCCGCCGGCAGCGCTCAGACCGGTCATCAGCCAGGGAACAGCGTCAAACACGGACTGCAGAGCATTACCCATTGCAGCACCGCCGATCAGGCCGATGGTGCAAACAACAGCGAACAGCAGACCCAGAGCGCCCATTGCCAGCCAGTTCAGACGGACGATACCCTTGTGGTCGCCCTTCTCAGCCATCTTGTCAGCAACGGACATCATGGGGGACATAACGGTGAACAGCAGGGTGACCATGTACTGGCCAACCAGTGCGAAGGGAACTGCCAGACCGACAGCAGCGGTGGTGTCCAGGCCGGAAGCAATGGCGAAGACAACTGCCATAACGCCGCCGATAACGGCATTGGGGGGCTGAGCGCCGCCAACAGGCATGTTACCAATGGTCATCAGCTGGTAGGTACCGCCAACGATCAGACCGGTCTTCAGATCGCCCAGGATAGCACCGATAACAGCACCGGAAACGATGGGCTGATACAGGGATTCCAGGAAATCAAACTGGTCGATTGCGACGATGAACACCCACACAAAGACCAGAATGATCTGTAAAACATTAAAGTCCATAGCGAGATACTCCTTTTTCGCAAAATTTTAGCAGGGAGAATTTCTTTTTAGTGGAACAGTTTCTCGATACTCTCAGTGCCCTCAGTGGGAACACGGCGAATCTCGAGCTCTACGCCCAGCTCACGCAGCTTGGCGAATGCGGCAACGTCCTTGTCGTCAACGGCAACAGAACCGGCAACCTGGCGCTTGCCTTCTGCCATGTGCATATTGCCAATGTTGACCTTCTTGATGGGAACGCCGCCCTCAACCAGGCGCAGCACATCCGTGGGGGTCTCGCAAACGATGAAGATCATCTGTTTTGCGTTTGCCTTGTGGATGGTTTCGATCGTCTTCTGAATGGTCCAGTAACGCATTGCTGCGTAGCTGGGTGCAGCCATATCCATCAGGCCCTGACGAAGCTTGTTACCAGCAACTTCATCATTGGCTACCAGGATCAGATTTGCACCGATGGCGCCGCACCACTGTGTGGCGACCTGCCCATGGACAAGACGATTGTCGATACGGGTCAAAACGATGTTCGGCATGGGGATCTCCTCCTTGAATTTATTGTCTGAGTTTCCAATCAGAGCACCTTAATTATAGGTTTTTTTGTGAATATTGTCTTTGCACATTTTAGTATATTCTTTAACAAAAATGATTATTTCACATTTTGTTCATGTTTTTTTCTTTGTGCATCTCTACAAAAAATGTTTTTCCTCTGTTCAAATCGACCAAATAATGCTATAATATTCGAACCGGAGGTGGCAATTATGCAAAACGAAACAGCCAGCACCGCCTTTTTGGAGTACGGCTCGGTATACAAACTCCCCATTGACGAAAAAAGCAGCGGTCTGATCCGTCAGACAAAGCGGATCACAGCCCAGAGATATCTGTCCCAATTTTTACTTTTTGACTGCGATACCTATGTGGAGGTACAGAGCGGCATCGGCATTTTACTGGTCTCCCACGACCCGGAAAAGAGCGAGATCCTGGAGTTCGGTATGAACCGCCGGATCCACATCAAGCCCAATGTGTACTACGGCTTCGTGGCGACCACACCGGAGCTTGTCATCGACCTGTATGCGGAAAGCAGCTATTCCATGGATGTGGCGACCTTGCCCGTCCCCTATGAGTTCCGTCCTGTACTGCCCCGGATCCAGATCAAGGATATTCTGGGCTACTACTACCGCATCCGTACCCCGGGCTATCACTTCAACGGCGAGCAGCACCCCTTTTTCGAGCTGACCTATATCGATACCGGCGTGATGTATACAGAGGTAGACGGTGTGCGCTACCGGCTGGGAGAGAAGGACATGATCCTATACGGCCCCAACCAGTTCCACACCCAGTATACCGACGAAAACCAGAGCGTATCGTATATCACCATTATGTTCAACATGGAAAATCTGGCGGCAGATATGGACAGCGGTTGGTATGACACCTTGATTAACAAAGTGTTCCCCTACAACAAAAAGACCTACACCCTGCTGAAGACCTTCGTGCGGGAAAGCACCACCGGTGTGCCCTATATGGACAGCTTGATGCTGTGCCTGCTGTCCGAGACCATCATACGGCTGCTGCAGGGGGAATATGTGGTACCCACCGCTCAGCCTGCCAGCGTAGTACGGCAAAATTATCAAGACGAGCTATTCGACCGGATCCACGCCTATATTGAAAACAACATCTGCGAGCCGCTGACCATTGCGGAGATCTGCCAGCAGTTCTCCCTGTCCCGTTCCTCGCTGCAGCTTCTGTTCAAAAATGCGGTGAATCAATCCCCCAAAAAATATATCAGTGATATGAAGCTGGAAAAGAGCTGCCAGATGCTTCGTGAGAACAAATACACCATCAGCGAGATTTCTCTGAAGCTGGGCTACAGTTCCATTCACTATTTCTCCAATGCCTTTAACCAAAAATACCGCATTTCCCCCAGTGAATACGCAAAACGCATATATTAAAGGAGGCTCCAGTATGAAGATCGGCATTATCGGCACCGGCAGCATCAGCAAGAGCATGATCCCTGAGTTCCAGCGGTGCGACGCGTTCCATTGTGCCGCCATCCTCTCCCGAAAGGAAGAAACAGGCAGAGCCATGGCAGAGCAGTTCGGCATCGAAAAGGTCTATACCGTCTTGGAGGATATGCTGGCAGATCCGGATATTGAGCTGGTATATGTGGCATCCCCCAACAGCATCCATTACCGGCAGACCAAGGCCTGTCTGCTGGCAGGCAAGCATGTGCTGTGCGAAAAGCCCTTTGCTCCCACCGCGGAGGAAGCCCGTGAGCTCATCGCGCTGGCAAAGGAAAAGCATCTGTTCCTGTTTGAAGCCATCACCACCGCCCATCATCCCCATTACGCGCTGGTGCGGCAGCATCTGGATGCGCTGGGCGCGCTGAAGCTGGTGCTTTGCACCTTCTGCCAATTCTCCAGCCGCTACCCTGCCCTGCTGGCAGGCAAACCCTCCCCGGTGCTGGATCACGCCTATGCCGGCGGCGCGCTGATGGACATCAACCTGTACAACATCCACTTTGCCGCGGGCTTATTCGGCGAGCCGGAGCAGGTGCAGTACTATCCCAACCTCTATGAGACCGGCGTAGATACCAGCGGCGTGCTGGTGATGCAGTATCCCGGATTCCTCTGTCAGTGCGTGGGCGCCAAAGACAGCGCCGCACAGAACGGCGTGCAGATCATAGGCGAAAAGGGCTGCATCCATGTGACCCCCAGCGCCAGCAATCTGCTTGAGGTCACCGTCAGCATCCGTGGGCAGGAAAGCATCACCGCCTCCCTGCCGGAAAACCCGTGGTACTATGAGGTGCAGGATATCGGCCGGATGATCGCCGCCGGAGATTATGACGGCTGCTACGCCGCCTTGGAGACCACCCAAACCGTGGTTTCCATTCTGGAACGCGCCCGTAAAAGCGCCGGTTTTTCCTTCTGACCCGCCATTTTAATAAAAGCACAAGGGGCTCGCCGCACAACGCAGCGAGCCCCTCTCTTTTATTTCCAGTAGCCGTAATAGGTATTGTAGAGCTCCTCGTTCAGCTCATCGCCGCCGTCTACATTGGAGCTGCAGAACACCGGCGGTTTCATGCCTGCCTTCACCAGCTTTTCCACAATGGTGCAGGTCATTGCCTGTGCAATGGCAACGCCCACCGCGTCGGAGGTGGGCCCCACGGGAATGTCGAAGCCCTCCACCATAAAGGAAGCATCGCCCTTTTCCGCGCAATTGTCGATGGTCACATCGGCGATCTCGTAGATCTTCTTGCCGGACTTATGGCGGGAAGTGCAGTTGGCGGAGTGCTTCATGCTGGTCATAGCAATGACGGAAGCGCCCTTTTCCTTGGCGGCAAGGCACATCTCCACGGGAACGGCATTTCTACCGGAGTTGGAGATCACCATCAGCGTATCGTTGGCTTCCACCTTGTAAAGATCCACCAAAATCTGGGCAACACCCTCCAGCCGCTCCAGATAGGTGCTCTTTTTTGTGATCTGGTGGAGCATCAGCTCCGGAGGCAAAATGGCATGTACCAGCGCCAAGCCACCGGCACGGATGTAAAATTCCTCGGCAATGAGATGGGAATGACCAGTGCCGAAAACATAGAACCTGCCGCCCTTCAGGCAACTCTGGGCTACCAGCTCCGAAGCCTTTTCGATGTTGGGCAGCTCATGCTCCAGAACCTCCTGCATCTTGCCCGACAAATGAGCAAAATATCTGCTTGCTGTATCCATATTGATTCCCTCCGTTTATGTATTTTTCAACTGCGTCAGCAGCTTTTCCGCCTGCTGCGCAAAGATTTCTCCCTGACCCCGCGCCAAAATGGCTGCCATAGCCTCGTAATATCCGGCTTCGTAGGCATTTTGGTCGGCGATGTAGCGGTAATAGCCGTTGGCATAGCAGATAGGCACAGCCGAATGCTGCCAAAGGGTGGAGAACAGCTCCCCGGGCACGGTGACAAATTCCAAGCCCCACAGGGAAAACACCGATACCGGCAGCTCTAACGACCGGATCCCCTGCATAGATTGGGCGAATTCCAGATTCACTCCCGCACCCTCCACATAGGAGCGCAGGATCCGCACCGCCCCCGGCTCCTCTCCCGCATCCACTGCCGCCTGCCAGCGCCGGGTAGCGGCAGAGAGCTTTTTCTCCGCCTGGGCTACCGTTTCCAGCGGACGGGGCTGTAGAGAAAGGGTGGTGCGCAGCCCCTTCAGTGGGGTAGGCGCGGTATATTCCGCGGACTCGATCAGCGCCGTCACCGCCTCCGCGGCGATCCGTGCCATGCGGTCACACTCGGCAAAGGTAGCTTCCCGACGGGTAAAACGGGTGCTGATGTCCCCCGCCGCGCCGTTGATGAAAACCGCCATATCCGTATCCAGCAGCGGCTCGATACCACCCACAAAATCTGCGGAAGCCAGCCCATTGGCGGCGCTGAGTACCGTGGGATGGCAGGGAAGCTGATACAGTGTCAAACTCCGTCCGCTTTCCGTGCGGCACTGGAGCACCGTCAGCGTTGCTCGGGCAGGCTGCCCGGTATGTCGCTCGGAGCCGATGACCGGAGCTTCCCCCTGCGCCTTGCGGACAGTAAAATGCTCCAGCTTGGACACCGCCTCCCGGCAGGACTCCACCGCAGCACGGATGACCCTTTGGATATAACTGCCAAACAGCGCCGCGTCCGCTTCGCCAAAGCGGTTGACCGCTGCCAAAGCCCCTTCTCCCGCCACCACGCCGCAGACACCGGCATGGGTATGGATGGCGGCAGCGATCAAATGCCCCTCCGGGATCCCCAGCTCGGCAACATCTTGGGCGATCCTTTTGGCAAGCGCTTCGTCCACGCAGAGCATATCCAGCACCATCAGCGCATACCGCTGCCCATCCTGCTCCAAGACCACGGTCTTGCAGTACAGCCGGTCATGGACACCGGCACAGGGACGGTAAGGCGCATAGCCGCCCAGCTCCACCCCCACATCAGGGGTGATATCGGCACGGGCAAACCCCAGCTTCATTTCCAATCCGCCACTTCCCTTCTTCCTATGCTGTGTAAAGCAAACCGCATATGCACATTCTGTTACCGGCATTATATCACACATTTCCGCATATGAATACTGTTTCTTAATAAAATGATTGAACATCATTTTATTGTACCATTGCATGGTACGCCTCTTACAGCGGCTAGAAACCGTATTGACTTCGTTTTTTTGCGGCTACGCCGCAAGTCGCTGAAAGCGTTTTATTAAAAACTCGTATAAAAGCACAACAACCTACGATTATTAGATCGACGCTCTCGTCCGTAATGATCGGAATTGCCCCGTTATATGCGCCCCAAGGAGCAATGCATACCGTAAAGCACATCCTGACGCCGCCAATCCATGTCCCCAAGAGCAATTCCTTGGGCTGCTTGCAAAAATCCCGCCGATCTCTCGGCGGGATTTTGTGTTAGCAATTAGCCCTTGAGTGCTGCCCGTGGTGCGGTACGCAAAAGAGGGATTAATTAGGGCTAGTCTGCATAGTTTGCTTCCATAAAGGTCAGCCATTCGCTTTTAAGTTGCTCGTAGTTTTCGTCAGTTAGTCCCTACAGCTCATCGCAATCAGTAAGCTTAAATAGCAAAACAGCGCACTAGTTCTGAGGAGCAAGTGTCACCTCTCAAAAAGAGTGTGCTGTTTTGGCTTTTTATATCACTAAGCCGTCTTTGGAATAACAATGTGTGTTCCCAACCGACCTGTTTGTATTTTATGGTGCAGCTTTAGTATGTTATTTGCCATGCTCACCAGATACCACTCAGGAATTTCATATCTTCCATGATCATGGCAAAGACACCCTCTGCGTGAATGGAGCGATTGACTCTCAGCAGGATTCCTTCCTCTGCGAAAATCTTTTCTTCCATTGGGTGGTTACGGATCACCCCCTGCCGTCGTAGCCGCCGCAGTTATCGCAGATCCCCTCAAAAACGGTGTCGGACAATTCTCCGCACACGCTGCACCGGCTGACATTCCAGTAGCAATCCATGCAAAGACCGTCCATCATATCGTAGGAAGGACTCCCGCAATAGGCACAGCACTCCTCCGGCTCGCCGCGACCGCCCCAAGGCTCGCAGTCCTCACAGACACCTTCAAAAAGATTATCGCTAAGCTTTCCGCACACATCGCACCAGCCGACGCCCCGCCAATAGTAGCACTCTTCACACAGACTCTGATGCAGCCAATCGACATCAGTTTCCGTTCCGCAGTACGCACAAGCGGCTGTATTGACGGGCTTGCGGCAGGATGTGCAAAGACCGCTGTCCAGGTATCCTGTCAGCTTACCGCATTGGGTGCATTTTCCGCCGTTTTGCAGGCAGCTGTTGCACATCCCATAGGCATTGCCATACTCCCATGAGTACAGGTACGCACCGCAGCAAGGACAGGCTGCCAATTGAGCGAGATAACATTCCTCGCAATATCCTTCCGAAATATCCGCAGACCATTTTCCGCAGCTTAGACATTGGAATACCTTCCCCTGGCATTTGGGGCAGAGGCCGTCCTTCATCTGGCTCAAGGGAAACAAGACACCGCAGTATGCACAACGGGCAAACGGATCCGTTTCTTCGGGAGTGGCGGGGCCGGGGCGCGTAACGTCGGGAAGCGCGTTCCATTGGTCAAGGAATTGATCGGCTTTTTCCTTGCTGACGGTCTCGCCGTCGACCTGATAAACTGGGATGCTTGTATCAAAGAATGCCAGTGTATGCTTCTGGAAGGTATTATCATGGAAGGTGATCCGCAAATAGTAGGTTTCATAGGCACTGCCGGAGGCAGAGAACCAGCCGTTGGTCTTTAGTGTTTGCATTGACCGGGCGCCAAAGGGGAAGATACAGACATGGGTGCCATTCCAGTGAAGCACCAGATAGGAGTAGTCGGGGGAATCCGTAACGGCATATACCTCCGGCTGACCGTCTTGATCAAAATCCACAAACTTCCACCATGCGATCTTATTCACTTGCAGTACGGTCATGTACTCCTGCAGATACATAACGGTTTGCCGGTCGGTCAGAAGCTGTATTTTGCCGTCCATGACATCGGTCAAAACATCCTCGCTGCGGAGGAAATCGATCGTGGTCAAAAAAGCATTGGGATCCACACTCTGTTCGTTCTGTTGGATGCTGAAATGGACATGGTAACCAATTGCCGACTCCACCAGAGAAGAACGCCCTACGAATCCGATGATCTGCTCCTTCTGTACAGCATCTGTCTGATGGACGATAATGTCTTCCGCCAGACTGGAATAGATGGTGCGAAAGCCATTCGGATGGTCGATCACGACGGTATTACCCATTACCTCATCCAGATAAACGAGACTTACTGTGCCATCTGCGGCGGCATGTACAGGCGTGCCTGCCGCGGCGGCAATATCCAATCCGTCATGGGTGCGCCAATCCGCGGTTGAGGGGTTGTATAGCAACCTATCCATGAAATAGTTCCTTACGATCTTTCCATGGACAGGCAATGCCGCTTGGAGCAGATCAGTAACAGCGGGAAGAGTCCCTTCCGGGACTGTTTCCGTGAGTTCCGTTTCTGTGTCCGTCGTCACCGGTTCGGTGGGGGCGGAAAGGGTGGTTTCCTCAGGGGCAGTCGTTGCGGCTATGTCCGTGATGGCGGGATCGTTGCCGGCCTCTTGATGGAACATACCGAAAAGATTCATCTCCCGGTCTGCGATCCAATCCACAGCAAAAAACCCGACCGTTAGGAGTGCAAGCAGCAGGAGTGGAAGCAGGCTTTTCCACGGAGTTGCTTTTTTTGGTTGAGGATCGGATTCCAAGGTCGGCTGCAGCAGTGGCAGCCCGGGAATATCGCAACGATCCTGCCCAGATGAAACAGAGGCTTGGTAGTCAGTTCCCGGAAAGAACTTGCCGTCAGACGAAGGCGCGGAAGGCTGCTCCGGAGCGAACCCGGGCATCGGAACGGATGGAATCCGGAAAGAATCCGTGGATGCCCCGGGAAAATCCAACGCGGGCTCATTCGTTGCCGGATCGAAATGCTTCAAGAAAAGATCATCGGCAGGGAAGTCCGGGGCATCTGAAGGGAAGTCGCATGATCCGGTTGGGGGGGAGGATTTTAGAGAGCAGCCGCATTGGCTACAGAAGCGGGAATTCTCTGTATTCTGGCTACCGCACTGATGACAAAACAGCATAATCGTGCACCCTTTCATGATATACTGATATAAGCATATCATACGAATTAGAAAATTGCAATGCGTACGCCTCCGTTGCATAGAATAATCCCTCTACCGATTACTCGGCAGAGGGATTATTTTGTTTTATAATGTCAGCAATTACTTGCTTTCCTTGATAGCAGCCTGTGCGGCGGCGAGGCGGGCGATGGGAACACGGAAGGGAGAGCAGGACACATAGTCCAGGCCGATCTTGTGGCAGAACTCTACGGATACGGGGTCACCACCGTGCTCGCCGCAGATGCCCAGATGCAGGCCGGGACGGGCGGCCTTGCCCTTGGCAACCGCCATCTCCATCAGCATGCCCACACCGGTCTGATCCAGCTTGGCGAAGGGATCGTTCTCGTAGATCTTGGTGGCATAGTAAGCCTCCAAGAACTTGCCTGCGTCGTCACGGCTGAAGCCGAAGGTCATCTGGGTCAGGTCGTTGGTGCCGAAGCAGAAGAACTCAGCCTCCTCGGCAATGACATCGGCGGTCAGACAGGCGCGGGGGATCTCGATCATGGTGCCCACTTCATAGTGCAGCTCGATGCCGGAAGCAGCGATCTCGGCATCGGCGGTCTTGACCACCACATCCTTGACGAACTTCAGCTCCTTCACATCGCCCACCAGCGGGATCATGATCTCGGGAACCATATCCCAATCGGGATGGTTCTTCTTGGTGTTGATAGCAGCCCGGATGACAGCCTTGGTCTGCATAGCGGCGATTTCGGGATAGGTGACGCTGAGGCGGCAGCCACGGTGACCCATCATGGGGTTGAACTCATGCAGGGAGGCGATGATGTCCTTGATCTGCTGAACGGTCTTGCCCTGAGTAGCAGCCAGCGCGGCGATATCCTCCTCGCTGGTGGGTACGAACTCGTGCAGCGGGGGATCCAGGAAACGGATGCACACGCTCTGGCCTTCCATTGCCTCGTACAGACCCTCAAAGTCCGCCTGCTGCATGGGCATGATCTTTGCAAGAGCGGCTTCCCGCTCCTCCACGGTGTCGGAGCAGATCATCTCCCGGAAGGAAGCGATTCTGCCTTCCTCAAAGAACATATGCTCGGTACGGCACAGGCCGATGCCCTCTGCACCCAGCTGACGGGCCTTGATAGCGTCACGGGGAGAGTCGGCATTGGTGCGGACCTTCAGACGGCGGTACTGGTCAGCCCATGCCATGATGCGGCCGAACTCGCCGGCGATCTCCGCGTCCACGGTGGGGATCTGACCGTCATAGATATAACCGGTGGAGCCGTCCAAGCTCAGCCAGTCGCCCTCGCCGTAGGTCTTGCCTGCCAGCGTAAACTTCTTGTTCTCCTCGTCCATGTTGATCTCGGTGCAGCCGGAGACACAGCAGGTGCCCATACCACGGGCAACAACGGCTGCGTGGGAGGTCATGCCGCCGCGGACGGTGAGAATGCCCTGTGCTGCCATCATACCCTCGATATCCTCGGGAGAGGTCTCCAGACGAACCAGAACCACCTTCTCGCCGCGCTCTGCCCAAGCCTTGGCATCCTCGGCGGTAAAGACGATCTTACCGCAGGCGGCGCCGGGGGAAGCAGCCAAAGCCTTGCCCACAGGCTGGGCGACCTTCAGTGCCTTGGCATCGAACTGGGGATGCAGCAGGGTATCCAGCGTTCTGGGCTCGATCATGGCAACAGCCTTCTTCTGATCGATCATGCCCTCGTCCACCAGATCGCAGGCGATCTTCAAAGCGGCGGGAGCGGTACGCTTGCCGTTACGGGTCTGCAGCATGTAGAGCTTGCCGTTTTCCACGGTGAACTCCATGTCCTGCATATCCCGGTAGTGATCCTCCAGAATGGCGCAGACCTTTTCAAACTGGGCAAATGCCTCAGGGAACTTCTCAGCCATTTCGGAAATGGGCATGGGGGTACGGACACCTGCCACCACATCCTCGCCCTGCGCATTGGTCAGGAACTCACCGAACAGCTTCTTCTCGCCGGTGGCAGGGTTACGGGTAAAGGCAACGCCGGTACCGCAATCGTCGCCCATGTTGCCGAATGCCATGGACTGCACATTGACAGCAGTGCCCCAAGAGTAGGGGATGTCGTTTTCACGGCGGTAAATGTTGGCACGGGGGTTGTCCCAAGAGCGGAACACAGCCTGAATGGCACCCATGAGCTGCTCCTTAGGATCGGTGGGGAAGTCGGTGCCCAGCTTGGACTTATACTCTGCCTTGAACTGCATAGCCAGCTCCTGCAGATCCTCTGCGGTGAGCTCCACATCCAGCTTCACGCCCTTGGCTTCCTTCATGCGGTCGATGAGCACCTCGAAATACTTCTTGCCCACTTCCATGACCACATCGGAATACATCTGGATAAAGCGGCGGTAGCAGTCCCATGCCCAGCGGGGGTTGCCGGACTTGGTCGCCAGAACATTGACCACATCCTCATTCAGACCCAGATTCAAAATGGTATCCATCATGCCGGGCATAGAGGCACGGGCGCCGCTGCGGACGGAGACCAACAGAGGGTTCTGGGTATCGCCGAACTTCTTGCCTGTGATGGCTTCCAGCTTTTCCACATATTCCATGATCTCGGCCTTGATATCGTCATTGATCTTGCGGCCGTCGTCGTAATACTTGGTGCAGGCCTCGGTGGAGATGGTAAAGCCCTGAGGCACAGGCAGACCGATATTGGTCATTTCCGCCAGATTGGCGCCCTTGCCGCCCAGAAGCTCCCGCATGCTGCCGTTGCCTTCCGTGAACAGGTATACATATTTGTGAGACATAAGGTAAAACCCCTTTCCTTTATCTGCAGGCAGCTTTCGCCGCCGTACACTCTTTTCAGTCAAGCTAGTATAGCACATCGTACTGTAAAAATCAAACAGTTTACCAAAATTTATGCAATTTTCTCAGTTTGGCTGCCGAATTCTATGCAACACAGCCAAAAAAAGAGGCAAAGTATCCTACCTCGCCTCTTTTCTTCTCAATATTCCCGGTAAACGCCCTTGACGATGCCGATGATCTCCGCCTCGGACGCCTCAACGGGGTCGTAAGCAGGGTTTTCCGGCATCAGCAGCAGCTTTCCTGCCTTGCGGTACAACCGCTTCACAGTGGCTTCGTCACCGATGCGGGCAACCACGATCTGACCATGATCTGCCGACTGCTGAGGGCGGACAATGACCTTGTCCCCATCTAGAATACCGGCTCCGATCATACTGTCTCCCCGGACCCGGAGGGCAAAGCAGCCGGGATCTCCGTCGTATGCCATGGTTCCCTCTTGATTCTCCACAGCCAGAATGGGCAGACCTGCCGTGACCACGCCCACCACCGGGATCTGCCCGGGACGGACAGAGGTGACGATGGCACGCTTTCTGCCCTTGGCACCGGCGGCCTGCAGCAGCCCCTTTTCCTGCAGCTGGTTCAGATGGTAGCTGACGGAGGCGGTGGAACGCAGACCCACAGCCGCGCCGATCTCACGCACAGAGGGTGCATAGCCATTCTCCTGTACAAATCGGTTTACATAATCCAGAATCATCTGGGCTTTGTTGCTGGTTCTGGGCATATCCGTTCCTCCCACGGTTGTATTCTTAAGGATTATAGCACATTTGACCGAAAAAAGAAAGACATTTTTTTGTTTTTTTCCATTATTATAAAAGGAAAGGAGCTGATGCTATGCAAGGATACGATCCGAAAAAGGCAGCACAGGTTTGGCAGCGGGTGCAGGGCACTGGCCAGCCGGAACAAGACGGAGAGCTGCTGAGCCTGATCGCCGCGGAGCTGTCCGCCTCGGCGGCATATCTTGCCCTTTCCAAACGGATCCCCGGAAAAGAAGCAGCGCTTCGTGCCATGGCAGAGGAGGAAGCCGCCCACGCCGCCTGTCTGAAGGGCATTTACCTTTTGCAGACCGGGCAGCGCCCTGCCGTCCAATCCCCACAGCCCTCCCAGCAGACCCCCGAAGCCGCCCTGCGCAGGTGCTATGCCGGGGAGCTGGGCAGCATCCATGCCTATCAGCAGCGCAGCGGCATGGCGCAGTACGGCCATATTTTTGCCCAGATGGCTTTGCAGGAGCAGCGCCACAGCCGCACAGTATTGGAGCTTTTGGGAAATCTGGGAGGCAAATAGTCCAACAGCACCGCCGGTTTTCTTGACTTTGCCCCCAAGGGGGCGTATAATGGGAGCATTCGAGAGAAAAAAGGCGGTGCCGATATGGGCGAACAGAAGCGGATCTGGCTGTCCTCCCCCACCATGCACGGAGAGGAAATGGCATACATACAGGAGGCCTTCGATAAAAACTGGGTAGCTCCTCTGGGCTTCAATGTGGACGGCTTTGAACAGGAGATGCGCACCTATCTGGGGGATATGCACGCTCTTGCCCTCACCGCAGGCACTGCCGCATTGCATCTTGCCGTAAAACTGGCAGGGGTAAAGCCCGGTGACCGGGTGTTCTGCACCGACACCACCTTTGCCGCCACCGTCAATCCCATCAGCTACGAGGGCGGCGAGCAGGTATTCATCGACTGCGAGCGGGACACATGGAATATGGACCCCAAGGCGCTGGAGCTTGCCTTTGCCAAATATCCCGACACCAAAGTGGTCATGCTCGCCCATCTTTACGGCACGCCTGCGAAAATGGACGAGATCTGCGCCATCTGCGAACAGCACGGCGCTGTTCTCATTGAGGATGCGGCGGAAGCGCTGGCAGCCCAGTACCGGGGTAGAAAAGCGGGCACCTTCGGTACCTACGCCGTGCTGAGCTTTAACGGTAACAAGATCATCACCACCTCCGGCGGCGGTATGCTGCTGACAAAAGAAAAGCAGGCGCGGGATAAAGCCTTCTTCTGGTCCACCCAAGCACGGGAAAACCTGCCTTGGTATGAGCATAAGGAGATCGGCTACAACTACCGCATGAGCAATATCGTTGCCGGCATCGGCCGTGGGCAGCTTCTGCATCTGCAGGAGCACCGGGATAAAAAGGAAGCCATCTACCGCCGGTATGAAGCCGCGCTGGCTGACCTGCCGGTAAAAATGAACCCCTATGAAGCGGACACCGTTCCCAACTTTTGGCTAAGCTGCATCACAATAGATGAGGAAGCCATGGCAGTATGTGATCCCGAAAAGCTGCGTCTTGCCCTTGCCGCGGAGAATATTGAAAGCCGCCCCCTGTGGAAGCCCATGCACCTGCAGCCCGTATTTGCGCTCAGGGATTTCATCAGCGCCGAGGGCGATGTGGGTTCCGATCTTTTCCGCCGGGGCCTGTGTCTGCCCAGCGATGTGAAAATGACCGAAGCCGAGCAGGACATGGTCATCGCCTTGATCCGAAGCTGCTTCGCCTAATGGGGGTCACCCGGCAAAAGCCGCACCAGATGTAGTGGTTGAAAAATGCCGCTTTTTGTGTTACGATTATGAAATCATTTCCCCGGGAAAGGATGATACCGATGAGGATCTTCGAGAAAGCAAACAAGCTGGAACATGTGCTGTATGATGTGCGGGGCCCCGTTGTAGACGAAGCCACCCGCATGGAAGAGCAGGGTCTGAATATTCTGAAGCTGAATATCGGCAATCCTGCCCCCTTTGGCTTTACCGCGCCGGAGGAGGTCATTCAGGATATGCGGGACAATATCGTCCATTCTCAGGGCTATTCCGACTCCCGGGGTATTTTCGCTGCCCGAAAGGCGATCATGCAGTATGCCCAGATCAAGCGCATCCCCAATGTGACCATGAAGGATGTATTCACCGGCAACGGTGCCTCCGAGCTGATCCAGCTTTCCCTCAACGCCTTGCTGAACAACGGCGACGAGGTGCTGATCCCCTCTCCCGACTATCCCCTGTGGACCGCCTGCACCAATCTTGCCGGCGGCAAGGCTGTTCATTATATCTGCGACGAGAGCTCCGACTGGTATCCCGATCTGCAGGATATGGAAAGCAAGATCACCCCTAAGACCAAGGCAATCGTTGTCATCAACCCCAACAACCCCACCGGCGCCCTGTATCCCAGAGAGATCCTGGAGGGCATCGTGAATCTGGCGAGAAAATATGAGCTGATCCTGTTCTCCGATGAGATCTATGACCGTCTGGTCATGGACGGAGAAAAGCACATCTCCACCGCTTCTCTGGCGCCCGACCTGTTCTGCGTCACCTTCAGTGGCCTGAGCAAGTCCCACATGATCTGCGGCTTCCGGGTGGGCTGGATGATCCTCTCCGGCAACAAAGCGATTGCCAAGGACTATATCGCGGGTCTGAATATGCTGTCGAATATGCGGCTTTGCTCCAATGTGCCCGGCCAGAGCATCGTGCAGACCGCCCTGTGGGGCTACCAGAGCGTCAACGAGTACATCGTCCCCGGCGGCAGAGTTTATGAGCAGCGGGACTTCATTTATAAGGCGCTGAACGACATTCCCGGCATCTCCGCCGTGAAGCCTAAGGCTGCCTTCTACATTTTCCCCAAGGTGGATGTGAAGAAGTTCAACATCACCTCCGACACCCAGTTCGCGCTGGACTTTTTGAAGGAAAAGCGGGTGCTGTTCGTACCCGGCAGCGGCTTCAACTGGAAGGAGCCGGATCATTTCCGCATCGTCTACCTGCCCCAAATCGACATTCTGGAGGACGCCGCCGACAAGCTGCGGGATTTCCTCAGCCACTACCGGCAGTAAGCAAAAAAATGCACGCACCTTTTTTGGGTGCGTGCTTTGTTTTTATTCCGCCGGGCGGTTGACGAACAGATCCTTGCTGTCGTGCTTGCGCGTGCCGAAGAACACCAGCAGCGCCACCGCTGCCACGCAGCTTGCCGCCGCCAGCACCTGACTGACACGGAAGCTGCCCCAGTACAGGCTATCCACCCGCAGCCCCTCGATCAAAGCTCTCCCCAGACCGTACCACGCCACATAGCACAGGGCGATCTGACCGTCGTAGTTGCGGTGCTTGCTGAGAAAATGCAGCAGCACAAACCCCACGGCGTTCCACGCCGATTCATAGAGAAAGGTGGGGTGGTAATACTCAAAGCTCTGGGTATACTTATTGAACAGACCCATGCGGAAGAAGCTGTCGGTGGCTGCGCCGAAGGCCTCCCGGTTAAAGAAGTTGCCCCAGCGGCCGATGCTCTGCCCGATGAGAAAGCCGATACTCACCAGATCCAGCAAGGCGGTGATCCGGATCTTTTTGACCTTACAGAACACGATCACGCCTACGATAGCGCCCAAAACGCCGCCGTAGATGGCAAGGCCACCCTCCCAGATGTAAAGCACGGAGATGGGGTTTTCCGCGTAGCCCCCGGACTCCCAAGAGAAAATGCAGTAGTACAGCCGGGCGCAGAGGATGGCAAAGGGAGTGATATACAGCACTCCGTCCAGAATGTCATCCTCCCGGAAGCCAAATACCTTGGCGCGGCGACAGCCGTAGACCACCGCCAGCAGCAGCCCCACGGCGATCACCAGACCGTAGAAACGGATATTCAGAGGACCCAGCTCCAAACCCCGTCCGGGGTCTACCTCGATGCCGAAGCTGGGAAAGGAAATGGCGGTATAATTACTGGGATTCATTGTGTTTCCTCCTTGGGGTAAATAACGGACAGGCTGCACCGCTGCCGGGTGACGACCCGCTTCAAAAATTCTTGGATATCCTCCCGGTTTACTTGCCGGTAAACCTCCGGGAAGTCAAAGTAGTCAAAGCCGGAGAAATAATAGGCGCACAGCCGGAAGCACACGGAATCAAAGCTATCCAGCTCCCGCAGACGGCGTCCCAAGGCGCTGCGCTTCATGCGCTGAAAGGCTTCCTCCTCCACACCGGTCTCCGAAAGCCGCTGCGCCTCCTCCAGCACTGCCTCCAGCACCGCATCCGGGTGGTCGCTGTCACCGGACAGAGTCAGCATCGCCATGCCCTCCACCGTTTCCAGACCGCCGCCGAAGGAGGAATCGATGATCCCCTGCTCATACAGCCGCAGATACAGCTCCGAGGACTCTCCGAACAAGGCTTCCGCAGCCAGATCGCCGACGATCTCCTGCTTCACCGCTTCCGGACCCTTGCCCAGCGGCTCTGCCTTAAAGCCGATCTGGAACATGGGCATCGCCACTTCCATGTATTCCTCACAGCCTCCGCCGCCGCAAGTCATATCCTCCTGCCAGCCGTCCCGGCGGGTCACAGTGCCCTTTCCGGCACAGATCCCGGAGGCCATAGCCTCCACCTGCTCCGGATCCACATCTCCCACCACGCACAGCATCATGTTGTCCGGGCGGTAAAAGGCGCTGTGGCAAGCCTCCAGCACTTGGGGGGTGATCCGGGCGATGGTATCCCGGCTGCCCAGAATGGGCACACGGATGGGGTGCTGCCGGTACATATTCTCCATCAGCATCTCAAAGACACGGGTATCCGGCGCATCGGCGGTCATATCGATCTCCTGACCGATGATGCCCTGCTCCTTTTCCACCGTTTCCTCCGTGAAATAGGGGGTGGCGACAAACTCCAGCAGCAGCGCCAGACATTCGCCAAAACGCTCTGTGCAGGAAAAATAGTAGGCGGTAAGATCGTAGCTGGTGAAGGCGTTGACATTTGCCCCCAGCGCCGCGAACTCCTCGCTGACATCTCTGCCGGGCAGGTCAAACATTTTATGCTCCAGATAGTGAGCGACCCCAGCCGGCGCAGAAAAAGGCTTTCCGTCTACGGAAAATTCTGTATGAATGGAGCCGTAATCGGTGACCAGATAGGCATATTTTTTGGAAAAGCCCTTTCGGGGCACTACTGCCACCGTCAGACCGTTTTCCAGCCGCGACCACCATACCGATTCACCCAGCTCCGGGTAAAGGCGCTGCTTCATTGCTCCGCTCCTTTCAAAAAGTATACCGTATGCCGCCGCAGGCTTTGGGCAGCATGCGCCACCTGCTCAGCCGTAGCCGCCTCCACCGCCTGCAGATAGCTGTCCGGGGTGTAGGGCAAGCCGCTGAGAGCACGGCTGGCATAGTAATTCTCTATAGCTCCGGGGGAATCGTGAACAGATCGGAGGGAGCTTCTCAGCGCTTCCTTGGCAGCGGTCAGCTCCTCAGACGTGATGTCCCCCCGGCGGCAGGCATCCAACTGCTTTTCGATCTGCTCCAGAACCAGCTCACGCTTGCCGCTGTCGATACCGGCGGAAACGGACAGTATCCCCTTGCTGCCGTAAAAGCCGGAGCCGATGGCATAGCAAAGGCTCTGCTTTTCCCGGATCTGAACAAAGAGCTTACTGGTCATGCCGCCGCCGAAGATCACATTCAGAAGCTGCATGGCAACAAAGCCCTCATCCCGCAGGGTTATGGGGGTCACATAGCCCACACACAGCTTGCCTTGGTTCACATCCATGACCTCGGTATAGTCTCCCTCTGCGCCGCCGCGGAAGGCTGTCTGCGCCTCTAAGTTTACATAATTTCTATTTATGTCACCCAGTAGAGTTTCCATTTGCGCCGCAACCTGCTCCGGTGCCCGGCTGCCCACATAGAAGATCTCAATGGCGCTTTCCCTGAGAACGGTCTGATAGTGGCTGTACAGGCTTTGGGGCGTGATGGCCTCCACCTGCGGCTGTTCTCCCAGCCGGGGCAGACCGAAGGGATCCTCTGCGCACATCCGCTTCAAAAGCTGGCCGGCGGCATAGGCGCGCTTATCGTTCAGCTCCGAGGCGATGGTTGCAATGAGATTTTTCTTCTCGCTTTCCACATAGTCCCGGCTGAAAGCGCCGTTTTCCAGCACAGGCTCCAGCAGCAGCTCACCCAGCAGCGCCATCATGGGGGCGAACACTTCCTCACCGTCCATGGCATAGTGATCCTCGATAAAACTGCAGTACAGCCCGGTGGTCTGCCAATCTCCCACACGGCGCACCAGTGTTCCAACGGAAGCACCGTACAAAGCATCCAAGCGGTGGGTGATCCGGCGCAGATCCGGTGTTCTGCGGCAGCCCCGAAGCAGCACCGCCGGCAGCAGGGCATTTTTCGCTGCCTCCTCCCGGCACATGGGACGGACGAGCTGCAGGCTGAGTACGCCGTGCTTAAAGCGGTCATCGGGAACGCAGCGCAGCGTTACACCGGGAAACAGGGACATTGTCTTGACCATGGAGCTTCTCCTTAAAACAGTAGTATTCGTTATTATATACCAAACAAGCGGAAATAGGAAGTAAAAAAAGAAAATTTCGCCCCTTCGGCAGTTGTGTTTTTCATTGTTTTGCGGTAGAATGTAGGCTAGATAGGTATCGCCTGCAAGAAAAGGCGAACAGATACACTGCTACACCACAGGAGGCTTGTGCCATGCAATGGCTGGAGATCACCCTGCATACCCTCCCCGGCACCACCGAAACCGTTGCCGCCGCCCTCACCGCCGCCGGATTTGAAGATCTGGTGCTGGAGGATCAGACGGAGCTGGAGACCTTTTTGGATCAGAACCGGGCGTACTGGGACTATATTGACGAACAGCTTCAGCAGCAGCTTCAGGGGCTCTCCCAGATCAAGCTGTATCTGGAGCACTCAGACACCGCCGCCATGACCCGTCTCACCGCTCTGGTGGAGGGTCTGCGCGCCAAAGGCTGTCTGGGAGAACTGCCGCTGGAGGTATCTTCCCTTGCCCAGACCGATTGGGAGGAAAGCTGGAAGGAAAACTATCCGCCCCAGTACATCGGCAGCCGCCTTGCGGTTCTGCCCTACTGGCTTGCCGATACCGATATTGGCGGACGGCTTCCGGTGATCTTGGATCCCGGTCTGACCTTCGGCACCGGTGCCCATCCCTCCACCCGCATGGTGCTGGAAGCCATGGAGGAGCTGGTCGCTCCGGGCTGCACCTGTCTGGATCTGGGCAGCGGCAGCGGCATTTTGTCCATCGCCGCCTTGCGGCTGGGGGCTGCCTCCGCCATCGGCGTGGATATTGACCCCAAAGCCGAGGACATCGCCCGGCAGAACGCCGCCTACAACGGCTTTTCCGCCCCTGTCTTTACCGCCCTCACCGGCAATGTTACCACAGACCGTCCCCTCATGGCACGGCTGCAGCAGCACACCTATCGTGTTGTGCTGGTGAATATCGTGGCGGATGTGATCATTTCCATCGCCCCGGTGCTGCCCCTGCTGATGGACAGCGGCAGCACACTGATCCTCTCCGGTATTCTGGACACCCGGCTGGAGGATGTCCGCCGGGCATTGGAAATTGCCGGACTTACCGTAACCTCTATCCGCGCCGGCGAAGACTGGCGCTGTGTCACCGCAAAAAGGAGCGAAGCATGAATTTATCCTACCGTACCCGCAGAAATCTGCAAAACTTCGGCATCTTTGTTCTGATCCTGCTGCTTCTGGCAGTGGTGGTCTGGGCAGTTTGGATGCTGTGGCTGGACCGCTATGTGGTCTACACCTCCGACGGCGCAAAGCTGAACTTTAACCTGTCGGTAGAAGACCTTTCCGGCGAGAGCGCCGTCTCTCCCAACACGGCGGAGACCGTCTCCATCTATTATAACGAAGGCGAAAACGCCGTGAACACCAGTACCGATCTTACACAGGTCACCGGCTACTATATCGACTCGGATATGCTGGCAAAGGAGATCGATCTGGTGCTGGAGCAGGTACAGCTTCTGCCCAACGGCACCCCGGTGATGATCGATATGAAGGATGCCAAGGGCTGCTTCTACTACATCACCACCCTGAGCAGCCACAATCCCAGCGGTGTGGATCTGGACACCGTGACCGACCTGCTGCGGCTGCTGAAAAAGAAGGATTGCTACCTCATCGCCCGTGTTTCCGCCTTCCGGGACTATTTCTACGGTCTGGAAAATGTGAGCCACGGTCTGTTCCACCGTTCCCGTCAATATCTTTGGCAGGATTCCGGCAGATGCTACTGGCTCAACCCCAGCAGCGAGGGTACGCTGGTCTATCTGATGCAGACCGCCACGGAGATCAAGGCGCTGGGCTTTGACGAGCTGGTCTTCGGCAATTTCTACTTCCCGGACACCTCGGATATCTACTTCACCGGGGACAAGGCCTCCGCCATCGCCAATGCCGCAAACCGTTTGGTGGAGACCTGCGGCAGCGAAAACTTTTGCATCTCCTTTGTCTCCAACACCCCGGACTTTTCTCTGCCTGCAGGCCGTACCCGGCTGTATCTGGAGAACCAGTCCGCCAGCGCCGTCAATTCTCTGGCACAGGCTGCCACCGTTCCGGACAAGACCGTGAATCTGGTGTTCTTAACGGAGGTCAACGACACCCGTTTCGATGCCTACGGCGTTCTGCGGCCCATTACCGCCGCACAGTTGGAGCAATGATATTGCAATTTGTATACCTGTGTGGTATATTTTGAAAGTTCATGTATTTTTAGGGAAAGAAGGAGTATTCCAAACATGGCATCTCAGGAAAACATTCGTAATATCGCTATCATCGCCCATGTTGACCACGGCAAGACCACTCTGGTGGACGAAATGCTGAAGCAGGGCGGCATCTACCGGGAAAACCAAGCCACGGTGGAGCGGGTCATGGACTCCGGCGATCTGGAACGGGAGCGCGGCATCACCATTTTGGCAAAAAACACTTCCGTATATTATAAGGACATCAAGATCAACATCGTAGACACCCCCGGCCACGCGGATTTCGGCGGAGAGGTGGAACGGATCTTAAAAATGGTCAACGGCGTTATCCTGCTGGTGGATGCCGCCGAGGGCCCCATGCCCCAGACCCGCTTCGTGCTGCAAAAGGCGCTGGAGCTGGGTCACAAGGTCATCGTAGCCGTGAATAAGATCGATAAGCCTGACGCCCGGATCCACGAGGTCATGGACGAGGTGCTGGAGCTGCTGCTGGATCTGAACGCCACCGACGAGCAATTCAATTCCCCCACCGTATTCTGCTCCGGCAGACAGGGCACCGCTTCCTACGGCCCTGACGAGGCGGGCACCGATCTGACCCCCCTGTTCGAAACCATTGTAAACTATATCGACGCCCCCACCGGCGAAGTGGATGCCCCCTTGCAGCTTCTGGTGTCCTCCATCGACTACAATGAGTATGTGGGCAGGATTGCCGTGGGCAGAGTGGAACGGGGCACCATTCGGGTGAACCAAGAGGTCACCATCTGTGATTTCCACGACCCCGAGCTGAAGCAAAAGGGTAAGGTGGTCGCCCTCTACGCCTTTGACGGCTTGGGCAAGACCCCCATCTCCGAAGCCTCTGCAGGCGAGATCGTAGCCCTGTCCGGCATGGCGGATATCACCATCGGCAGAACCCTCTGCGCACCGGATGCCATTGAGCCCCTGCCCTTTGTGAAGATCTCCGATCCCACCATCGAAATGACCTTCTCCGTCAACAATTCCCCCTTCGCAGGCAGAGAGGGCAAGTATGTCACCTCCCGAAACCTCCGTGACCGGCTGGAAAAGGAGCTTCTGAAGGATGTGTCCCTCCATGTCACCGAGGCAAGCACCGATGCCTTCAATGTGGCTGGCAGAGGTGAGATGCACCTGTCCATTCTTATGGAGACCATGCGGCGGGAGGGCTTTGAATTTGCCGTTTCCACCCCCCGTGTGCTGACAAAGCAGATCGACGGCAAGCTCTGCGAGCCCATCGAGCGGATGGTCGCCGATGTGCCCGAGGAGTGCATGGGCGCGGTGATCGAGAAGATGGGACGCCGGAAGGCAGACCTTCTGGGAATGACTCCCATGGGCAGCCGCTACCGTCTGGAATTCCTTGTCCCCTCCCGCGGTCTGTTCGGCTACCGCAGCGAGTTCCTCACCGACACCCGGGGCGAGGGCATCATGTCCTCCGTTCTGGATTCCTATGCCCCCATGAAGGGCGAGATTGAGCGCCGTCTCACCGGCTCTCTCATCGCCCATGAATCCGGCGAAGCCGTCACCTACGGTCTTGCCGCCGCGCAGGAGCGTGGCGCTCTGCTCATCGGTGCCGGTACTCCGGTGTACGCAGGCATGGTCGTGGGCATCTGCAGCCGCAACGAGGATATGACCGTCAATGTGTGCAAGCGCAAGCAGCTTACCAATATGCGTGCCTCCGGCTCCGACGAAGCCCTGCGGCTCACCACCCCCAAGGTGTTCTCCTTGGAGCAGTGTCTGGAATTTCTGGCAGACGATGAGCTGCTGGAATGCACCCCCAAGAGCCTGCGCATCCGCAAGCGGGAGCTGGATCACGGCATCCGTATGCGTGAGCTGATGAAAAAGCGGAATCAGGAGTGACCATGAAACAGGTATTGTCCATTCAGGATCTGTCCTGTCTGGGGCGGTGCAGCTTAACGGTGGCTCTGCCGGTGATCTCCGCCATGGGAAGCGCCTGCGCGGTGCTGCCTACGGCGGTGCTGTCCACCCATACCGGCTTTCCCAGCCCCCATGTACAGCCGCTGACGGAAAATATCGCCCCCATCCACGCCCATTGGCAGCGGTTGGATGTCCGCTTTGACGCGGTGACGGTGGGCTATCTTGCCAACGCGGAGCAGGTGCGCTCCGTGCTGCCCCTGCTCCGGGATCACCGGGAAAAAGGCAGCCTCATTATTGCCGATCCTGCCATGGGCGACCACGGAAGGCTCTACAGCGGTCTGCTGCCGGAGCATGTGGACGCCATGAAGGATATCTGCCGCAGCGCCCACATCCTGCTGCCCAATGTGACGGAGGCCGCCCTGCTGACGGGTATGCCCTACCGCAGCGACCCGGAGGATAGCTATCTGAAGGAGCTGGCGCAGGGGCTTTTGGAGCTGGGTGCCGACGCCGCCATCGTCACCGGTTTCCTGTTCCCCAACGGCGAGATCGGCTTTTACGGTATCCACCGTCAAAGAGGCAGCTTCTCCTTCCGCAACGAGCATATCGACCGCCGCTGCCACGGCACCGGCGACCTGTTTGCCGCCGCCTTTACCGGCGGCATGATGACCGGACGCACCGAGCAGGAAAGTGCCGTGCTGGCAGCCCGGTTCGTGCGGCAGTGTGTTGCCGCCACCCCCGAAGCTACGCCCTACGGCGTTGCCTTTGAAAGTCAGCTCCCCTGCCTGTGGCAGCTTCTGCAAGAATAATACGGATCCTTGATAAAATGGCATAAGCTCGTTCTGTAAAAATCCCGTATAATCATGAAAGTTGGTATTTTGCCATGAAACAGAGAAATATCCTCATTGCGGTGATCTGCGTGCTGGTTCTGATCCTCGCTGCCATCGTTGCCGCGGCTGTGCTGCTGCCTCGGAATTCCCTACCGGCGGTCACCGAGCCTACCGGCCAGACCGCCGGAGAAACCACAGCACCCTCCGGGGAAACCACCGCTTCTGAAGAAACAACCGCTCCTGTGGAGACTACTGTCCCCATGGAGACCACCGCCGCCACCGAAGCGCCCACCCAGCCCCAAGAAGCTACATACACCCTGACCTTTGTGGGTGACTGCACGCTGGCAAACCGGGCAGGCAGAACCGGCAAAGACACCTTTATCGGCACCGTAGGCGACAACTACAGCTATCCCTTTGCCGATGTGCAGACCTACTTTGCCAACGACGACTGCACCTTTATCAATCTGGAAAACGCGCTGACCGACCGGGGCACCGCCGGCAACAAGACCTTTGTGTTCCGGGGACCTCCGGCATATACCAACATTCTGACACAGGGCAGCGTGGAATTTGCCAACCTTGCCAACAATCACGCCATGGACTACGGCAAGGAAGGCTTTGAAGATACCGTGAACGCGTTAAAAAACGCGGGTATCTACTATGGCGGCTTTGACGAATCCGTTCTCTTTACCACCGAATCCGGGCTGACCATCGGCGTATACACCGCGGTGGAGCCGAAAAACATGGGTGTCATGCAAAACGCCTTGAAGGCGCTGCGCAAGCAGGGCGCGGAGGTGGTCATCGGCTGCTTCCACTGGGGCGGCGAATACTACTACTACCCCACCGCCAACCAGAAAAAGATGGCACACGCCGCCATTGAAGCCGGCGCTGACATCGTTTACGGTCACCACTCCCATGTACTCCAGCCCATCGAGCACTACGGCGACGGCGTGATCTTCTACAGCCTTGGTAATTTCTCCTTCGGCGGCAATCCCGACCCCGGCGACAAGGACACCGCCATTTTGCAGCAGCAGATCCTTCGCAGCGCCGACGGAAAGATCTCCCTTGGAGAGCTGAGCATCATCCCCTGCCATGTCACAGGAACCATCCATGTAGGCAACGACTATCAGCCTGTTCCCATGGCGCCGGATCACCCCGGCTGCAGCCGGGTAAGCCAGAAGCTGAAGGGTACTTGGCCCATCGACCGTCTGGAGACCAGCTACCGGGACGATCTTGCCACTGAGCCCAGCACGGAGCCCACCACAGAGCCCACCGTGCCTGTGGACACGCCCACCGAGCCTACCACCGCTCCCACTGAGCCTGCGCAGCCCACAGAACCCCCTGCTCCTACCGACCCTCCCGCACCTACCGAACCCCCTGCACCCACCGAACCGCCTCAGCCCCAGCCTCCGGCAGCCCCGGAACCGGACTCCGGCGGTGGGGAAACCACCCCTTAACAGCAAAAAACCGGATTTTTCAAAATAATTGTTGACCTAACTGGTTTTTTCGGTTATAATGCTCTAGCATGACCTTTTATGGTCATATTACTATGTCCCGCTGCGGCCAGAAATGGCTGTCGAGCATATTGAATTTGACAGGAGGTGTACCCAGAATGAAGCGTACCTATCAGCCCAGCCGCCGTCACAGATCCAAGGTTCACGGTTTCCGGAAGAGAATGGCTACTTCCAACGGCCGCAAGGTGCTTGCCCGCCGCCGTGCCAAGGGCCGCAAGGTCCTGTCTGCTTGAGTGTAAGCGATCCGTGGAAAACCACAGTTTATAATCGCTCATAGCGAAACGGGAGTCCATGCGGGGCGAATGGCAATTCGCCCCGCTCCCTTTTTTATTGGGACCAGCCTTGTAAAATGTCTTTCCGCCCTCCGGCGGAGCTTTCCCTTTCTTTGGAGCGCATCCTTTTGAAGTTGTTCGCGTTGCAGGAGACTCTGTATGAAATTTTCCAGTAGCTTGAAGCTGAATCATATCTTTCGGCGGCTTTATGCCTCCAACGGACAGGCAAACGGCTTTTTGGTGCTTTATGCCCGGAAAAACCGCACCGGCACCAACCGGGTGGGCTTTACCGTAGGCAAAAAGCTGGGTCACGCCGTGGTCCGCAACCGGGTACGCCGCCGTCTGCGGGAGGTCTACCGGCTCAATGAGAGCCGCTTTCTGCCGGGGTATGATATCGTGGTGGTGGCACGCAGCCGCTGTGTAACCGCCTCCTTTTCTCAGCTTTCCCGAAGCTTTTTGTCTCTTGCGGATAAGGCAGGTATTTTACTGCCGGAGCAGGAATCGGTGACGCCATGAAAAAGCTGATGCTTGCGCTGATCCGCTTCTACCAAAAGGGCATCTCTCCCAATACTCCCCCAAGCTGTCGTTTCCACCCCACCTGCTCGCACTACGCCTACGAAGCCATCAACAAATACGGGGCATTGAAGGGCGGCTGGCTGGCGCTGCGCCGGCTGCTGCGCTGTAACCCTTTCTACAAGGGTGACTACTACGACCCCGTGCCTTAGATCCATTACCACTCAGGAGGAAAGTAAATGGCTAAAATCATTACCATTCCCTTTGGCTATCTGCTGGACTGGCTGTATCAGTTCACCACCAACTACGGTGTTGCCCTGATCCTGTTTGCCATTATCGTCCGCATCGTGCTGCTGCCCATCAACGCAAAGTCCAGAAAGAGCATGATGAAGATGTCCCGGCTGCAGCCTCGGATCCAAGAGATCCAGCGCAAGTACGCCAACGACCAGCAGAAGCAGAACGAAGCCATTCAGAAGCTGCAGCAGGAGGAAGGCGCCTCCATGGGCTGCGGCGGCTGTTTGTGGAGCCTTGTTCCCCTGCTGATCCTGCTGCCCCTGTACCAGGTCATCCGTCAGCCTCTGGTGTATATGCTCCACGAAACGCTGGAGACCGCCACCTCGGTTATTGACGCGATGAAGGCAGCAGATCCCAGCATTTTTACCAACAACAATTATTATGACCAGTTGGTCGCCGTGCGGCACATGCCGGACTTTGTGGATGTGGTTCGCAACGCCGGTATTACCCTCCGGGATGCCACCCTGCAGGGCATCAACTTTGACTTCCTTGGCATCGATCTGGGTCAGATCCCCACTTTCAATATCTTCGGTGATCAGTGGAAGTGGGATTGGAACAGCATCGGCGGGTTCCTGATCCCCGTGATGTCCGCAGGCAGTCAGGTGCTGTCCATGTTTATCTCCCAAAAGACCAACAATTCCGTCATCACCGACGAAAAGGGTCTTGAGGACAAGGAGACCGCCAAAAAGTCCACCTCCGCCCAGCAGGGCAAGATGATGATGTGGCTGATGCCGCTGATGTCTCTGTGGATCGGCTTTACCGTTCCCGCAGCTCTGTCTCTGTACTGGCTCATCGGCGGTGTGGCATCCATGATCGAAAATGTGATCCTCACCAAGCACTACCGCAAGGTCTATGATGCCGAGGATGCTGTCCGTCTGCAGCGTGCGCTGGAGGCAGACCGTCTGGAAGCCGAGAAGGAGCGCATCCGCGCTGAGCGCCGTGCAGCCAA
Source organism: Oscillospiraceae bacterium (assembly GCA_017398625.1). Taxonomy (GTDB): domain Bacteria; phylum Bacillota; class Clostridia; order Oscillospirales; family Oscillospiraceae; genus Faecousia. The sequence goes on from JAFQFP010000032.1 coordinate 57,592, forward strand.
CCCCGATGGCATCACCGAAAACACCAGCAAGAAGAAGCTGCAGCAGAAGCAGCGTGACCAGCAGCAGGCAGCCAAGGAGGCAGCCGCTAAGGAATACGCCGTCAAGAAGGGTCTCGCCATCGAAGAGGATGAGGAAGATACCGTCCTGTCCGGCATCCCCAGCCGTCCCTATTGCAAGGGCCGCGCTTACGATCCCAACCGCTACAGCAACCACAATACGGAGGAATAATCAATGGAAAAGACCATCGTAACCACTGGCAAGACCATTGACCTTGCCATTGAGTCTGCGCTGAACCAGCTTGGTCTGGACCGGGACAGTGTATCTGTTGAGGTGCTGGCACAGGCAAAGCCCGGTTTTCTGGGCTTCGGCGCTACCCCTGCCAAGGTACAGGTGACCTACGAAGCTCCGGATCCCGTGCCGGAAGCTCCCAAGGTAGCCCTGTCCTCTGCTTCCCGTTCCAAGCCCAAGGCTGCCAAGAAGCCTGAAGCGAAGCCCGAAGCCCCCAAGCAGGCGTCTCCCAAAGCAGAGGTGAAGCAGGAGGCTCCCAAGGCAGAGCCTGTTAAGGAATCCAAGCCCAAGGAGAACAAGCCCCGCCAAAACAAGACCGAGCGCAAGAGCGAGCCTGTAAAGGCTGCTCCCAAGGAATACACCCCCGCGGAAAGCGGCTCCGTTGAGGAGAAGATCGAGGTGTTTCTGAAGGGTCTGCTGGAGCACATGGGCTCTCAGGCAGTGCCCCATGCATGGAAGGCTGAGGAGAACACCTATAAGGTAGATCTGGTAGGTGAGGATCTAGGCTTCCTCATCGGCCGCCGTGGCGACACACTGGATGCCATCCAGCATCTGTGCAACTACTCTATCAACCGGGATATCGACGGTCATGTCCGCATCAATGTGGACGCCGAGTGCTACCGTGAAAAGCGGGAGGACAGTCTCCGCCGCTACGCCCGCAAGAAGGCACAGCAGGTGCTGAAGGCCCGCCGCCGCACCACTCTGGAGCCCATGAACGCCTACGAGCGCCATGTGATCCACGCCGCCCTGCAGGAGATGGAGAACATCACCACCTACTCCACCGGCACCGAACCCAACCGCCGCGTGGTCATTGAGTACGTAAGATAAGCCTAAAGGGAGCCATTTCACCGAATGGCTCCCTTTCTTTTTTCTTTTTCTTCCACTTCATATTCCATTTTTCTGCTGTGTGTGGTATACTTAATAGAATATTTGATTTTTAAGTAAAGGAGGGTCAAGATGATATTCGGCAAGCATATCAACCGCTATTATCTGCGGTATCTGCCGCTGCTTCTGCTGGGTCTTGCGGCGCTGATCGCCGTGGACTATCTGCAGCTCATCGTGCCCAATCTGTATGCCACGGTCATCAACGGTCTCAACGACGGCTATGTAACCGTGGACGGCAGCGCTCTGCCTTTTGACATGGCGTTTTTGCTGCAGCGGGTCTGTATGCCCATGGTAGGCATCATCCTTTCCATGGTCTTTGGCAGATTTTTGTGGCGTGTGTGCTTCTTCGGCGCCGCCATCCGTGTGGAGGGTGACCTGCGGGAGCGTATGTTTGACCATGCTAAGGATCTTTCCCGGCAGTACTATCAGATCAACAAGGTGGGCAGCCTGATGAGCCTGTTTACCAACGATCTGGATACCGTGCAGGAATGCTACGGCTGGGGTATCATGATGTTCTGCGACGCCCTGTTTCTGGGCATCCTCGCCGTGATCAAGATGTGGGGCATGGATCCGCTGCTGACTCTGCTCTCTCTGATCCCCATGGCACTGCTGCTGGCTTCCGCCACGGTGGTAGGCCAGTACATGATGAAAAAGTGGGACATCCGGCAGGAGGCCTTCTCCCGTCTGTCGGACTTCTCTCAAGAGAGCTTCTCCGGCATCGCCGTGATCAAAGCGTTCGTCAAGGAAGCCAAGGAGCTTCTCGCCTTTGAAAAGCTGAACCGGGAAAACGAGACCGCCAACATCGACCACACCAAGGCATCGGTGCTGCTGCGGATCTTGGTGACCCTGTTTGTGGAAAGTGTTATTTGCATCATCCTTGGCTACGGCGGATTTCTGGTCTATAAGGGCAGCTTCAACGCCGGACAGCTTGTGGAATTCATCGGCTATTTCAACGCCATCATCTGGCCCATCATGGCAGTATCCGAGCTCATCGACATGACCTCACGGGGCAAGGCATCTCTGAACCGCATTGGCGAGCTTTTGGAAGCAAAGCAGGATGTGGTTGACCGCCCCGGTGTGGCAGAGCTGGAAGCTGTTCGGGGCGATATCGAGTTCCGGGATCTGACCTTCCGCTACCCCGACGGGGAATTTGACGCACTGAAGAATGTGTCCTTTACCATCCGCGCCGGAGAAAGTGTGGGTCTGGTGGGCAGAACAGGTGCCGGCAAGACCACCCTTGTGGATCTGCTGCTGCGCACCTACAATGTGCCCGACGGCACCGTATTTATCGATGGGCAGGATGTGAATACCGTTTCCATCCGCTCGGTTCGGGAGAGCTGTGCCTATGTGCCGCAGGATAACTTCCTGTTTTCCGACACCATCACAAACAACATTGCCTTTGGTACAGACAGCGCTTCCCCCGCGGCGGTCAGCGCCGCAGCAATGCTTGCCGATGTGGACAGCAACATCCGCCAGTTCCAGCACGGCTACGATACGGTGCTGGGCGAGCGGGGCGTCACCGTCTCCGGCGGTCAGAAGCAGCGGATCTCCATCGCCCGGGCGCTGATGAAGGATGCCCCTATTCTGATCCTCGACGACAGCGTATCCGCCGTGGATACCAAGACTGAGCGCACCATTCTGCAAAATCTCCGCGATACCCGCAGCGGAAAGACCACCATCCTCATCGCCCACCGGATCTCCACCATCGAGCAGATGGATAAGGTGCTGTTTATCGACGACGGCACCGTAGAGGGCTTCGGCACCCATGGGGAGCTGTACAGCCGCAGCACCGCCTACCGAAAAATGGTAGATCTGCAGCGGCTGGAAGAGGAAGGAGGTGCCCAAAATGGCTGAGTATTTGCCTGTTCTCATCGTGGGCGCCATCATCGGAGCCTTTGCGCTGGTGTTCTTCCTTGCCTCTCTGGCGCTGAAAAAGCAGAAAAACGCCGACGGCTATACCCGCCATATGTCCGACGGCGAGATCGTCAAGCGGCTGCTGCACTACGCTAAGCCCTACTGGAAGGACTTTGTGCTGGTGTTTTTCATCATGGCGGTCTCCATCGTCTATGATCTGGTCTCTCCTCTCATCGTCGGTCATGTGGAAAAGACCGTCTCCGGAGACTTTGAGCTGAATTACCTGCTGAAGATCGTTGCCGTTTACGCAGGAATTCTGATCGTTAGCATGCTCTGCACCTATTTCCAAGCAATGATCCTACAAAAGACCGGTCAGAAGATCCTGTCTCAGATCCGCATGGATGTGTTCACTCACATCGAAAAGCTGTCCCATGAGCAGCTCAACAACATCCCCGTAGGCAAGCTGGTGACCCGTGTCACCAACGACCCCAATTCCATCAGCTATATGTTCACCAACATTCTGGTAACCCTGCTGAAAAACAGCATGGTGGTGGTAGGCGTTCTGGGTGCTATGCTGCTACTGAACTACGCGCTGACGCTGATGGTGCTGTGCTTCGTGCCCTTTGTGGTGCTGTTTACGGTGATCTTTCGGAAATTCTCCCGGAAAGCCCACCGGGATGTCACCGATGCCACCACAGATATCAACACCTACCTCTCTGAAAACCTCTCCGGCATCAAGATCACCCAGATCTTCAACCGGGAAGCCCAAAAAATGGAGGATTTCCGCCGCCGCAGCCGGGAGCTGGAAAAGGCAAAGCGGAACCGGATGTTTGTATTCGGCATCTTCCGTCCCATGGTGTATATGCTCAATATTAGCTGCGTTATGTGCCTGTTCTACTTCGGCAGCAAGGGATATATCCAAGATACCCCCTTCCTCGGACAGGTGATCACCGCGGACATCGTGGTCGCTTTCTATATGTATATCTCCAAGTTCTTTAACCCCATCCAGAATCTGGCAGAGCAGTTTGATATGCTGCAAAAGTCCTTTGCTTCCTCGGAAAAGATCTTCGGGATCTTGGATATGGTTCCGGAGGTGGTGGATGAGCCCGACGCCATGGAGCTGGAGCAGATCCGGGGCGAGATCGAATTTAGGGATGTCTGGTTCGCCTATAACCCCGGCGAATGGGTGCTCAAGGGCGTTTCCTTCAAGGTAGAGCCCCGGCAGACGGTGGCGTTTGTGGGCTCCACAGGCTCCGGTAAGACCACCATCCTCAGCCTGATCTGCCGAAACTACGATATCCAGAAGGGTCAGATTCTCATTGACGGCATCGACATCCGCAGGATCAAGATATCCTCTCTGCGCCGCCACTTCGGACAGATGCTGCAGGATGTGTTCCTGTTCTCCGGCACCATCCGCAGCAACATCGTGCTGCGCAAGGAGGATATCTCCGACGAGGACATCTGGCGCGCCTGCCGCTATGTCAACGCCGACAGCTTCATCACCAAGCTGGAGGACGGCTTGGATGAGGTGGTGCGGGAGCGGGGCAACAACTTCTCTGCAGGTCAGCGGCAGCTTCTCAGCTTTGCCAGAACCGTTCTGCACAAGCCCTCGGTGATGATCCTAGACGAAGCCACCGCCAACATCGACACAGAAACGGAAATGCTGATCCAAGATTCTCTGGAGAAGATGAAAAATATCGGCACCATGCTGATCGTTGCCCACCGTCTGAGCACCATCCAGCATGCAGATAACATCATTCTTCTGTCCCACGGACAGATCATCGAGCAGGGCAACCATCAAGCGCTGCTGGCGCAAAAGGGCCGCTACTACCGGCTCTACACCCTGCAATACAGCAAGCAGCAGCTTCTGCAAAACTAAAGAATGACATCTCAACAAAAAAAGAGAAGGTTCGCCATTGACGAGCCTTCTCTTTCTTTTGCTTTATGCGGATGCTGTGGTTTCCCCGGTAGACTCTGCCGTTGTCTCTGCGGTCGTCTCCACAGTCGTCTCCCCGGTGGTCTCCGTGGCAGCGCCTGTTGTCTCGGTGGGCGCTGTGGTTTCCTCTGTGGGCGGCACAGTCTCCTCGGCAGTGCCCTCCACCAGCTTGCCCACACGCTCATGGGCGCGCTTCAAGCCGTAGACCATGGCGCTGTAGGTCTGGTCGTTGACCATGCGAACATTGTCTGCCAGATACTGGTCGATCTGCTCCTGCAGACGCACCACCTTCAGCTTTCCGTCAATGCCCTCCATGGTAAAAATGGGGGTGTATTCAAAGTTCGTGACCTTGGTCTCCCCAGTTATATGATCCTTGGTGATCTCCAGATGGAGCACAACGGAATATTCGCTGCCTGCCCGCTGGGCATCGGAATAGAAATCCCCCAGAGAGTAAGCCACAAATGCCCCTGTCTCCTTCTCGATCTCCATCTTCTGAACATAGTGAGGATGGGTGCCGATAATGGCATCCACGCCCTCATCGATCATCAGATCCTTGATGGTCGCCTGCGTCTTGTTTTCCTTATCGGAATACTCGCTGCCCCAATGGAGCAACGCGATGGTGATGTCCGGCTTTTCCTTTGCGGCAGCCCGAAGTACCTTTCGGATACCGGAGGTATCCACCTCCTTGTACATGGTGGCATAGTCGGTATACAGCAGGTTTACATGACCGTCAAACTGTTCCGGAATGGCATAACCGTCCATGCCCTTGGTAAACGCCACAAAGGCGATCTTGATTCCTTGAATATCGCAGATCGTATAGCCGCCGGTGCGCTTAAATTCCGACTTTGAGGCGTAAGCGCCCACCGGGAGCATGCCTGCCGCCCGAATATTCTGCAAGGTAGTGGCAAGACCGGAATCGCCGTTATTGATACACCGGGAATTTGCCATCTGCACCACATCCACGCCGGCATTGTAAAGCGCCTCCATCAGCTCTTGGGGGGCAGACACGGTTGCCGTGCCGTAGGGCTCTCCGCAGAGATTTCCCTCAAAATTCATCAGTGTCAGATCTGCCTCCGACAGCAGGGGCAACACATCCACAAAGGTATTGGTATAGTCATACACCGCCCCGGCACCTGCCGCCACGGTCTTGTCGTTGATATTCACATCCCCTACCGCCGCCAGCGTGATCACCGTAGCAGGACCGGTGGGCTCTGTAGAGGGTTCGGTAGTTCCTCCGGTCTCCCCGGTCTGGGAGATGTGCTCCGGTGGCTGGGTAGATTGGCTGCTGCCCTGCCGGGCAGACTGTGCCACCGCAAAGATCAGAATACCGCAGGAGATCAGCACCACAGCCGCGATCACCAGCGTTGCCGTAAACTTTTTCTGCTCTCTCTGGCGCTGCTGCTGCCGCTCCCGACGCTGCTGCCGTCGCTTATTCAGTTCATCGTTGTGAGACTCCATGGTACACCTCCTTGCGCACATTATCCCAGCATAGGTTGTTATTGTACACTATTTTTGCCGAATAGACAAGCCCTGTAACGAAAAATTCACAGAGAAAACGCCGTCTGCGTATAGTGCAGACGGCGTTTGATCAGTTAATCAGTTCCTTGGTATATGCGATGCCCGAATCCTCCGTCATCGTCAGTGCCAGACCCGGCTGATTATAGCACAGCACCGTGCCCCTAGGCCACACAGAATAGATCTGTTGCTCCGCCAGCGCTTTCAAGGCATCCTCATCCAGCAAATCCGCGATAAACACAGGCGCGATCTGCAGCACGATCTCCCCACAGTCGGTTTTCTCGCTGTAGCAGAGAAGATCGTGGACGGCGCTCTTATCCATACCGTCCGCGGGATCGATCATCAGGGTAGCGATCCGCAGAGACGCAAAGGAATAGTAGTGCCAGCGATCCCGCTCACTCAGCGGGAAATCCCGCAGCGCAACTATGCTCATAGGGCTGCTGTAGTGCATCACGGCAGGGATATAGATGCTGTCCTCCTGCCGGTCGAACACATTGATGCCGTATTGCTGCCCCCGCAGATCCAGATTTCGGGTAAATCCGTCATAGCTGACCAGATACCCCCTTGTAAAGCCTGCTGCGGACAGGGTATCGGCAAGATAGTCCGCCGCAAAAGCATTGGTCATCCAGCCAAAGTCCACAAACCCGGTGATCTCATGGGTGTCAGCAAAGGCAAGGTAATCCTCGCTGACGGAAAGCTGCACCCGGTTTTCTCCAAGCAGCTCCAGACGGACTGCCGCCGGATCATTGGCGAATGCCGCCGCTTCCTTGATATAGGGCAGCAGCTCCGGATTCTGGGCAGGGTCATAACGCTCAGCCTCTCCGTCGGATTCACACAGAAGCATCCGCTCATATTCGCTGTATACCGCACCAAGGAACACATGGCGGTTTTCGTACCGTACCACCAGCTCCAGCGCGGTATAAAGCCCGGGATCCACGGTCACCGGCTCATTGACATGGGCATTGAGCCATGCCAGATTTCCGTTTTCCGGGGTCTCCGAGGAAAAAAGCTGCCACGCCTTTACCGCCGCTTCGGAATAAGCGGCGGTAAGCGCCTTGCTTTCCGCGGTGGCAGACATGCCTGCCCCGCCGAAATCATACTGCAGCACAAAATCGCCGCCGCAGTGCAGCTCTCCACTGTCCACGCTGACCTCCTGCCAGCCCGGCTCCCGGTTCAGCAGCGCCGTCAGCCCTGCGGACAGGGAGACAGCCGCCACCACCAGCAGGATCACGATCAAAACGATCCGCAGGGTCTTGTTTTTGCCGGAAAGCTTGATGTTTTCCACCTTGGGAAGACGGGGAGACCAGCGAGTGCTGTCCTTTTTGCCCATAGACTACAGCACCGCAAACAGCAGCATCAATCCAAACAGGCCCAAAATCACGCCCAGCACAGCCAGACCGATGAGAGCGCCCTTGATACATGCCTTATAGTTGCGGATATAGTTGAAATGCTTATAGATGAAGCCGCCGATAATGCCCAGCAGGGGCAGGAAGAAGGACAGGATCATCATCCACAGGCTGCCGGTATCATGAACCGGAGCGTCCAGAATATACTCGCCCTGAGGCAGCTCTTCCTCAGCCCGCTTCACTGCCTGCGCAGCACCGGGCTCCAAAATGGTGATGGACTTCACCTTTTCCCCGGAGGCACGCAGACGCTTATACTCCTCGATCTCCTTGGTATTGCCGAACACAAAGTGGTTGTGTCCGATGTCCACCAGCTCGGGCTTTTCCTCACTGTAATCGTGGACGGAGGGATCGTAGGTAAACAGCACCTTGTTCTTTTCCAGTTGGGGATCGGGAATGGGAATGGCAGAGATCAAGCTGCGGGTATACGGATGCATGGGGAAGTCAAACAGCTCCTCTGCATCGGCGATCTCCACGATATCGCCCTTGTAGATAACGCCGATCCGGTCGGAAATAAACCGGACAATGGAAAGGTCATGGGCAATAAACAGGTAGGTGACATCCCGCTCCTTCTGGAATTTCTTCAGCAGATTCAGCACCTGCGCACGGATGGAAACATCCAGTGCGGAAATGGGCTCGTCGGCAATGACCAGCTCCGGCTCCATGACCATAGCTCTTGCCAAACCGATTCTCTGGCGCTGACCGCCGGAGAACTCATGGGGATAACGGGTCAGATGCTCGGGCAGCAGACCTACTTCCTCGATGATCTTCTCTACCTTACGCACCCGGTCTGCTTCATCCTCAAACAGATGGAAGTTGTAAAGGCCCTCGGAGACGATATAGTCCACGGTGGCGCGCTCGTTCAAAGAGGCTGCAGGATCCTGAAACACCATCTGGATGTTGCGGATGACCTCCCGGTCCAGACCCTTGCTGGTCTTGCCGGAGATCCGCACGCCCTTGTACTGGATCTCACCGGCGGCGCAAGGGTTGACCCGGATCACGGCGCGGCCGATGGTGGTCTTGCCGGAGCCGGACTCACCTACCAGTGAGAAGGTCTCACCCTTATAGATATCAAAGGAGGCATCCTTGACGGCACGGACGGCGCTGTCACCCTTTCCGAAGGTGATGTCCACATTTTTTAGACTCAGCAGGATCTCTCTGCCCTGCTCGTCAATGGGTCCGTGCTCGGGAAGGAAGGACTGGGCAGGCTTCTTTTCTTTTGCCATATTCACTTCCTCCTTCTCAAATGTTGAATGCATCCACAAGCTTTTCGTGGATGTTCTGAATGATCTCGGGCTTTTCCACCTTGGGGGCTCTGGGATCCAGCAGCCATGTCTTTGCGAAGTGGGTGGGGCTGACTTGGAACATGGGAGGCTCCTTCAAGGTGTCCACCTTCAGACAGTAGGGGTTACGGGGCGCAAATGCGTCGCCGGTAATGCTGTTATACAGGGACGGGGGTGTGCCGGTAATGGAGTAGAGCTTGGTATCCCGCTGGGCAAGCTGGGGCAGGCTGGACAGCAGCGCCCAAGTGTAGGGATGCCGGGGATCATAGAATACTTCCTCCACGCTGCCCAGCTCGATGACCTGTCCGGCATACAGCACTGCCACACGGTCGGCAATGTTTGCCACGACACCCAAGTCGTGGGTGATAAACACGATGGTATAACCGAATTCCTTCTGCAGATCCTTGATCAGCTTCAAGATCTGTGCCTGAATGGTCACATCCAGCGCCGTGGTGGGCTCGTCACAGATCAAGATCTTAGGCTGGCAGGAAAGGGCGATGGCGATAACGATCCGCTGGCGCATACCGCCGGAGTATTGGAAGGGATAATCGTCAAACCGCGCCTCGGCATTGGGGATGCCCACCTTCTTCATCAAAATCAGCGCACGCTCCCGGGCTTCCGCCTCGGAGCAGTTCTGATGCTGCAATATCACGGAGGTGATCTGCTTGCCGATGGTGATGATGGGGTTCAGAGAAGTCATGGGATCCTGGAACACCGTGGCGATCTTGCCGCCGCGGATCTGGGTCCAGTCCTTAGAATAGTTCACCTTTGCCAGATTTAGCACGCAGGTGCCGTGAAGCTGGGTCTCGGTCTCATCCAGATATCGGACACGGAACGCCACCTGATCGAACACGGCATTGCGGGTCGCCTCGTCGCCCAGATCTACACCCTGCGTCATGGCTTCCTTCATCGCCTTCAGCAGACCGTTGTGGAACTGAATACGCTTTTTCAGACCGTAGCGGCCCACAGACAGGTAGATTTCCTTGGCAAGAATGCGGTTGCGCTCCTTGACGGCATCAGAGACCTCCTGCTTCTGTGCCTTGGCGTATTCTTCCTTCAGCACAGCCATCTTTTGCTGATATTCCTCAGCAAATTTGGTATCCGCCTTCACTGCAGCCTTGTGCGCAGCCAGCTTATCCTTCCGCTCCTGCTCCAGAGCCTTGATCTGAGCATCCAGCTCTTTGATCTGCAGGTCGGTAGCCTTATAGCGCTCCTTTTCCTTAGAGGAGTCGATGGTCTGCTTCAGATTGAACAGCTCTGTGCGCTGGAAGCGCAGCTTGCGGATGGTTTCCGTGGTAGCCGCTTCTTCCTCAGGGCTCAGACCCATCCGGCGCTGTTTTTCATTCTCCAATGCTTGGATCTGGCGGTAAACAGAAGCGCCGTTTTCCAGCTTGGAATATTCGTTGAGCTTCTTTTCCGCATCCGCGATCATCTTCTTTGCGTGGTTCGTCAGCTTCACACGGGTATCGGAAAGCTCCTCATCGTTGAAGATGATGTCGCCGTTGCTGATATAGCCGTTGGAATCCAGCATACCGGCAAAGGTCTTGGTAAATACGGACTTACCGGAGCCGGACTCGCCAACAATAGCGACGGACTCGTTTTCATAGAAATCCAGAGAAATACCGCGAATGGCGGTAAGGGTTCTGCCGCGGACCTTGAATTTGACCTCCAGATCCTTGACGGACAGCAATACTTTTCTGTTATCCATTTTGCCGCCCCCCTTACATGTGGGTTCTGGGGTCAGATGCGTCGCCCAGATTCTGGCCGACCACATACAGCACCACAGCGATCACGGAAGCCACCACAACGGGGCTCCAGAATTCCATTTCCCAGCCGGGGGTGAGCATGGCGTTCTGGGAGGCCTCGATCAGCTTACCCAGAGACATGTCGCTCAGACCCATACCGATATAGGACAGGAACACTTCGTAGGAAATATAGGAGGGGATCTCCGTTGCCGCCAGTGTGACGATGACAGAGGTCATAAAGGGCAGGATATTCTTGGTGGCGATGCGGGTGATAGGGGTGCCCAAGCAGCGGGATGCCAGATTATACTCCCGGTCACGGATGATGACCACCTGTGTCCGGATAAAGTAGGCAATGGCAAGCCAGCCGGTGACCGTCAGCGCAAAGACCATGGACCAGAAGCTGGCAGACAGGATCAGCACCACCACGGAGATCAGCAGAATATAGGGAATGTTGGCGATGATGTTGTAGACCTCCATCATCACGATATCCACCTTCTTGCTGAAGCCCCAGATGGCACCAACGATAACGCCGATGGTCATATTGATCAGCGCACAGATCAGCGCCAAAGACACGGAAATACTGGAGCCGTACCAAATGGCGTCAAAGGTGGACTGGCCGGAAGCGCCGGTACCCAAGATCCACTTGATATTGAAGCCAAATTTCTCGATGGCTTCGCCGGGTCCCAGATGCTTGGCTGCGGAATCCCGCAGGTTCAGATAGGGGTCCACTGCGGCATCATAGCCGATGATCAAAGGATAGATATATGCGAAGATCAGCATCAGCGCCAGCAAAGACAGCACGATGATATTGATTTTCTTCTTGAAGAACACCCGGAACACACTTTTCCAGTAGGAATATCTGGGGGCGGTGATCTTTTCCGATTCCAGCTCGTCCCGGCTTACCGGCGCGAACAGCTCATCGTCAGACATTTGAAATTCGTCCAAATTGACAATATTCTCAGCCATATTCGATTACCTCCCTTTCGTAGTAAAGGATATTCTGGGATCCATAACGGACATCAAAATATCGCCAAGGATAATAGAGACCACGGTCAGCAGGGCATAGAACAGCGCCATGCCCACGATCACGCCGTTGTCATAGGCATTGATCGCCTTGGTCAGCAGGTTACCGGCACCGGGGACCACATACACACGCTCGGTGATGATGGCACCTACCATTGCGCCCAGCACGGAGCCGGGGATGCCGTGAACAATTGGGATGATAGCATTTTTCAGCACATGCTTGGTAAAGATCTCACCCTCGGAAAGACCGCCGGAACGGGCGAACTTGACATAGTCCGCATTCATCTGGTCGATCATATACCGGCGCAGCCACTTCATCAGATTGGCGATAGAGGGCAGAGCCAGAGAAATGATGGGCAGGATATACATCAGCCACGTGGGATGCTCCATATCAAAGGTGGTAGGCAAACCGAAGCTGCCGCCGATGGCCTTGAACAGGAAGATATAAGCAAGGGAAGGCACTGCGATGATAAACACGATATAGATGGTGCCCAGCTTGTCCAAAAGCTTGTCCTTCTGCAGCGCCATGGTGATACCCAGCGGGATCGCCAGCAGGTAGGACAGGATCACGGAAATAATGCCGATAGTAAAGGAATAGCCCATCTTCGACAAGCCGTTCTTATAAGTGGTGACATTGGTATAGTCATCCACATAGTTAGCCTTGGTGACGATAGTGCCTGTTTCCAGAGAGCCTGCCACATAGGTAGCAGAATGGATATTGTCCGCGCTCTCGGATACCGCACCGGAGGGATAGGTGACGGTGGAATAGGCAAAGGAGCCCTGACTTTCCGTCATGGTATCGAACACATCCACGCCTTTGTTAATGGAGTAGGAGGTGCCAAGACTGATCTTCACCAGATTCTGATGGATATAGGGGAACTGGTCATCGGTATACAGCAGGTACTTGTGCCGGGTACCGTTGCCCATGATGCAGGGGGAGAATTTCTCGCCGCCGTACGCAGGGTCATACAGGCTGAAGGTCAGCCCCCGATCCGCAATATCCTCCTGAACATAGTGGATATTGTCCACGGTGATCAGACCGGTCAGATAGTTCCACAGGCGCAGAAGCACCGGAACATTCCGATAGGCATACAGCTTGGGCTCGCCGCCGTCCTTATACGCCTTGGACTTGCCCAGCATATCTGCCGGGAGGCGCTCCACCTCATAGCCCTTGGCATCGTAGGTTTTGGTGAACAGCTCTACATATTCCTTCACAAGGCCCGTATCATCGGATTCCTTGTCGCCGAACTTGATGGCGCCGTCATAGGTGGCTTGGTCGATCTGCCCGGATTTCAGCAGCTCCAGCATAAAATCGGCATAGGGAACGTAGTCCAGATAGCCATACTGCTCCCACTGCTGCATCATATAGATCTGCTTGCCGTTGCTCTTCATCTTGGAGAACACAGGGTCCTTGGAGAAAATGGCAGTCTTATCCAGCAAGGAATAGACCATGATCATGACGATGCCGACCACCGCGACCACGGAGAGCAAGCTGCGCAGGATTCGCTTGATCAAATATTTGCTCATAATACATCTCTCATCTCGTATAGGATAGGAGTTCGGCGGCTCCGCCGCCGGGGGAAAACTGATCCGGAAGGGATCCGGTTATCGGTTTTCATAAGCGGATCGAACCTATCTGCTTATGAAAGCCGATAAGGAATCCCATACTTGAAATGCGCATAGGAGGATGGACGAGACCGTCCATCCTCCCCGCACTTTAAGTAATTCTGTTAGAACGCGGACTTGCTTAGAACACGCCGATGGCCTTGGTCATGTAGCCGGCGTAGTCGGGCAGCATGGTGTCCAGATAGGTCTGAGGATCGCCGTAGTCGGGGCCCCAGCCGGACAGGTCGCAGATGTCGTAGTTGCCTTCCGCACCGGTGGTGGGATAGTAACCGGCATTGTACCAATCCATAACAGTCTCACAAACGGTCAGGTTGATGATGACCTTGCCGCCCAGATTCTCTTCGATGGACTGCTTGTAGACCTGAGCGCGGTTTGCATAGCTCTCGTTGGTGGTCCAGCAGGGCAGATCCAGATAGATGGGGTTCTCAGCGGAGATCTCCAGACCCTCGGCCTTCAGAGCCTCGATGGCCTTTTCCAGACGGGAAGCAGCAGCCTCGGGGTTGTACCAGCCGTCGAAGCCGTCGGTGGAGCCGATGCCGCCTTCAGCAGTGGGATCCCAAACGGTGATCTCGATGCCGTCAGCGTCGATCTGATCCTGCATGATCTGGCCGTAGAAGGTGCCGGCAGGATAGGTCTTGTCAGTGCCGTTGATGGAAACGGTGGTCTCCTCCTCCAGGGACACGAAGGTACCGGGGGTGTAGGAGTTACGCAGAGAGGTCAGCTTCAGCTCTTCGCCAACGGTCTGAGCGTTGTAGGAAGCGCGGTCGGTAGCCATGGACAGAGCCAGACGGAAGTCGGCGTTCAGCATGGCGATGTTGGAACGGACGATGTCATCAGCAGTCTTGGAGGTGGGGCAAGCGCCGTCGCCGGTGAAGTTGGAGGTCGCAACACGGTGCAGGTTATAGAAAGCCATGAAGGAAGTAGCGTCGCAGGAGGAAACATAGCTGTAGGGCTCGAAGTTGCCGTCGGTCTTGCACTTCTCCAGAGAGGAGGGGTTCAGGCCGGAGCCGTCGATGGTGCCGGCAATGGCATCATTGTAGCCCTTCAGAGCATCCTCGCCGTCATTGTACATCCAAGTCAGGGTCTTGATGTTGATGTTAGCGGCATCCCAGTAAGCAGCATTGGCCTGGAACACGATGGTGTTCTCAGCGGTAGCGTTGGTAACAACATAAGGACCGCAGTAGGCAATGTTGTCGGGAGTCTTACCGTAGGTGTAGTTAGCAGCGGCATCGTCGTACTCAGCGCCGAACTTGCCGCCCTGAGAGGTGTAATACGCACGGCTCATGGGGGCGAACACGCCGTAGCCCAGCATGGTCATGAAGTAGGGAGCGTCGTTGGTCAGGGTGTATACCAGAGTGGTGTCGTCGGTAGCCTTAACGCCGACCTGTGCGAAATCGGTGATCTCACGGAAGATGTACTCGTGAGCATTGACGATCAGGCCGTCCACCAGATATTCCAGACCGCCCATGGCGTCCATCATGTGCTGCATGCCGGCAACGAAGTCGTCAGCCTTCACATCAGCAACTTCACGACCCTGAGAGTCGACCCACTTCAGACCGGTCTTGATCTTGAAGGTATAGTTCACGGTGCCGTCCTCGTTGACGGTCTTCTCATAGCTCTCAGCCAGAGCGGGCTGCAGAACATTCTCGTTGTCGTACTCATACAGGCCGTCATAGGTGTTGACGATAGCCTCGGAGTCGGCAGCCATGGAGGTAGCCAGAACGTCCCAAGTCTGAGGATCGGAGCTGTAGCCGATGGTGTAGGTGTCCTTCAGGGTGTAGCCGTTGGCCAGCAGGTACTTCTCAGCCTCTGCTTCCCAAGTGCCGGTGCCCTTCAGCTCTGCCCACTTTGCCTTCAGGGCATCGCGGTGCTCAGCCTTGATCAGCTCGGTGGTAACCAGAACATCGTGGTAACGGTAGGAGTCGTTGCCCCACAGAACGCTGGTAGCGGTGTAAGGAGCTACGCGGGAAATGCCGTAGGTGCCGCCGTTGGAAGACAGGGGCAGCATGATGCCGGAGCCCAGCATCTTAGCCTCAGCGATAGCCATCAGAGCCCAGCGCTCGGACAGGCTCTCGGCTTCCTTAGCCTGAGCGTAGAAACTCTCGTAGCCACCCAGAACTTCGTCGTAGATCTCTTCGGATGCCACGTCATAGTCCATGTTTGCATAGGGGTCAACTACATTCTTCTTGCAGGCTGCCAGACCCAGTACCATGGTCATGACCAGGAGCAGGCAAACCAGTTTGGTGAATTTTTTCACAAAAATTCCTCCCTCTTTTTTGTTTTTCCAGATTATTTTATTCAAATAATGGATTTATAAATTATAACCGCTATACCAAACCTTGTCAAGGGGGGCAGACGGATAAGTCCGTATTTTTTTGTGAAAATTATTCATAGTATTTCCCGAAATAGCCTGTGTTTTCTTTCAATATATGCAAATAGGTTGAATTTTCTTGATGAATTTCTGCATATTTAGTGTGCGCAGAAATCCTCCGTTTATGCAAGATCCATCCATTTTGTCCATATTACTCCGCCGTTTGTCTTTTCCGGGCGTACATTTTTGTCCGTATCGTCCATGTTCCAAAGACCCATATAAAAACCGCCCCCGGCGAACCGGGGACGGCAAAAGAGGGGGAGTGTCGTATTATTTCTTGACGGCCTCCATCAGACCGCTTGCCATACCCACAAGACCCTGCATCTCCGAGGGGATGATGATCTTGGTAGCCTGTCCGTCAGCCACCTTCTGCATGGCCTCGATGGACTTGAGCTTGATGACCTGCTCATTTGGAGCCTTTTCGTTCAGCAGTGCCAGCGCATCGGCAGTTGCCTTCTGCACAGCAAGGATCGCCTGTGCCTCACCGTCGGCACGGAGGATAGCAGCCTGCTTCTCGGCTTCCGCCTTCAAAATAGCTGCCTGCTTCTCCGCGTCAGCACGGAGGATGGCGGATTCCCGCTCGCCCTCGGCAATAAGGATGGCGGACTTCTTCTGACCCTCTGCCTGCAGGATCGCCTGCCGGCGGTCACGCTCTGCCTTCATCTGCTTTTCCATGGAGCTCTGGATGTCGGCGGGAGGCAGGATGTTCTTCAGCTCCACACGGTTGACCTTGATGCCCCAAGGATCGGTGGCCTCGTCCAGAATGGCGCGCATCTTGGTGTTGACCACATCACGGGAAGTCAGTGTCTGATCCAGCTCCAGATCGCCGATGATGTTACGCAGGGTAGTGGCGGTCAAGGTCTCCATGGCTGCCATGGGCTGCTCCACACCGTAGGCGTACAGCTTGGGGTCGGTGATCTGAAAATACACAACGGTATCGATCTGCATGGTAACATTATCCTTGGTGATAACGGGCTGAGGGGGATAGTCCAGCACCTGCTCCTTCAAGGAGACACGGCGGGCGATCCGGTCGATAAAGGGAACCTTGAAATGCAGGCCCACGCCCCACACAGTCTGGAACGCGCCCAGACGCTCGATGACATACGCACGGGACTGCTGCACAACGGCAATGTTGGATACGATGATCAGGATCAAGATCACGACCACCGCAGCAATAGCTAACCACTCCATAAATTTTCCTCCTAATTATAATGTATTAGATCTTCGCGGTCTCCTCCGCGGGGGATACGAACACTTTGACGCCCTCGATTCGGTCCACCTTCACCAGCGCTCCTTGAGGAATGACCTCTCCGGAAGTGCTTCTGGCGGTCCAGTACATGGCGCCCAGCTTTACCTGCCCGTCCGCCGCCACATTGTCAATGGCAGCGGTAACACGGCCGGTAGTGCCGACAACGGCATCCACATTTGTTTTGACCAGCTTGGGGTTGATGAATTTACGAATGACCGGCCAAAGCAGAGCCAGCAGCGCCACAGATACCACCAAAAACAGCACCACCTGCAGCCACACCGGCGCACTGAGCAGGCTTGCCACCATCGCCACCAGCGCACCCACGGCGAACCACAGGGAGATCAGATGGCAGGGGCAGGCAGCCTCGGCGATCAAAAACGCCACCAGCAGCCCAAGCCAGATAATTGCAGCCCAATTCATAAATGCTACCTCCTTTCGCCTTCGATTGGGTTGTGCTAACATCATAGCAGATTTCGAATGATTTGTAAATTGACAGGCTGTACAAATTCAGCCTATTTTCTTATAAAATTTTCAACTTAATCCTTTAAGCTTGGCAAAAACCGAATTTTTTCAATGAAAACATGAATACTGCGGCAAAATACGCCCTGTTTTTCGCGTTTTGTGGTCTTAAAATTGTGTTATGTGGTCACTTAACCACATCTCGGCAGCCTGCCCCTTTTTTCGCCGCTGTGTACCAGATTGTCCGGATC
Source organism: Oscillospiraceae bacterium (assembly GCA_017398625.1). Taxonomy (GTDB): domain Bacteria; phylum Bacillota; class Clostridia; order Oscillospirales; family Oscillospiraceae; genus Faecousia. The sequence continues at coordinate 75,481 of JAFQFP010000032.1, forward strand.
CCTCAAAATAATATCCTTATTTATAGGGTTTTGTGTAGTTTTTTCGGCGATGTTCAAACTTTTTTCCCTTTTATCCATTCCTCTTCCGTGCGGGAATTTTTTCAAAAATAAGGTTGCGCAGAAAAAAAAGCTGGTGTATAATTATTTTGTAAAATTATGGGCAACGCCCAATGAAATTGGAGGACTGATTATCATGTTCAAAGCAATGATCGAAACTCTGAAGGCCAACCCCCGTACCCTTGTCTTTACCGAGGGTCACGACCCCCGTATTCTGGAAGCCGCTGCCCGTCTGAAGGCTGACGGTTTTCTGACCCCCATTCTGGTGGGCAATGTGGACGAGGTCAAGGCAAAGGCTGCCGCCGGCGGCTTTGATATCGAGGGTCTGCAGATTCTGGATCCCATGACCTACGAGGGCATGGACGAGATGGTCGCCAAGATGGTAGAGCTGCGCAAGGGCAAGATGAGCCCCGAGGATTGCCGTAAGGCCCTGTCCAAGGGCAACTACTTCGGCACCATGCTGGTGAAGATGGGCTATGCCGACTCCCTGCTGGGCGGCGCTACCTACTCCACCGCCGATACTGTCCGTCCCGCTCTGCAGCTGGTCAAGACCCGCAAGGGCGTGAATCTGGTGTCCTCCTGTTTCATCATGGTTCGGGGCGAGGAAAAGCTGGCTATGGGCGACTGCGCCATCAACCTGAGCTACGAGGACAGTGTGGACAAGGAAGGCAACGTCACCGTTTCCGCCGCTCAGAAGCTGGCTGAGGTCGCCATCGAGACCGCCAACACCGCCAAGATCTTCGGCATCGACCCCAAGGTTGCCATGCTTAGCTTCTCCACCAACGGCTCCGGCAAGGGCGGCACCGTCAAGCTGAGCCACGACGCTACCGTGATCGCCAAGGAAATGGCTCCCGACCTGCTCATCGACGGCGAGATGCAGTTCGATGCCGCCGTGGCTCCCGAGGTCGGTCAGCTGAAGTTCCCCGGATCCCCCGTGGCAGGTTACGCCAACACCTTTATCTTCCCCACCATCGAAGCCGGCAACATCGGCTACAAGATCGCCCAGCGGCTGGGTGGCTTCGACGCCTACGGCCCCATCCTGCAGGGTCTTGCCGCTCCCATCAATGACCTGTCCCGCGGCTGCAATGCCGACGAGGTCTACACCATGGCGATCATCACCGCCGCCATGGCATAAGCAAATACTTACATTACCTCCCCGCCTCTGCGGGGAGGTTTTTCTCTGAAAAAAGGATATTTTTCACCGGAATGCGGGCTGGGGTTTACTTTTTTCAAAAAGAATGCTACAATTACAAATCATACTATATTCTATTGAAAGGAGGCATGGCTATGCGCAGGCTTGCCGCCGGGCTGCTGACGCTCTTACTGCTGCTGTCGGTAACCGTCCCCGTGTTTGCCGCCCACAGCGCCCAATCCGTACAATCCCATACCCATGTCTCCAGCGACGGCTACTGCCAGATCACGCTGAACATCAGCCTGCATTTTGACTCTGCTGTGGAGCCACTGTACTTCCCGGTGCCGGAAAAGGCAAAAAGCGTCACCCTTAACGGCTCCACAGCCCGTACCAAGCGCAGCGGCGGTGTGCTTCTGGTGAACCTAAGCCGGGTGGCAGGCGTTGCCGCCGGCAACTATACCGTCAGCATCAGCTATACATTAAAAGATACCGTCTCCCGTAATGAGCTGGATCAATTGGTTCTGACCCTGCCCATCGTGGAGGGCTTCGACTACCCTGTGGAGGCGCTGAACTTTACGGTGACCCTCCCGGGCGAATGCAGCGCCAAGCCTACCTTTACCAGCAGCTACCTGCAAACCAGTGTGGAATCCGTGATCTCTCTGGAGCGCTCCGGCGATACCATCACCGGCTCGCTGATGAAGCCGCTGAAGGATAAGGAAAGCCTGTATATGTCCCTGCTGGTAACAGAGGAGCTGTTCCCCCAAGACCCGGTGAAGGAATTCACCGCCGGCTTGGACAACACCCTGACATGGATATTCGGTGGTCTGGCGGCGCTTTACTGGCTGCTGTTCCTGCGGTGTCTGCCCGCCCGGCGGGTCCGTGCCACCACCGCACCCGACGGCTTTACCGCAGGAGATCTCGCCTGCGGCTTGACCGGACAGGGCGTGGATCTGACCATGCTGGTATTTTCTTGGGCTCAGCTTGGCTATATTCTGATCCATCTGGACGATCACGGCAGAGCCATCCTTCACAAGCGAATGGATATGGGTAACGAGCGCAGCGCCTTTGAGGTGCAGACCTTCCGCAGCCTGTTCGGTAAGCGAAAAATGGTAGACAGCACCAGCTACCACTACGCCCAGCTCTACCGTAAGCTTCAAACCAAACGCCCCCATGCCCGGGATCTGTTCCGGAAGGGCTCCGGAAATCCTGCCGTGGTGCACATTCTCTGCACCCTCAGCGGATTCTTCTGCGCCATGTCTCTGGGCAGAGCCATTGCCGGTGATGCCCTGCTTGCCGGCGTTCTTGTGGCACTGATTGCGTTGCTTGGCGGCGCTGCCGCATGGCTGCTGTTTCGCTTCCCCCGGGGTATGCACCTGCGGGAACGGATCGATCTGTTTCTTGCTCTGGGAGCGCTGGTGCTTTGGCTGGCTCTGGGCGGCTTTGCCGCAAGCTTCCTAACGGCGCTGTACATGGTGCTGTTCCTCATTTTCATGGCGCTGGCTGCTGCCTACGGCGGACAGCGTACCCCCATCGGCAAGCAGACCCAAGGGCAGATCTTGGGCTTGCACTGGTATCTGTTCTCCGCTTCCAAGGCAGACCTGCGCCGCATCAGCAAGCGCAACCCGGAATACTTCTTCCAGCTTGCCCCCTACGCGCTGGCACTGGGGCTGGACAAGCGGTTCGCCAAGCACTTCGGCGGCTCACGGCTTCGTGCCTGCCCCTATCTGACCACCGGCATGGATTCCCACATGACCGCGCTGGAATGGAGCCAGCTTATGCGCCGTGCGGTAAGCGCCATGGATGAACGCCAGCGGCGGCTTCCCTACGAGCGTCTGCTGGGCAAATAAAACCGTTGAAAGGTAGCTTACTGTCATGAACAAATATCTGGATATCAACCCGGAGGTCGCCGCGGCACTGGCTGCGGGAAAGCCCGTTGTTGCTCTGGAATCCACCATCATCTCCCACGGAATGCCCTATCCCCAGAATGTGGAGACGGCGCTGAATGTGGAGCGCATCATTCGGGAAAACGGCGCGGTGCCTGCCACCATCGCCATCATAGGCGGCCGTTTGAAGGCAGGTTTGACCGCCGAGGAGATCGAATACTTCGGTAAAAAGGGTCAGGCGATCACGAAGGCATCCCGCCGGGACTTGGCTGTGCTGTGCGCAAGGGGAGAGGACGGCGCTACCACCGTCGCCACCACTATGATCATCGCCCACATGGCAGGCATCCGGATCTTTGCCACCGGCGGCATCGGCGGTGTCCACCGGGGTGCGGAAACTACCATGGATATCTCCGCCGATCTGGAGGAGCTGGGTCATACCCCTGTGATGGTGGTCTGCGCCGGCGCGAAATCCATTCTGGATCTGGGTCTGACTCTGGAATATCTGGAGACGAAGGGCGTTCCCGTCATTGGCTACGGCACACAGGAGCTGCCTGCCTTCTATACCCGCCAATCCGGCTTCTCCGTGGATTACCGCATCGACACCCCCGAAGATCTGGCTGCCGCGTTCTTTGCCCAAAACGCCATGGGCTTAGGCGGCGGCATGCTGGTGACGAACCCCATCCCGGAGGAATATTCCATGCCCGCCGAGACCATCAACGCAGCCATTGACCGCGCCATTGCCGAATGTAACGAAAAGGGCATCCACGGCAAGCAGACCACTCCCTTTCTGCTGGCAAGAGTGGCAGAGCTCACCGGCGGCGATTCCCTTGCCTCCAACATCCGTCTGGTCTATAACAACGCCAAGGTCGCGGCACTTACCGCCGCCGCCTATGCCAAGCTGTAAAAGAATTCAGGGTCTGTTGCAAAGCGCTGCAACAGACCCTTTCTTTATTCATTATAAAACAGCAGAGAGTACCATGTGACCACATGTTCCCCGTACTGAAAGCCCAAGCCTAAAGTTTCCAGCGTAGGGATCAGATTGATGCCGTGGCTTTCGATGCAGGGGTGCATCTTCCCCGGCAGGCGGCAGGGAAGCCCGTCGGGATAGGCACAGCGCTCACACACCGCGCATGCCTCCGTGGAGAGGATATACGGCTTGACCCCCAGCTCCCGAAGAATATCCCGCACCTGATTGGTGATCCGCTCATGACCGCCGCGGGTGGCAAGAGCAGAGTCCATGTTTCCAATGTCCTCACATTCCGTCACCGTGCCGATCAGCAGACATTTTTGGAAGCTGCGGCACTTTTTTTCACATTCCTCCACACTGCCCACTGCCGGGGGACACGCCCAAGTCTTTCCGTACATGGGACACTCCGTTTCGCAGACCTGGCGCACCCGCCGGGAAAATTCCAGCGCCGCCGGATCGATGCTGCTGTAGATATACAGGGGAAGCTCTGCCAGCTTCTCCTCCAGCGCCTGCCATTGGATCATGCAAATTCCTCCAAAATCGCCCGGCAGCCCTCACACAGATCCTCCCATGTGCGGCGGAAATCCCCGGTGTACCAAGGATCTGCCACCTCCCGGTCCAGCAGAGGACGGATCTTATCGGAATGGCCGGGGAACATCCGCTGCAAATACCGGGCGTTGCTGTCGTCCATGTAATAGATGCGGTCATAGTACCCATAGTCGGCACGGGTGATCTGCCGGGCGGTCTTGCCCTCGCAGCCGATGCCGTGGCTGGCAAGCTCCCTCCGGGCAGGGCCGTAGACCCGGCAGCCGAGGGCTTCCTGTGTCACCGCCGCCGAAGCGATCTCAAATTCCGCTTCCCGCCCCGCTTTTCGCACCATATCCTTCAGAATAAACTCCCCCATAGGACTGCGGCAGATATTGCCGTGGCAGACAAATAAAATCTTTATCATAAAAAGCCCTCGCTTTCTTAGGTGTATTGTAGCACATGCAGGGGCGTTTGGCAACGCCCCATGAATTGCCCCTTATGGCATGAATTGGCTTCGCCATGATTTGCCTGACGGCATGAATTGCGCCGGGCGCACTTATGGGGCAATTCAAATCATGGAGCGCAGCGAGAAATCATGCCACCTGCGGCAATTCATGATGCATAGCATCTATTCATTTCGTTTGCCCATCCTGTCGGCAGAGTTACGTATCTAAAGTAGAAGCCGAAAAACCGGCTTTTGGAAACTGCACAAACATCCGACAGCATAGGCATAAAAAATCCGCTACCTCCATTGTAGCTGCTTTTGCAGATAAGGGCGGGTAGCGGTAATTTAGGCGTAAATCTTGATTTCCGTGTGGTATGGGAGTATAATCAATTCGACAAACTTGAATTTGACTTACAGGATAGTTCGTTAGAAAGACCTAACACAAAGGAGGAAAGCGATTATGTCAGATTACTTAAACGAATTTTACACACATCATTGTGATGAGGATAAAAGATTGGCTTTTAGACATAGCCGAACGGAGTTTATTACAACGGTCAAGTATATAGAAAAGTATCTTAAAGCAGAGCATAGGATTTTAGAAATAGGTGCGGGCACAGGAGCATATAGTCATTACTTTGCTCAACAAGGATATCCCGTTGATTCTGTTGAATTGGTAGAGCATAACATTGATATATTTAAATCCAAGACACAACCCAATGAAAGAATTACAATTAGGCAAGGGAATGCTTTGGATTTATGTGAGTTCTGCGATTCGACTTATGATATAACTTTACTTTTGGGGCCGATGTACCACCTTTATACTGCCGAGGAACAGCTAAAGGCTATGAGTGAGGCAATAAGGGTAACTAAAAAAGGAGGTATCATCTTTGCTGCTTATTGCGGAAATGATGCAACAATCATCCAATTTGCATTACTCAAGGGGAAAATAGTTGAAGAGCCATATACACATTTGATTGATGATTCCTATAAGTGTTCTTCAACCCCCGAAGAAATATTCCAAATGCACAGAAAAGAAGATATAGACCTTTTAATGTCTAACTTCAATGTTGAAAGATTGCACTTTATTGGAACAGATATGATTTCTCATTATTTTAGAGATAAGATTAACGAAATGTCGGATGATGTTTATAGTAGGTATTTGGATTATCATATGTATATTTGCGAAAGAGCAGATATGATTGGAGTAAGCAATCATTTCTTGGATGTTTTTAGAAAGCTATAACATTGTCAAATTCCAATATGTCGAACAGATAAAAGCAGCCGCCTCCGTGATGGAGGCGGCTGTGCTATTTGTGTCATGTTGGGGTAATCACCTTGCGACCGCAGGAGACTTGCGAGTTTGCTTTTTACGTGTTATACTAAAGGAAAATGAAGGCAAAAAACACCGATTATGGCAGAGATATTTTGGCTAACAAAAGTCACGAGAGAGGTAGACACTAATGAATATTACTTTTTTGGTTGGTAATGGTTTTGACAGGAATCTTGGCCTTAAAACAACATACTCCGATTTCATTAAGTGGTATAAGAAAACCCCTCCTAAAACAGACACTTTGAAGAAATTCCGAGAATACATTAATGATAATGAGGAATTATGGTCTGCAGCAGAGGAAGAATTGGGAAAGTATACCGCACAATTCGATGCGGGTGCAGGCGCTGCGTTCTATGAGTGCCATAAAGATATTTGCGAGCATCTCGCTGAGTACTTAAAAGGTCAGCAAAGTAAAGTTGAGCACCAAGCAATTATTGATGAAATTGAAAATGCTTTTTCACAGTTAAAGGCTCTTACTTCACCTTTTCATACGCAGGAAAAAGCTGTGTTGGATGCTATTTATTCTAATCACAAAAGCGGAAATGTTGTTTTTAATTATATTACCTACAACTACACCGACACGCTTGACCAATGTCTTGAAATAGTTAGAAAAAAGCAAGGACTCCTAGGCTCACATAGATACAATAATAACATCCACAATCACGCAGTCGGTGCGATTCATCATGTGCATGGCACAGTAAATGCGCAAATGGTCTTTGGTGTTAATGACAAGTCGCAAATCACCAAGCCAGAAATTTTTGACTGTGAATACGGTGATTTGTATGAGGAGCTTTTGATTAAGCAGCAGGCCAATCAAGGGTATCAAGAAAATACCGATGCGAAAGCAAAAAAACTTCTGGATGAAAGTCATATTCTGTACATATACGGAATGTCCATAGGTGCTACCGATAAATTATGGTGGGAGCGAGTTTGTACTTGGCTTGCAGGGAGTTCTGACCGTCATATCATTTTCTTCTGTTACGAAATGCCAGCAGCAGGGGTTATCGAAACAGACCGCAAAATTGCAGAACGGATAGCTCGGCGCAGAATAACACAGTATTCACAAATGGACGAGCAAAAGAAAGAAGCAATAGAAACCAGAATACATGTTACCAATGTGAACCTTTTCCAAGGGCTTACTAATGTCGCAAAGGATGCCGCTGAGGAATACTTAGCCGCCTCCAAAGAAATCCGAGAAAAAGGAATGGAAGAGATTGTTGCTACAGTTTTGTAATCTAAAATAGCAAACGCAGCCGCCTACGATAATGTAGGCGGCTGTACTGTTTCGTGTCATGTTGGGGGCAAAATGTGGTTGTTTTCAAAAGTAGTATGCTAGTAGTACGAACGGGGTTAAAACCTCGCAAACCCTGGTATTCGTTTGCATAGCTTGGCATCCGTTACCTGGCGAAAAGGTTCCCGTGGCAAACAAATAGAATTTTAATCATAAAAACCCCCACTTTCGTAAAAATAGTATATCACAGTTAGGGAGCTATTGCAATCTGCAGTGAGGGCAGTGTTTGGGGATTGATTTGCAGAGTCGCTTTGTTTATAATAAAAATATATAGGTCGATAGGTCATGATTTATAAAAAGGGAGGTTCCTATGTCTGCCCAAGAAATCGGAATTTAGCGGGGAAAGCCAATGAAAATCGCAATTATCGGATACAGCGGCTCGGGGAAGTCTACCCTCGCGCGGTCGCTGGCAAGTAAATATCAGCTGCCTGTCCTGCACTTTGACACCGTCCAGTTCCTGCCGAACTGGGAGGTTCGAGGTGACGAGGAAAAGAAAGCCATCACAAAAGCCTTTATGGACACCAACGACCGCTGGGTCATCGACGGCAACTACTCCAAGCTGCTCTATGAGCGGCGCATGGAGGAAGCGGACACCGTGATTCTGCTCCTGTTTAACCGCTTTTCCTGCCTGCTTCGGGCATACCACCGCTATAAAAAGTACAAAAACACCACCCGCCCGGATATGGGACAGGGCTGTAATGAAAAATTCGATGTAGAATTTATGAAATGGATCTTGTGGAAGGGCAGAACAAAGCAAGCAAGGCAGCGGTATCAGAATGTGATCTCGCAATACCCCGAAAAAGCCGTGGTGATCAAGACACAGCGGCAGCTTGACCGCTATCTTCTAAGTATCGGCGAAGCCTGTTCTGCTTGATGGCAACCCCCCCGGGGGCTTGCGTCAGCAGGTTTTTTCGGCTAAAATGCAGGAAACTGCCAATTCAGAAAGGATGCTCCCCTATGACCGCTTTGACCCCCGTAAAACGGCTCAGCCTCTGCGCCATGTTCATCGCCCTGTGCTATGTGATCCCCCTTGCGTTCCACCCTTTTGGGTTGGGCACGGTGCTGTCTCCCATGCACATCCCCGTGCTGCTTTGCGGCAGCATCTGCGGCGGCGGTGCCGGGTTTCTCTGCGGCATTTTGGGCCCGGTGCTTTCCAGCCTTCTCAGCGGAATGCCTCCTGTGCTGAAGCTGATCCGCATGATCCCGGAGCTGAGCATTTACGGTCTTGCGGCAGGTCTTGCCATGCGCGCTTTCCGAACCGGTCACACCCTCGCGGATCTGTACATCAGTCTTATCATCGCCATGCTGGCAGGCCGAATCGCAGGCGGCATCGCCACCGCTGTTTTCTACGCTGCTACCTCCGGGGTCTATTCCCTTTCCCTTTGGGCAACAGGCTACTTTGTGGAGGGGCTTCCCGGCATCGCGTGCCAGCTGCTCCTTGTGCCCACTTTGGTGTTTGCTCTGGAAAAAGCCCGTCTGATCCCGCCCAGATACCCAAAAACACTTGATTAAGGAACGATTATGGATAAAAAAACCGTTGCCGAATTTTTTGACCGCTGCGCCCCATGGTGGGACAAGGATACGCTCCGAGACGAGGAGCTGATCAGCACCATTCTGACCAACGGCGGCATCCGTTCCGGCGTTCATGTGCTGGATGTTGCCTGCGGCACCGGCGTGCTGTTTCCCGACTATTTGAAGCGGGGTGCCTATGTTACCGGCATCGACCTTTCTGCGGAAATGGTCAAGCTGGCAGCTTCCAAATACCCCGATATCTCTGTGATCTGCGGCGATGTGGAGGAGACTTCCTTTGACCGGCAGTTCGATTGCGTTATGGTCTATAACGCCTTTCCCCATTTCCCCGACCCGGAAAAGATCATTGCGGTGCTGGCAGAGCTGGTCAAGCCCGGCGGCAGATTATCCGTTGCCCACAGCATGAGCCGCGCAGCCCTCACCGACCACCACCAGCGCGCCAGCGCCGTTTCTGTTGACCTGCTCCATGAGCAGGAGCTGGCAAGGATCTTCAGCCGCTGGTTTGATGTGGATGTTATCATTTCCACCGACCGGATGTATCAGGTCGCCGGTGTCCGCCGGGACGGCAATTCCCACAGCCACGGCGGTGTATCCCACGCCCACAGCGGCGGTCATTCCCACGGTGAAGCCGCTTCCATGGAGGAAATGCTGGCACTGATGAAGTATATGGTCGGCCACAACGACGCCCATGCCCAAGAGCTGGCGGAGCTGGCAGACCAACTGTCCAGGGCAGGAAAAACCCGTGCCAGCCGCCGGATCATGGACGCAGTGGCAGATTTCGATGCCGCCAACACCCGTCTGGATTCGGTACTGCAGGAACTTTCAGAAGAAAATCCATAAATCGTAAACGGCAGCAGGAACTTGTTTCTCCTGCTGCCTTTTTGTGCCTTTTTACCATATTTATACATCAATTATTAGTCGTAATGCCCATACTGTTCTTCTTGACAAGACAAATGTGCTTCACATATACTATAGAATGGATGAAAATTTTAATATGGATGGTGTTTTTATGAAGGATCTATTGCATCGGATCACTGCGCTGGCAGTTTTGCTGGCGCTGCTGCTGGGGTTGCTTCCCGGCATCTCCCTGCCCGCCCACGCTGCCACCGCCCGACAGATGGAATCGCTGGATCGGGGACTTGTGGCAGTCAAGACGACCGACGGCGTGTTCCTTTCCTGGCGGCTGCTGGGAACGGAAGCTTATGCTACCGGCTTCAATGTGTACCGGGACGGCACGCTGATCGCCTCCAACATCACAAACAGTACCAACTTTCTGGACACCGCCGGCTCCTCCGGCAGCAGTTATATGGTTCGCAGCGTGGTAGGCGGCAGCGAGGTGACCCAATCGGACAGTGTAAAGCCATGGGGGCAGAATTATCTGGATGTACCCCTGCAGAAGCCTGCTGACACCACTCTCAACAACACCGCTGTGACTTATGCCGCCAACGACGCCTCTGTTGCGGATGTGGACGGCGACGGTGCTTATGAGATCATTCTCAAATGGGATCCCTCTAACTCCCAAGACAACTCAATTTCCGGCTACACCTCCAATGTCTATGTGGATTGCTACGAGCTGGACGGCACCCTGCGCTGGCGGATCGATCTGGGTATCAACATCCGTGCCGGTGCCCACTATACACAATTTATCGCCTACGACCTCAACGGCGACGGCAAAGCGGAGGTTGCTATGAAAACCGCCGACGGAACCGTGGATGGACAAGGCAAGGTGATCGGCAACGCAGACGCGGATTATCGCAATTCCAGCGGTTATATCCTCAGCGGTCCGGAATATCTGACTTTGTTTGACGGAAGGACCGGCGCAGAGCTGGTGACCGTGGACTATAATCCTCAGCGTGGCACCGTATCCTCATGGGGTGACAAGTACGGCAACCGGGTAGACCGTTTTCTTGCCGGTGTCGCCTATTTTGACGGTAAGACCCCCAGCTTGGTCATGTGCCGCGGCTACTATACCCGCTGTGTCATCGTCTCTTACGAGTACAAGGGCGGTACGCTGAATCAGGAATGGATCTTTGACTCCAACGCCTCCGGAAATTCCGCCTATGCCGGTGAAGGTAACCACAATTTGAGCATTGCGGATGTGGACGGTGACGGCTGCGACGAGATTGTCTACGGCTCTGCGGTAATCGATAACGACGGCTCCGGCCTGTATGCCACCGGTAACGGTCACGGTGATGCCCTCCATGTAGGCGACTTTGACCCCACACGCAGCGGTCTGGAGATCTATCAGGTCCATGAGGAAAAAACCTCCGATATCGAGAGCATCCAATTCCGTGAGGCAGGCACAGGCAAAACCATTTGGTCAAAAAAGCTGAGCGCGGATATTGGAAGAGGTCTGATCTTAAACATTGACCCCGATTTCTACCCCTATGTAACCTTGGCATCCAACAGCAATTTCTACACCGCAGGCGGTACGGCTGTGACCAGCAGCATTTCCAAGCTGGGCATCAACTTTGCCTCCTATTGGGACGGGGATCTGTATCGGGAGGGTTTGGACGGAACCACCATCCGCAAATGGGACTATGTCAACGACAAGGTGGTCACTGCGCTCAGCGGAAGCGATGTCCATTCCTGCAACGGCACAAAATCCACCCCCAGCCTGTCCGGTGACATTCTGGGTGATTGGCGGGAAGAAGTCATCTGGCCTACCTCTGACGATACCGCCCTGCGGATCTATACCACCACCGATATAACGGCTGAACGGCTGTACACACTGATGCACGACAGCCAGTACCGCACCTCCATTGCATGGCAGAATGTTGCCTACAACCAGCCACCCCATACCAGCTACTACATCGGACCGGACATGCCTACCCCAACCCAGCCCAGCCTGTATACCGTCGGCTCTTATACACTGGCTGTTCCGGATGGCAGCCAGCCCGAGCCCACCGAAGCAACGCAGGCTACTCAGTCCACCACTCCCTCCGGCGGCGGCACGGTTACCGCCGGCAGCTATGTCCATAACTTCACCGAGAACGACAAGGTCAGTGACTTCTACACCATCAACGGTAACCTGACCAAGGATCGGGGCACTGTTACCTACAACGGTCTGTCTCTGACCCAAGGTCTGAAGATGGAATCCTCCACCACCATCACCTTTACCGCGCCCTCTGCCGGTACGCTGACTCTGGTGTTCGGCGGCAGCGATACCGCCTCCTCCGATCAGTTCAAGCTGAACGGAACCTCCACCTCCATCAATTCTTCCTTCATCTACACCGGAAGCATTGCTGCAGGCAGCTACACCATCACCAAG
>JAFQFP010000056.1 GCA_017398625.1 Oscillospiraceae bacterium
AAAATCTAAACTGGTCGATTTCGACCAGTTTAACATATGGAACCGTAGCTCAGTTGGTATACGAGCCGCAGCGAGCATGCCCGAAGCAACCGCGAAGCGGCTCTTAGCGGAGGGCTGAGCGCCAGACTGAAAATCTGGGCGTCGCTGGTTCAACTCCAGCCGGTTCCACCATATGGGTCAGTCGCCTAGCGGCTATGGCAGCGGACTGTAAATCCGCCGGTTTTACCATCGTTGGTTCGAGTCCAACCTGGCCCACCATGAAAAACCGCCCTTGCTTGGGAAGCAAGAGCGGTTTGTTGTTTTCTATTAGGCTTCCGGACTGAAATCAAAATCCTTCCACTTGCCGCCGTTCAGCCGGTGCAGTTCTTCCGTTGCCAGGAAGAACTTTTCTACAGTGCGATGCTCCGGATAGAACTCCACGAATTCTCCGTTGACGAAGGTGTAGAAGCGGCTCAGGTCCGTGCACATGCCGTATGTAGGCAATGCCACGCTGGGAATATGGAAGGTAAAGGGCTCACCATTTTTGGTGCCGGTGTAGCTAAGACCCGTACGGTCCAGCCGCAGTGTTCCGCTGCCGATAATCTCAGAGGTCGCCTGATTCTTCAGTAACTCAAATTCCGGCAGCATACCAAGCTGCACCTGCTCTTCCAACACGAAGTCCTCCTGCTGCACTTCCTTGCGGATCATCTCCCGTTCCAGATTGAACCAGGCGGTCTGGGTCTCGGGGATCACGCAGTTATCGTCAAAGGGAACCAGCTCATAGGTATCCAGCAGCGTAGCACCATTGCCGCATTCGGTGCAGAATATCGTATTACCCTTGGTTGCCATAGTGTGCTGCTTGCCGCAGCGGGGGCACCAGAAGAGCAAATCTTCCAGATCCTCGGCACCATTCTCTCCGATGTCGTAATGGTGCTTGTGGATCTTGTTCCATGCATAATCATCATGATAGATGGCATGATTGATCTTGGATTCGATCTCAGCAGGTGTCATGCGTTCCAGGTCCTCCACTGTGAACAGCTGGTCATACTCCACCTCTACATGTCCCACCCGGTCACGAAGGTTATACTTGGGGCTGGTAAGATAGCCGCCCCGGATCACGCTGTAGTAGACCGGCACCTTGTGGTGCTTGAACAGCTTGCCTGTGCCCAGGGCCACAGGCTGGTTAGCGCCGGAAATGGAGCTCATACCCTCCGGGAAAATGCACACGCCATGGCCGGACTTGATGACCCGGCTGATTTCCTTCACCGTGTAAAGATCCGGCGTAAAATTCTTCTTGGGAATCACCCGAAGCAGATTGAACACCAAAGACAGATGGGAACGGTGGAACTCGTTATAGCCTGCCACGAAATTCATCTTCAGCGGCAGCAGAGGTGCGCCCACGAAGATGTAGTCTAAGCGGGACGCATGGTTACTGATGAAGAAGAACGGCCCCTCCACCTTGCGAAAATCCTTCTTGAAGGTGTAGTGCACGTGATACTTGGGGTAAACAAACAGCTTCCAAACCAGTCCCAGGGTATCGTAGATCCAATTGGGGTGGCTGATTTTTCTTGCGTGAATGGATCTTTCAACCGATGTTTTTTCCATATCTCTCTTTCCCTTCCATCCAGAGCTTC
>JAFQFP010000033.1 GCA_017398625.1 Oscillospiraceae bacterium
ATTATACCATATTGGGCAGGGAAGGGAAATGGGAAATTTGATTTTTTGCGGAAAATATGATATACTCATCAAAAATGGGGGTATGTTTTATGCATTATATCGGCTGCCATTTATCCGCTTCTGCGGGAGATCTTGCTATGGTGGAAACGGCGCGTTCCATCGGTGCCAACACCTTTGCGTTCTTTACCCGCAATCCCCGGGGCAGCAGGGCAAAGCCTGAAGACCCTGCCGACAGCGCCCTTGCGGTAGCGGCGCTGCGGGAATACGGCTTTGGGTGTCTGGTTGCCCATGGCTCTTACACCATGAATCTGTGTACAAAGGAAGCGGAGGCAAGGGCATTTGCGGCATCTGTGCTGGAGGAGGATCTGCGCCGGATGCGGCTTCTGCCGGGGAACTTCTATAATTTCCATCCCGGCAGCCATGTGGGGCAGGGCTTGGAGGCAGGTGTGGAGCAGATCGCTGCCGCACTGAAAAAGGCGCTCTCCCACGGCTATCCCGTGACAGTGCTGCTGGAAGCCATGGCAGGCAAGGGCAGTGAGATCGGCGGACGCTTTGAGGAGCTGAAAATGATCATGGACGCGGTGGGAAGTGATGCGCTGGGTGTCTGTCTGGATACCTGCCATATTTACGATGCCGGTTATGACATCGTCAACGATCTGGATGGTGTTTTGCGGGAATTTGATGCTGTGGTAGGGCTGAAGCGGCTGAAGGCGCTGCACTTAAACGACTCCAAAAATCCCTTTGCCAGCCACAAGGACCGGCATGAATGTATCGGCAAGGGCAGCTTGGGGCTTGCGACCTTCCAAGCGATCATGAACCACAGCGCCTTGAAGGACAAGCCCATGATCTTAGAGACACCCAACGAGCTGCCGGGCTATGCTGCGGAAATTTCCCTGCTGCGGAGCTTAGAATTTTAAGAAAACCTTATATTGACAGGCAATTGCTTTGCGTGTATGTTTTACAACAAAGGAGGTGACGGCGTGGAAGCGATTTTGAATAGTCTGGCACAGGTGGAGGCTACCCATTGCCATGTTTTTACGGAAATGCTCCGCTGGCTGATGCCCATCCTTGCAGGGATCTTGGTGCTTCGCTGCGCCGCACCTTTGCTGACTTTCCGGCGAGAGCCGGAGATCTGGGCGTGGCTGTGCCTTTCCGACGGAAAGCGGCTGGCTGTGACCCATTGGGAAAGCGTCATCGGTCGCAGTAAGCGCAGCGACATCGTGATCCAGTTTCCCACCGTTTCCCGATCCCATGCGGTCTTGACACGGTATGATGACGGAAGCTGGACGATCTTTGACGCGGATTCCAAGGGCGGTATCCAAGTCAACGGAAGAAAAGTATCCATCCATGCCCTCCAGCCTGAGGATATCATTACCATCGGCGGCATCGATATGATGCTGCAGCCCATCAGCCATAAACAGGAGCAGCGTCTGGCACAGAACCGGACGCAGGCAGCCAGCACCGCCGGTATGGTGGCAAATGTGCTGCTGCTTACGGTGATCCAGTGCCTGTTTTGCATTTCCTATCTGCTGGGAAGCATCCAGCGTAGCGGTATGGAGATCATGATTGGCTTTGGCGGCTTGATCCTTTGCCAATGGCTGCTGCTGACCTTTTACCTTTGTATCCGAAGAAGATCCTTTGAAGCGGAAAGCATCGCCTTTTTCCTGTGTACACTGGGTATGGTTGCCATTGCGGCGGTAAAGCCCGGTGAAGCGGTGAAGCAGCTCATCGCCATGGTGATTGGCATTGCGGCATATCTGCTCATCGGCTGGTCTATGCGGGATCTGCAGCGGGCAAAAAAGGTTCGTTATCTGGCGGCGGTGGCAGGTGTGGGCTTTCTGGTGATCACTTTGCTGTTCGGTAAGGAGTATTACGGCGCGAAAAATTGGCTGATCATCGGCTCTTTGTCCCTGCAGCCCTCTGAGCTGAGCAAGGTCTGCTTTGTGTTTGCCGGTGCGTCCACCATGGATCGGCTGCTGAAAAAGCGAAATATCATCCTCTTTATTGCCTATTCCGTTTTGATCTGCGGATGTCTGGCGCTGATGAACGATTTCGGTACTGCGCTGATCTTCTTCTGTGCGTTTCTGATCATTGCGTTTCTCCGCTCCGGCAGCATCGGCACCATCGGTCTTGCCTGCACGGCGCTGGGCTTCGCAGGGGTTATTGCATTGAAGATAGCGCCCCATGCCATGCGGCGTTTTTCCGCGTGGCGGCATGTGTGGGAGTATCCTCTCAGCACCGGCTACCAGCAAACCAAGTCTATGATGTGTATTGCCGCAGGCGGTATGCTGGGACTTGGTGCAGGCAACGGCTGGATGAAAAATATGTTTGCCGCCGATTCCGATGTGGTTTTTGCCACGGTCTGTGAGGAATGGGGCATGATCGTTGCCCTGCTTCCGGTGGTCTGCATTGTGGCGTTGGCGGTGTTTGCGGTGCGTTCCGCGGCGGTTGCCCGCAGCAGCTTCTATACCATCGGCAGCTGTACCGCTGCATCCATTCTGGTGGTGCAGGTGATCTTGAATATGCTGGGCACGGTGGATGTGGTGCCTTTGACCGGCGTGACCTTCCCGTTCCTTTCCAACGGCGGCACCAGTATGATCGGTGCTTGGGGCTTGCTTGCCTTTGTGAAGGCGGCAGATACCCGACAGAATGCCAGCTTTGCTGTGCGGCTGGCAAAGCAGGGGAGGGATGAGGATGAATAGGATCGCAGGACGGACCTTTATCGCCATGCTCCTTGTATTTGCCCTGCTTGGCGGTACGGTGTTCTTTTTGAGTGAGTATTTTGCAAAGGGCGAGGAATGGGTGCTGTTCTCCGGATCACCCCATGTTTACGGCGGCACCAAGCTTTCCACAGGCATGATTCTGGATCGGGACGGAGCGTTGCTTCTGGATCTTTCCGGTGATAAAACCTATGCTCCGGATGCCTCTCTTCGCAAGGCAATGCTCCACTGGACCGGTGACAGGCAGGGGAATGTATATACCCCCATCCTTTCGGAGTATACACCGGATATGGTGGGCTACGATGCCTTCAACGGTGTCTATTCCTACGCCAACGAACCGGGTAGAATGACGCTGACATTGTCTTCTAAGGCGCAGAAAGCGGCACTGGAGGCAATGGGAGAACGGGTGGGCACCGTGGCGGTGTATAATTACCGTACAGGGGAGCTGCTTTGTGCCGTGACTACCCCCAATTTCGACCCCGATAATGTACCGGATATCGCCGGCGATACCTCTGGCAGCTATGAGGGCGTATATTTGAACCGGTTTACCCAATCGGTGTATATTCCCGGCTCGATCTTCAAAATTGCTACCCTTGCCGCGGCGCTGGAGACCCGCAGAGACATGGAAGATATGCGCTTTACCTGTGACGGGGTGTATGAGATCGGCTCCGGAGATGTGACCTGCGAGAAAATTCACGGAAAGCAGGATCTAAAATCCGCTTTTTCCAATTCCTGCAACTGCGCCTTTGCCCAGATCGTGGAGCTGGTGGGCAGGGACAAGCTGCAGCAGTATGTGGAGCAATTTGCCGTTACCGAGAGTGTGAGCTTTGACGGCATCACCACTGCGCAGGGCAATTTCGATGTTTCCAATGCCTACGGAGAGTCTCTGGCATGGGCGGGTATCGGTCAGTATACCGATCAGATCAATCCCTGCAGTTTTATGGGCTTTATGGGTGCCATTGCCAACGGCGGCAAGGGCGTATCCCCCTATGTGGTGTCCACCGTACAGGTGGGCAGCCACAGAACTTACCGGGCAAAGGCAGCGGATAACCGCCGCGTTATGTCCGGAGCCACAGCCCAAATTCTTACCGAGTATCTGCGCAACAATGTGGAAGTCAAGTACGGCGCGGAAAACTTCCCCGGACTTACGGTCTGCGCCAAAACCGGTACCGGTGAGGTAGGCGGCGGGAGGAAGCCTAATGCCATGTTTGCAGGCTTTGTGGAGGACGAAGCCTATCCCTACGCCTTTATTGTTGCGGTGGAAGACGGCGGCTACGGCTCCAGCGTCTGCATCCCCATCATCTCCAAGGTGCTGAAAGTCCTGTGCCAATAATATGTCATTTTCAAACACCCCCACACATAAAATCGTGTGGGGGTGTTTTCTATGTGCAGAAAAAACCAGCTTTACGGGTGGGCTGTTATTGCCTTGGGCATCGGGATCTTCATTGGCTGTAAAATGGGCGGCGGATTTGTCACCGGGTGTATCGGCTTTGGGATCCTTGCTTTCGGAGTCAGCCTTCTGCAGAAAAAATAAGCATATCCTTGTCCCGGTGCCCATAAGATCAAGCAGTATATTGACATAAGGAGTGGTTATGATGGAGATCAGCTTTGAAAATATGACGGTGGATTGCTTGAAGCAGCTTCGGCAGGAGGTTCGCAGCGAGGAACAGACCCAAGAGGTGCGGCTTTCCGAATCCATGCCGGATGTGGGAAAGGTTTTGGGGGCATGGGGGCAGCCGCTGATCCGCAGCAAGCAGTGGCAGGGCAATGCCGTGTCTGTAAGCGGAGGCGTGATGGTCTGGATCCTGTACACACCGGAGGATGGCAGCGCTGTGCAATCTGTGGAGACATGGGTGCCGTTTCAGATGCGCTGGGACCTGCCGGACAGCCAGCGGGACGGCACCATCACCGTCTGCTGCAATCTTCGCGGCATCGATGCCAGAAGCACTTCTCCCCGTAAGATCATGGCAAGGATCAATTTGAGCATGATGCTGCAGGCCATGGAGCCTGTGCAGGTGGGCGTGCCCCAGAGCGTTAAGCTGCCGGAGGATGTTCTTCTGCGGCGGGAAGCATACCCGGTGCAGATACCCTCGGAGGCAGGGGAAAAGCCGTTTATGATGGATGAAGAATTGAACCTCCCCGGCTCCTGTCCGCCGGTGGCGAAGCTGCTGCGCTATTGCCTGCAGCCAGAGCTGATCGATAAAAAGGTGATGGCGGATAAGGTGGTATTCCGGGGCATGGCGATCCTGCGTTTGGTGTATGCGGCAGAGGACGGCGGTGTAAAAACATGGGATTTCGAGATCCCCTTTTCCCAGTATGCGGAGCTGGAGCGGGAGCACGGAAACGGCTCGCAGTGTGCGGTGATCCCGGTGCTGACCAGTATGGAGCTGGATACGGAGGGGGAAAGCCGTATCCGTTTGAAAGCCGGCTTAACGGGGCAGTATATGATCTATGACACCGTGCCTGTGGAAGCGGTAACGGATGCCTACAGCACCCGGCGGCAGGTGACCGTACAAAAGCAGCAGATCCCCCTACCGATCCTGCTGGAAATGCGTCGGGAGCTGCGCCATGTGGAGCAGACCCTAGATCGCCCTGCACGGCAGGCGGTGGATACTGCCCTATATGGCTGCCACCCTGCACTTCGCAGGCAGGCAGAGGGCAGGGAGCTTACCATGGAGGGGCTTCTGCAGACCCTGTTTTACGATGAGGAGGGCAAAATCCAATGCGCCGTCAGCCGCTGGGAGGATCGGTGGATGATGGATGCCGGGGAGGATGTCCGTATAGATGGCGTTGCCATGGCAGCAGGCATGAGCCAAGCTACGGCAGGCGGCGGCAGGCTGGAGAGCCGGGGAGATATGGCGGCGGAGCTGTTTACCATGGATGAAAAGGGCTTGGAAATGGTTACCGGGCTGGAGCTGGGAGAGCTGACCACGGCTGATCCCGGCAGACCCACACTGCTTTTGCGCAGAGCAGGGGAGCAGACTCTTTGGGAGCTGGCAAAGGAGACCGGCTCCACAGAGGAAGCCATTCGCAGCGCAAACGGACTCAGCGGTGAGCCGGAGCACGGCAAAATGCTTCTGATCCCGGTGCTGTAATGGTCAGAACCGCCGTCCCGTGGGAGACCGGGACGGCGGTTTGGCGGAGCTGTCGCAGCAAGGGGGATAACACCGCTTTTCAAGGATATCCTCTGCGTGAAAAGGACACAAGGGAAAACTGTCGAGGCAACCTCATTTTTTGACTTGCCATAGCGAAAGGTTCGTGCTATCATATTAGATGGAAATTTCATAAACAGAAGGTGTACAAATGACAAAAATCGATATTTATTCCGGTTTTTTAGGCGCCGGTAAGACTACTCTGATCAAAAAAATGATCCAAGAGGGCTACGCCGGTCAAAAGCTGGTGCTCATTGAAAATGAGTTTGGTGAGATCGGCATTGACGGCGGTTTTTTGCAGGATGCGGGCATCAACATCACGGAAATGAATTCCGGTTGCATCTGCTGCTCTCTGGTGGGTGACTTCGGCAAGGCGCTGGAGCAGGTCATTGGCGAGTATGCTCCCGACCGGGTCATCATTGAGCCCTCCGGTGTGGGCAAGCTGTCCGATGTGATCGGTGCCGTCAACAAGGTGACAGGTGAGGAAGTGAGACTTGGCTATACCGTTGCGGTGGTGGATGCAGGTAAGGTCAAGGTCTATATGAAGAACTTTGGCGAGTTCTATAACGACCAAATCGAGACGGCTTCTACTATTATCCTCTCCCGTACCGATGCCGTGCCCCAAGCAAAGCTGGATGCTGCGGTGAATATGCTGCGGGAACACAATGCCAAGGCGACCATCGTCACCACACCTTGGGGCGAACTGACCGGCGAACAGCTTCTGGAAGCCATGGAGGGCGAGGCAGGTGTTGCGGCGGAGCTGGCACAGATGGTTCATGAGCATCACCACCACCATCACCACGAGGACGGTGAGGAGTGCTGCTGCCACGAGCACGAGCATCACCACCACCATCACCACGAGGGCGGCGAGGAGTGCTGCTGCCACGAGCACGAGCATCACCACCACCATCACCACGAGGGCGGTGAGGAGTGCTGCTGCCACGAGCACGAGCATCACCACCATCATCACCACGAGGACGGCGAGGAGTGCTGCTGCCATGACCATGAGCACCATCACCACCATCATCACCATGATCACGGCGAAAACTGCACTTGCGGCTGCCATGATCATCACCATCACCATGCCGACGAAGTGTTTACTTCTTGGGGCGTGGAGACAGCTAAGAAGTATACATTGGAGCAGATCAACGAAGCGCTTTCCGCGCTGGATTCCCAGCAGTACGGCATAGTGCTGCGGGCAAAGGGTATCGTGCCCTGCGCTGACGGCGGCTGGATCCATTTCGATTTTGTCCCCGGGGAAGCGGATGTGCGGATGGGCAGCGCTGCTGTCACAGGCAAGCTGTGTGTCATTGGCAGCAAGCTGGACGAAGCAGGCGTAGCCGCCCTGTTCGGGGTATAAGGAGTTTGCCATGCAGCAGATCCCTGTTTATGCCTTTACCGGCTTTCTGGATTCCGGTAAGACCAAATTTATCCAAGAGACCTTGGAGGATCCCCGCTTCAATGCCGGCGAGCGCACGCTTCTGCTGGTCTTTGAGGAAGGGGAGGAGGAGTATGATTTCTCCACATATCCCCATAAGAATGTATATTTAGAGGTGCTGGATCAGCAGACCGTTACCACTGCCCAGCTTCAGACTCTGATGAAAAAGCACCGCCCGGAGCGTGTGGTAGCAGAGCTTCACGGAATGCAGCTTGTGGGCGACCTGTATATGCGCTTTCCTCAGGAATGGGTGGTGGCGCAGGAGGTCATGTTTGCCGATTCCACTACCATTCTGGCTTACAATGCCAATATGCGCAATCTGGTGATGGACAAGCTGGCAGGCGCCCAGATGGTGGTGTTTAATCGGCTTGCTCCCGGTACTGATACCATGGTGTATCACAAGCTTGCCCGTGCCGCTAACCGCCGGGTGGACATCCTTTATGACTATACCGACGGCACCACCGCCTTTGATGATATTGAGGATCCGCTGCCCTTTGATATCAACGCTCCTGTCATTGAGGTCAAGGACGAGGATTACGGCCTGTGGTTCCGGGATGTGAACGAACAGCCTCAGAAATATCAGGATAAGACCATCCGGTTCAAAGCACAGGTGGCGATGCTGCGCCGGGAGAAGAACAGCATGTTCGCTCCGGGCAGGTTTGTCATGACCTGCTGTGTGGATGATATCGAGTTCTGCGGTGTTCCCTGCCGGTATGCCGATTCCAGAAAGCTGAAGCCCAGAAGCTGGGTCATGGTCACCGCGAAGATCTCCGCGGAAAACCACAGCCTCTATAAAGGAGAGCTTGGACCTGTGCTGACGGCGCTTTCCGTGGAGAATGCCCAGAGCGCCAAGGAAGAAGTTGTGACATTCTAAAAATCTATCCCCTTTCCAAACGGAGAGGGGATATTTTTCAAACAAAATTTCGGGAATGTGAAAAAAGTTGATGCATTTTTCGCCGATCTATGCTATACTGGCGAAAAAGAGGAAAGGAGCTTGCCCATGTATCAGCCGCTTGCAGACCTTTTGCGTCCTCAGACGCTGGACGAGGTGTTTGGACAGGAGCATATTCTGGGCAAGGGAGCAGTGCTGCGCCGTCTGATCGAGTCCGGAAATATCCCCAACATGATCTTCTATGGCCCCAGCGGTACGGGAAAGACCACCGTGGCGAATATCATCGCCAAGCAGACCAACCGTACATTGTTTCAGCTCAACGCAACCACCGCTTCCACAGCGGATATCAAAAACATCGTTGCCCAGTTGGATACCTTTATGGCACCCAACGGTGTGCTGCTGTATCTGGACGAGATCCAGTCCTTTAACAAAAAGCAGCAGCAATCCCTGTTGGAGCATATTGAAAACGGTAAGATCACCCTGATCGCATCCACCACGGAGAACCCCTATTTTTATGTGTTCAACGCCATTTTGAGCCGTTCCACGGTGTTTGAGTTCAAGCAGATCTCAGCGCAGGCGGCGCTGCAGGCGGTGTGCCGCGCGGTGGACTACCTTGAGCAGAGGACCGGGCTGACCGCCCAGACAGAGGAAGGGGCGCTGGAATACATCGCAGGAGCCTGCGGCGGCGATATCCGCAAGGCGCTGAACGCGGTGGAGGTGCTGTTTTCCGCCGGGCAGGTGCAGGGGGATTCCATCACCTTGACTCTTGCCGATGCAAAAGCCGTGACTCAGAAAAGCGCTCTGCGTGCGGATAGGGATGGAGATAATTACTACGATCTGCTGTCTGCGCTGCAAAAATCCATCCGTGGCTCCGACCCGGATGCAGCAGTGCATTATCTGGCGCGGCTTCTGGAAGCGGGACAGATGCAATCGGCTTGCCGCCGGTTGATGGTGATCGCCGCTGAGGATGTGGGACTTGCTTATCCCATGATCATTCCTATTGTCAATGCCTGTGTGGACATGGCACTGAAGCTGGGCATGCCGGAGGCAAGGATCCCGCTGGGTGACGCGGCTGTGCTGATGGCAACCTCACCCAAATCCAATTCCGGGCATATCGCGCTGGATGCGGCTTTAGCGGATGTC
Source organism: Oscillospiraceae bacterium (assembly GCA_017398625.1). Lineage (GTDB taxonomy): Bacteria > Bacillota > Clostridia > Oscillospirales > Oscillospiraceae > Faecousia. Next base: position 9,346 of record JAFQFP010000033.1, read on the forward strand.
CGCAAGGGCAGATCCGGGGATTTCCCCCGGCATTTGCAGAATGTCCATGCTGATTCCTATACTATGGAGCGGGAGCAGGGCTATCTGTATCCCCATGATTATCCGAATCATTGGGTGCATCAGCAATACCTGCCCGATGAATTGGCTGGCACACGCTACTATGAATATGGCGCCAACAAGCTGGAGCAGGCTGCGAAGCAATACTGGGAGGGCATTAAGAAATAAGCATGGATATTCGGCTGAATGATATACTGGTCATGAAGAAGCCCCATCCCTGTGGGGAGAAACGGTGGCGGGTGCTGCGTACCGGCGCGGATTTCCGGCTGAAATGCTTAGGCTGCGGTCACGAGATCATGGTGGCGCGGTTTCAAGCAGAGAAAAATATCCGCTCTGTGGAGCGGCAGGAGAATTGACCGACAAAATCAAGCGGCAGTTGAGCGAATCAACTGCCGCATTTTTTTGCCCCCGGCAGTATGGGCGAGAATCGCCCCACGGCAGGCAGATTCTTGGGGAGAAACTCTTGCTGGCTTGCGACGAACTTTTTTACCCCCGGCATTTATACTGACGGCATGACCGATGGGACAAAGGAGGGAGCTATGGAGAACTATCTGGGGCTTGTGATGATGCTGTATTTTGGCGTGGAGCTGTTGCTCTTGGTGGGGGCAAGCTGTCTGGCGGGGATGCGGCCGGAGCCGGGCAGAACAGTGCTTGCGGCATCGGTGGGGGCGGTGTATACGGCAGCCTGCCTGCTCCCCGGAGCGGCGGCGCTGGGCAGCCTGCCGGGCAGAGCGGTGCAGCTTCTGGCGGTGAGCTTGATCGCCTACGGCTGCAGCCGGGATACACTGCGGCGGGGAGTGCTGTATCTTCTGCTGTCTATGGCGCTGGGCGGTTTTGCCATGGGGCTGGGCGGCGGTATGGTGAAATGGCTTTTGGCGGCGGCAGGGATATTTGCCCTGTGTTTGCTGGCGTTTCAAGGGTGCGCCGGAAAGCGGTATATCGGGGTAGAGCTGAGCAGAGGAGGAAACACGGTCAGCCTCAATGCCTTGGTGGATTCGGGGAATATGCTGAAAGATCCTGTGACCGGGGAGCAGGTGCTGGTGGTGGGAGCGGAAGCGGCAAACAAGCTGACGGGCTTGACACCGGCGCAGCTTTCCCAGCCCCTGCAGACGGTGGTATCGGCGGCAGTTCCGGGGCTGCGCTTGATCCCCTATCGTGCGGTGGGAAAGGCAACCGGAATGCTGCTGGGAATGAAGATCGAAGATGCCAGAGTAGGCAGGCGGCGCTGCGGTACGGTTGTGGCATTTGCCCCGGAGGGGCTGGAGGATAGAGGTTTTCAGGCGTTGATCGGAGGGATCGTATGAAAAAACTTTGGGATCGGATCTTAAGCTGGCTGGAGCAGTATTGGAGACAGGGGATTTTTTACATCGGAGGCAGCGATGTGCTTCCTGCTCCGCTGAAGGGGGAGGAGGAGCAGCAGGCGCTGATGGCAATGGAGGCAGGGGATGAATCTGCCAAGCAGCGGCTCATCGAGCGGAATTTGCGTTTGGTGGTGTTTATTGCCCGCCGGTTTGAGAACACCGGTGTCAATCTGGAGGATCTGATCTCCATCGGCACCATCGGGCTGATCAAGGCGGTGGGTACTTACCGCCGGGACAAGAATATCAAGCTGGCGACCTATGCTTCCCGGTGCATTGAAAATGAGATCCTAATGCATATCCGCAAGATCGCCGGTCAAAAAGCAGAGGTATCTCTGGATGAGCCCATCAACATGGATTATGACGGCAACGAGCTGCTACTGGCGGATATTCTCGGCACGGAGGAGGATATGATCCTGCGTCCCATGGAGGAGGATGTGGATCTGTGTATTTTGCGGCAGGCGGTAAAGGCGCTGCCGGACCGGGAGCGGCAGATCGTAAATATGCGATTTGGGCTGGCAGGCTGCAAGGAGCTGACCCAGAAGGAGGTAGCCCAGAAAATGGGCATTTCCCAATCCTACATCTCCCGGCTGGAAAAGCGGATCATGCTGCGGCTGCGTAAGGAGCTGCTACGGCAGACAAGCTGCGCGTAATTTTTCTTGCAAAAAACAAAAATGGTGGTATAATCGATAAAGAATTATATCGATATACTTTTATTCGGAAAGGAACAATGGGAAAATGGAGCATAAAGAGATCTCAAAATCCGTGCTGAAGCGCCTTCCGGGGTATCTGGCATATCTGAAATCCATGCCGGAGGGCAGCTCGCTGTATATATCCGCCACCGCGCTGGCAAATGCGTTGGGGATGGGTGAGGTTCAGGTGCGGAAGGATCTGGCGATGGTATCCTCCGGCGGCAGACCTAAGATCGGCTATTTGCGGGAGAGCTTGATCGACGATATCGAGCAGTTTTTGGGCTACGACAATACCACCGATGCCGTGCTGATCGGCGCGGGCAAGCTGGGGCAGGCGCTGCTGAATTACAGCGGCTTCGATGCCTACGGTTTGAACATTCTAGCTGCCTTTGATACACAGCCGGCCTCCGGCTCTGCCGGGGAAGGAAAACCGATTCTGCATATCGACAGGTTGGAGGGCTTTTGCAAAACCAACAAGGTGCTCATGGGTATCATCACCGTGCCCACTGCGTTTGCCCAGCAGGTATGTGACCGGCTGATCGCCTGCGGCATTAAAGCGATCTGGAATTTTGCGCCGACCCATCTGGATGTACCCCAGAACATTCTGGTGCAGAACGAAAATATGGCAACCTCTCTGGCGGTGCTTTCCATGCACCTGCAGGCTCAGATCAAGGACAAGAAATAAAACATCGATCCCTCCGGGAAAAATCCGGAGGGATCGATGCTTTATACATTAAAGAGGAAGTTGACGATGTCGCCGTCCTTCATCACATATTCCTTGCCTTCGCTGCGAACCAGACCCTTAGCCTTAGCGGCTGCCATGGTGCCGCAATCCTTCATGTCTGCAAAGGCGATGACCTCGGCACGGATGAAGCCCCGCTCAAAGTCGGTATGGATCTTACCGGCTGCCTGAGGTGCTTTAGTGCCGTTTTTGATGGTCCATGCCCGGCACTCATCGGTGCCGGCGGTGAGGAAGGAGATCAGACCCAGCAGGGCATAGGAGCTGCGGATCAGCCTGTCCAGACCGGATTCGCTGACACCCAGCTCTTCCATGAACATTGCCTTTTCTTCGGGATCGTCCAGCTCCGCGATATCTGCCTCCAGCTTGGCGCAGATGGGAAGCAGTTGGCTGCCCTCGCTATCGGCAAGTGCCTTTACCGCCATGTAATGACGGTTGTTTTCCGGCTCGTTGATCTCGGACTCCGCAAGGTTTGCCACATAGATGGTCTTTTTCAGCGTCAGCAGATCGGAGGTAGAGATGATCGCCATATCCGCCTCGTCATCGGTGAAGGTACGGGCAAGCTTGCCCTCGTTGAGATGCGCCAGCAGCTCGGTGAACAGCTCCGCTTCCTTTACAAAGCGCTTGTCACCGCCCTTGGCAGCCTTCTGGCACTTGTCGATACGGCGCTCCACCATTTCGATGTCCGCCATCACCAGCTCCAGATTGATGATGTCGATATCCCGCAGAGGATCGGTGCTGCCCTCCACATGAGTCACATTGGAATCCTCAAAGCAGCGCACTACATGAACGATGGCATCGGTGGTGCGGATATTGCTCAGAAACTTGTTGCCCAGACCCTCGCCCTTGGAAGCGCCCTTCACAAGACCCGCGATATCCACAAACTCAATAACGGCAGGGGTGGTCTTTTTAGGCTGGTAAAAATCGGAAAGCCAGTTCAGCCGCTCATCGGGCACGCTGACCACGCCAACATTGGGGTCGATGGTGCAGAAGGCATAGTTGTCAGCAGGCACACCGGCATTGGTGATAGCGTTAAACAGAGTGGATTTGCCCACATTGGGCAGTCCTACGATACCTAATTTCATGTGTAAATCTCCTTATTTTCTTCTTGCGTAGATCTTTGCCAGACCGCCTTCGCTGGTTTCCCGGAAGCGGTGGTTCAAGTTGATGCCGGTTTCGTGCATGGCACGGCAGACCATATCATAGCTGATGTTTCGGGAGCCTGTGAGGAAATAGCTGAGGTTGCAGGCGTTCATGGCACGGCAGGCCGCTACGGCGTTGCGCTCGATGCAGGGGATCTGCACCAGACCGCAGATGGGGTCGCAGGTCAGACCCAGATGATGCTCCATCGCCACCTCTGCGGCATACTCCACCTGATCCAAATTCTGCTCATACAGCTCTGCCAAGGCGGCGGCAGCCATGGAACAGGCAGTACCGATCTCTGCTTGGCAGCCGCATTCCGCACCGGAGATGGAGGCGTTGCGTTTGGTCAGACTTCCGATGATACCGGCGGCGGCAAGACCCCGCAGGATCTGCTGGTCTGTATAGCCCTTGGTGTCCTGTGCGTATTTTAGCACAGCAGGCAGCACACCGCAGGCACCGCAGGTGGGTGCGGTGACGATGGTGCCGTTGTCTGCGTTTTGCTCCGCCACCGCATAGGCATAGGCGGCGATATATTGGAATTCCTTCAGCGCAGGAGCGTCGTCTTCGGGAACCTGTTCATAAAGATATTTCGCCTTCCGCTGGACATTCAGACCGCCGGGCAGCACGCCGGTTGCTGCAAGCCCGTCGGCAATGGCCTGCTTCATGGTCAGCCAGATATTCATGAGGAAGTCCCAGATCTCCTCGCCTTCATTCAGCTCCACATAGTCGCTGAGCTTGTCGATATAGCGCCATTTGCAGAAATCCGCGATCTCCGCAAAGGAATTTTCGGGATAGACCTCCGCTCCCTCCACATCGCTGCGTCCGGGAATGCGGATATCACCGCCGCCGATGGAAGCGACCCGCAGGGAAGCGATCTCCGCACCATCCTTATAGGCAAAAAAGTCCATGGTGTTGGGATGCTCGTTGGGCAGCGATTCCCCGGAGAAAACGATCTGGGTGGGCAGGGGAGCCAGCACCTGCCGCAGCACCCGGTCGGTGCCGTGGCCTACGCCGGTCTTGCTCAGAGAGCCGTAGAGGATGACCTTGAAGGCGTCCGCATCGGTGTGTTCGTTGCGGAACAGCAAAGCAGCCCGTTCCGGTCCCATGGTGTGGGAGGAGGAGGGGCCTTTACCGATTTTATAGATCTCTCGGATGGATTTCATAGAAAAGCCTCCGTTTTCTTTTGTTCTCCCGACAGTATAGCAAATTTTCGGCGGAAATACAATGATTTTCCGAAAATTATTCCGCAGATTTCAGCGCTTCCAGACTTAGCTCGCCTGCCAGCTTAAACAGGGCATCCGTCAGCACCTGCTCCAGCGGTATTCCTGCGGATTGAGCGATCCGGATATAGAAAAGAGCAACAGAGGGCTCTAAATTCAGGGTGATCTCGGTCATAAGCACCTCCGCAAATTTATTTCCTCCCATCCTATGCAGGTACTTGACAGGTGTGTTAAAATATAAGAACGAATAAAAGGATAAATCCGAGAGGTGACATATCATGGCAAAGGAAAAAAAGGTCGAGCAGATCACGGATATGGAAGTGGATTTTGCCCAATGGTTTACCGATGTGTGCAAGAAGGCACAGCTCATCGACTATTCCTCCATTAAGGGCGTTTTTATCTACCGTCCCTATGGGTATGCCATTTGGGAGAATATCCAGCATATCATGGATGCGGAATTTAAGAAGCAGGGCGTTGAAAATGTGTATATGCCCCTGCTGATCCCCGAAAGCCTGCTGCAGAAAGAAAAGGATCATGTGGAAGGCTTTGCGCCGGAGTGTGCATGGGTGACAATGGGAGGCAACGATAATCTGGAGGAGCGCTATGCCATCCGGCCTACCTCTGAGACGCTGTTCTGCGAGCATTTTGCCAATGTGCTGCAGTCCCACCGGGATCTGCCTATGAAGTATAACCAGTGGTGCAGCGTGCTGCGCTGGGAAAAGACCAGCCGTCCCTTCCTGCGCCACCGGGAATTTTTGTGGCAGGAGGGTCATACCATCCATGCAACTGCTGAGGAAGCCAAGGAATTCACCGAGACTATGCTGGGTGTCTATGCCGATTTCTGTGAGAATGTGCTGGCTATGCCGGTTACCCGGGGGCAGAAGACGGAGAAGGAAAAGTTCAACGGTGCCGAGGCTACCTACACCATTGAGTGCATGATGCACGACCGCAAGGCGCTACAGGCAGGCACCTCCCACTATTTCGGTGACGGCTTTGCCAAGGCATTTGGTATTGAATTTACCGACAAGACCAACCAGAAGGTAAATCCCCATGAGACTTCATGGGGTGTGTCCACCCGTCTGATTGGCGGCATCATCATGACCCATGGCGACAACAACGGTCTGGTGCTGCCTCCCAAGATCGCGCCTGTGCAGGTCGTCGTTTTGCCCATCGCTCAGCATAAGCCCGGCGTTCTGGAAGCTGCCAACGGTTTGAAGCAGCGCCTTGTGGATGCCGGTCTGCGGGTCAAGCTGGACGATTCTGACAATTCCATGGGCTGGAAGTGTGCCGAGTACGAAATGAAGGGCGTGCCCCTGCGTGTGGAATGCGGCCCCCGTGATCTGGAAAACGGCCAGTGTGTGCTGGTTCGCCGCAACGACGGTGAAAAGACCGTTGTGAAGCTGGAGGAGCTGGAAGCCGCCGTTGCGGAGCAGCTTGCGCTGGTTCATGCCGGTATGTATGCCAAGGCAAAGAAGAATCTGGAGGATCATATCTACGAGGCGCATTCTCTGGAGGAAGCCAAGGCAATCCAAGAGAAGAACGGTGGCTTCATCAAGACCATGTGGTGCGGCGAGCTGGATTGCGAGCTGAAGATGAAGGAAGTTGGCGGTATGTCCTCCCGCTGCATCCCCTTCGCGCAGGAAAAGCTGGGCGAGACCTGTGCTTGCTGCGGCAAGAAGGCGGACAAGATGATCTACTGGGGCGTTGCATATTAAATGATAAAAACAGGTCTGCGAAAGCAGACCTGTTTTTCAGCTTATCAAGGAACCTTTGTTTTTCGGAAAACAAGGGTTCTTTTTTTACCGTTTTTTCCAAGCCAGAATTTTTTGGATGCCCTCGATGAAAGCGTCCATTTCTTCCTGCGTGGTCTCTCGGCTGATGGAGACACGGAAGGAGCTGTCGATCAGCTCCGGCGCCAAGCCCATGGCGGTCATTACATGGCTGCGGTGTCCCTTTGCGCAGGCAGAGCCGGCGCTTACGCAGATTCCGGCGTCCTGCAGAATGTTAATGGAATTTTGGGTGGGTACACCGGGGATGGAAAGAGACAAAATGTGGGGGGCTTCGTGAGCGCCGTTGATCCGAACTCCGTCCATACCGCTGAGCTTGCCGATACATTGCTCCAGCAGCGCCTTTTCCCGGGAAATATCCGTACGCAGAGTGGGGAACAGGGCAGCGCAGGCCGCGGCAAAGCCAAAAATGGCAGGCGTGCCCTCCGTGCCGCTGCGGAATCCGCTTTCTTGTCCGCCGCCAAACAGCAGGGGTGGGAAGGAACGCAGCTTCGGGCTGATATACAGCGCACCGGCGCCTTTGGGACCGTGTACCTTGTGGGAAGAAATACTGATCAGATCAGCACCCAGTGTTTTTGCGGAGAAAGGGACTTTCAGAAAGCCCTGCACCGCGTCGGTGTGGAAGATGGCATCGGGGCACAGCCGCTTTGTCAGCTTTGCCATTTGGGAAATGGGCATCACAGCGCCGCTTTCGTTGTTCACCATCATAATGGAGACAAGGATGGTATCTTTGCGCAGGGCTGCTTTCAGCGTGTCCACAGAGATGCTTCCAAGCCCGTCCGGCTGCAGATATGTCACCGCAAAGCCCTGCGCTTCCAGCTCCTTCATGCAGTTGAGAACGGCGTGGTGCTCTACGGCGGTGGTGATGATGTGCTTTCCCCGTTTGCCCATTCGTTTCGCCGTGCCTAAGATCGCCCAGTTGTCCGCCTCCGTACCGCCGGAGGTGAAAAACACACGCTCCGGCTCTGCGCCCATGGCTGCGGCGACCCGGCTTCTGGCGGTGCGCAAGGCATGGGCTGCTTCGATCCCGAATCCGTACAGGGCGCTGGGGTTTCCCCAGCATTGGGTTAGGGCCTTCTGTATTGCTTCCACGGCTTCCGGACAGGGCTTGGTGGTAGCGGAATTATCCAAATAGATCATATCGTTCACTTTCCTACACAGAATCTTTCAAAGATACGGGCTGTGATGTCCTCCCGGACGGTGGCACCCGTTACCTCGCCCATGGCTTCCATGGCCTGTTCCACATCTGTCAGCACCGCGTCGGGGGTAAGACCCAGCTCCAAGCCCTGCAAAGCACGGAGAATGGCTTCGTGGCTGCGGCGTACGGCGTCGAACTGGCGGGCGTTGGTCAGAATGGTGCCGTCACAGGGGGCAGACCCGGCAAACATCCTGTCAACTACATCTGCAAGCTCCCGTAGACCCTCGCCGTTTTTGGCACAAATGGGTATGACCCATTCAAATGGCAGCTCGGATGCCGCAACAGAGCGCCCAAGGTCGGATTTGTTGATGAGAGCGATGGCGTGTTTAGCGTTTTTACAGGCAGCTATAACGGTATCGTCCTGCTGTGTCAGCGGCTGAGAGCCGTCACAGACAAAAATCACCAGATCCGCATTCTCGGCAGCCTCACGGGAACGGGCAACGCCCATGGCTTCCACCGTATCATCGGTTTCCCGGATACCGGCGGTATCGATGAGGCGCAGCCGTGTGCTGCCCAGCATCACAGCTTCTTCAACGGTATCTCTTGTTGTACCGGGGATATCGGTGACGATGACCCGCTCGAAGCCTGCGAGGGCGTTGAGCAGGCTGGATTTTCCCACATTGGGCTTGCCCACGATGGCAGCCGCTACGCCTTGCCGCAGGATCTTGCCCTGAGCGTAGGTCTGCATCAGAGCGTATAGGCTTTTCCCATCCTCGCGCAATGCGGATTCATAGCGGTCAAGCCCGAAATCCTCAATGTCTTCATCCGGATAATCCAGCACCGCATGGAAGTGGCTGCAGATATTGGTCAGATCGTCATAGACCGGGGCGAGCTTTTTCTGCAAAACACCGCCTACCTGTCCGGCTGCGTTGGCGGCGGCGTCGGCTGTGTCCGCTTCAATGAGATCGATGACCGCTTCTGCCTGCGTCAGATCCAGCTGCCCGTTGAGAAACGCCCGTTTTGTAAATTCTCCCCGTTTGGCAGGTCTTGCGCCGCTGATATACAGAGCCTCCAGCCCCGCTGCAAGCACGGCGGGAGAGCCGTGGCAGTGAAATTCCACAGTGTCTTCTCCTGTATAGCTGTAGGGGCCACGGGTGTATACCGCAAGGCACTGATCTATAGTACGGCCCTGTTTATCCTGAAGTGTGCCTATGATCAGCTTGCGGTTGGGGGCTTCCCACAGGGGGGCTCCGTTTTTGGCACGAAACACATTTCCTGCCACATGGGCGCAGCCCTCGCCGGTTAGACGCAGGATCCCGATAGCGGATATTTGATTGCCGGTGGATACGGCGGCGATTACATCGGACATAGCTTCCTCCGCGAATACAATAATATAGAATTATAGCATTCCTTCCGGCAAAATGCAATTCCATTACAAATAATCATTTGCAGTTCGGGCAAACTAGCCCGTGAGGTGATCGGATGGAAAAGAAGGAAAATTACCCCGGCGAGATATCGGACGAAAATATTTGCGCTATTTTTGAGGGTGCAGGGGATTTTTTTGTACGAAAGCTAAGCTGCTGCGGCTTCATCCTGTACGCATACGCCATCGATGGGCTGGTGTCCGGCGGTGACATTTCGGATTATGTACTAAAGCCCATTGCCCAAAGCCTGCAGGGTGATACCGTACAAAAGCTATATGACAGGGCGCTGGACGGAACTGTCTACAATGCGGTAGCGGATCGGTGTGCTGATCTGGATGCGGTTGCGCTGAAGCTTGTGAACGGTTTTTGCGTTGTTTTGTTTCCCGGAGCCGGTGCGGTCGCTTATGAGGTAAAGACCCCGGAGAAAAGGAGCTTGTCTGCGCCGGAGGTAGAGAACACCGTAAAAGGACCGAAGGATGCCTTCGTAGAGACGGTTCGTTCCAATACTAGCCTTATCCGGCGGCACCTGCGAAGCCCGGAGCTTCGGGTCTTTGAGATGCAGGTAGGCAGACGGAGCCTCACCAATGTTTCCGTGATCTGGCTGGAGGGGATCACCAATCCCCATCTTGTTGCGAAAATGAAGCACCGATTGCAGAGCATCGACATCGACGGGATGCTTTCTCCATCCTCTGTGGAGGAATATGTCACAGGCTCACGCCCTACGGCATTTCCGCTGATGCAGTATACCGAGCGAACAGACCGTTTCTGTCAGGGAATACTGGATGGAAGAGTGGGGCTTTTGGTGGATGGGCTGCCCTTGGGCTATCTGGCGCCTACTGATCTGGGCGATCTTATGAAAAGTCCGGAGGATCGGGGAAAGGACTATGTTTCTGCATCTGCCATCCGCATCCTGCGCTACGGAGCTATGCTGATCAGCCTTCTGCTACCGGGTGTGTATATTGCCATGGCGACCTTTCATCAGGAGATGATCCCCTTAGAGCTGCTTCGCGCCATGATCGAAAGCAAACAGTCCGTTCCTTTTTCCACAGTTGTGGAGGTGTTGGGGCTGTTGATCGCCTTTGAGCTTTTGCAGGAATCCGGTGTCCATCTTCCGCAGGCAATTGGACAATCCGTGTCGATCATCGGCGGCATCGTGGTCGGTACTGCTGCTGTGGAGGCGAAGATCGTTTCCCCGGCTGCGCTGATCGCGGTCAGTATTGCCGGGGTCTGCGGATTTGTTCAGCCAAACCGGGATTTTGCGGAAGCGATCCGAATCTGGCGATTTGTGCTGGCTGGCTTGGGGGCTGTGGCGGGGCTGTTTGGCGTAACGGCAGGACTTTTGATGCTGCTGGTGCATTTGTCTGGGCTGACCTGCTTGGATGTTCCTTATTTGTCTCCTTTTTCCCGGATACAGGGAGCATCGCTGTTGCGCAAGCCTTTGCGGCAGGATACCCAGAGAGATCCTCAGCTTCGCCCGTTGGACAGGAGGAATCAAAAATGAAGCATTGGTTATGGTATGTGCTGGCAATAGCAGTTCTTTCTATGCTTGGGTTTGCCCCCTTTCAAGGAACGGATGTTGCAAAGCTGAAGCCGGTGGAGGTCATTCGTGTGTCTACAGATCGGGGAAGTATGTTTGTGGAGACGGATACGGGGGATATCGGTGTAGGGATGGATGCTGCGTCGGCTTTTGCAGATCTAAAGGAAAAAGCAAGCGGAGATATCTTTCTGGAGACTGCGGATTTTATTCTGGTAGATCCGATGCTGGCAGGTAAGATCAGTGAGTTTTCCACATTTTTGCGTCCGGCTTGCTCAGTGTGTCTGGAGTTCGGCGACGCGGATATAGAGGCTGTAGCAGACTTTTTGACCGCCCACAAGCCGGAGCTCACACTGCAGGATATTGCCGCTGGAGCCGGAAGTGTTCCGGCACTGGTGGTGCAGGAGGGGAGGATGCGGCTTGTTCAGTAAACGGGTAGGAGCCTATTCACTGTGCGCTTGGATGATCTGCGGGATGTTTGCGCTGGCTTCGCAATATACGGCAGGGATGAACTGGCTTATGATATTGCTGGGTGGAGCGTTTTGCTTGCTTCTGACTTGGTGTAATCTGGTTCTGCATGAGGGGGAGATATGCAAAAGAAAATGGTACTGCGTAGTGCAGTTTCTGTTTGTGACGGCAGTTACCGCAGTGTCTGCCCGCTGGACGGCACAGACATGGCCTACAGGCACAGCTTTTCCGGTAGTGCCTTTGGCGCTTTTGCTGATCGCAATGTTTTCAGTCTGGCACGGTGCATGGCGTGCTTCCGGTGTAGGCGGTGTAGTGTTTTGGATGATCCTGCTGCTCTTTGCCATCGTGCTGACCGCCGGAATACAAAGTGTGAAATTGCAATACCTTGCTCCGAGGCTTGAGGAACAGGGAAGTCCGCTGTTTCTTGTGTTTCTGTTTCCGGCGGTCATCACATTTTTGCCCAGAGAGGGTGCGACCTGCTATACGAAGACCTTGCTGGCAGCGCTGGTGTTGGGGTTGGTGCTGTCTGTTTTGACCGTGGGAACGCTATCTTCCCGGATGGCGGTAAAAGACCCGTTTCCGTTTTACACATTCAGCAAAAGTCTAAGTCTGCTTGGTGTGGCGGAGCGGTTTGAAGCGCTTGTCTCGGTTGCGCTGACTCTCGGGCAGTTCTGTTTGCTAAGTATGCTGCTGGGCTGCGCCGGTCATCTGGCGCATACCGTTCAGCCGGGAAAAGGGAGAGCAGGTGTTGCTGTGTGCGCGGTCAGTGCGGCATCGCTGATGGTATTTGCCGGGGAGATACCGCCGGATTGGCTGGGTGGCGGGGCGCTGCTTTTTTGGGGGATCCTGCCGCTTATTTTTCGCAATACTGTTAGCGCGAAAAAACGAAAAAAGTCATAAAAAGCCCTTGACAAATGTGCGCTGTTTTGATAAGATGTGCGAGCGCTCAGCCATTGAGCGCTCGTTTCATGTAAGCGCAAAAAAATGTTGAAAAAAACAAAAAAAGTTCTTGACAACATTCGGTGCTTTGTGATAGTATAAAACAGCTAACCCGCGAGCGGGGGAGCGGTTCTGTACCTTGTAAATTGAATAACGCAAAGACGAACAAGAACACCTTGGACAATTTATAATGGATTGTTTAAGTTTCGAGAAATCGAATTAACAGCCAACGAAAATTCTTGAGTAATATTGCTAGAGCAAATTATTCAAA
>JAFQFP010000057.1 GCA_017398625.1 Oscillospiraceae bacterium
ATACCATATATGTTCTGACAATTCAATATATACAGCCAAATGTTTACAAATAGTTCATCTAATATGTTCTATTAGTTCCTATGCAAAGAAAAAGCGCGGGACGCAGCAGCCGGAAGATGGCCACCGCGTCCCGCGTTGCTGTTACTCTGCGTCGGAGAGCGTCATATTAAACTTCGCTCCCTCAAATGCTGCATCGGTCATGTTGTGCAGCTTATGGATCGTCTGCTCGGCAAGCTGGCGCATATCCTCGTCCATGTCCTGCAGGGCGTCGGAGATCCCTGCAAGTGTCCTGTGCCTGTCGGTGTTGTGGTACATACAAATCAGATTTTCTTCCTCTACGGTAAATACAATACGGCTCATGCTCATACCTCCAAATCGTTGTTTTTCTTCTTTGTCGCTGCCTTTTTCGGTGCAGCGGCTTTTTCCTGCCCGTCTTTGAGCTGGCTGCGCACGGATCGGCGCGGCTGGCGCAGGGGCAGACTGCGGTTTTCGTCCTTGCTTATCAGCGCATAGATTCCGCGCTTGTCTTTCATGCCGGATAGATACAGGGATTTATAGGGCAGCATAGCTTGCAAGCGTTCCTGCTCCTTGCTGGATGCCAGGAACAAAAATGCCTGCGATACCTCCACCATGAAATGCGTCTTGTTGGGGCTGTTGGGCGCGGACAGCTTTTGAAAGGCGTCCGCGATCCGCTGGGCTTCGTCCACAACCTTTCTGTCGGACAGCTCCGCAACATGGCTGCGGACATCCCCCGGTGCAAGCTGCTCCCGCGCCTGTCTTTCGCTACGCAGTAAGTCTTGCAGCGCGTCCGGGTCATTGGGCACGGCTTCAAACCGTTCAAACTTCCCGAAATCCTTGTCCGGCTGGGCGTCGAATTGGTAATTGGCGGGCTGGTGTCGTGTGCCGTTCTCATAGATCAGAGCGTGGGTATCAGCAGGCAGGGCTTCCCGAAATACCTTTTGCGCCTGTTCCCGGTAGTCCAGTTCATAGACATTGCCCATAATTTTGCCGTCCTTTATGCCCGTTATCGTAACGGCATAGGCAAGCACTTTGTCGTTGGTCTGCTCGGCATAGAAGCGGAAAGTGTTGTACTCCCGCGTATCTTTGAGAAATACATCCCGTTCCCGCAAGCAATGTGTCCCGGCAGGACGGGACATCCAGAGAAAGGCTTTGTCCTCCGGGCTGCTGCTTTGCGCCGCCCGTGTCAAAATCCTTTTGTCAATATCAAAATCATTCCGATAGTACGCCGTGTTGTGCCGCATAATCTGTTGCAGCGTATCTATCACATCCACATTTTCAAACTTTTTCATTGGCTCACTCCATTTCTAAATCCTTTTTGATGCTGCGCTTTTTCTCCTTGTCCTGTTTCTGCGTCTTTGCTGCCTGCTGCTGGTCAGCTTTGAGCTGGGCGCGGATAGAGGGCTTTTTGCCGTTCCCGCCGCGCTGGGGTGTCCTGCCGTCCTCAGCTTTGACTGCTGCGGCAAGGGCAGACAGAGAAACAAGCTCACCGCGCTTTGCCCTTTCTTCCAGCTCGTCAACGGACGGGGTGTTGTTGATCTGCTGGTCGATCATATTGTAATTCTGCTCGGTGGACATTTCAGCGGCTTTGAGATAGTTTTCCGGCTGCTCCACAGCGATGGCAAACGCCTGTGTGCCGTTGCCCATGATATGATACTTGCCGTCCTCGGAAGTATGGTGAATACCGTACCCGGCTTCCCGCATCTGCTCCACACTCATAGAAGTCAAGCGGAAGCTGCCACGGGGCGTTGTGATCTGCTCCCCGGTCAAAAGGTTATCGGGGGTAGGTGCTGCCTGCTGGTGCTGGGCTTTTCGCTGCAAGTCAATGGGCTTTTCCCCGGTGACGGGCTGAATACAGGAAACATACCCTGCGGCGTAGTAGGCATTGTTGTTAAGCTGCCGCTGCCATGCGCCCGCGCTGGGTGCCCACTTAAAGCCGTTTGCTTTCAGCTCGGCGCGGGCTGCATCGTCGGGCTTCTCGTCAAAGAAGATTTGCAGTCGGTTGTCGGTCTTGTTGGCTTCCACGCGCCCGCCGTCAAACTCCCAGCCCACAAAAGACTTTTCTTCATGCTGCTTTAGCTGCTCAATGCGTCCCCGGATGCGTCGGATCTCCGCGTTGTTGTTGGACAGCTCAAAACTCTGGAAAGGCTTGTTTTTCTCCAAATGCCAGCTCTGCGCCATGCCCTCCTGCAATTCCTTGATCTGTTCCGGCTTTAGGAGCGTACAGCCCTCCAGCGTACCGTGCTTGCGGTAATAGGCGTTTACGCCTTTCATGGTTTCCTGTGCTGCTTCCAGCTTCGCCAGCTTTGCTTCCAGCTTGGCGACAGCCTGCGGATCGTCTGCGCTGATACCGCCCATGCCTGTGCTGCGGATTTTATCAAGAATACCCTGCACATCCTGCCAGTCCTCCATATTGCGGTCGCGGGCTGCGTTCTGCTTTTCCTTTTTACGGACAGGGAAATTGCTGCCGCCAGCGATAAGGATAGACGGTACGCGGGCTTCAATGGCATAGCTGTTGTTCATATTCTCCGCAAGGCGTCGGGCGTAGGTGTCAAGGAGCTGGTCGATTCTCTCATGGTGCATGGGATCGACGCGGCTTTTCTGCTGCTGCGCAAGCTCGGCGGCTTGGTCTACCATCTGCCTGTATGCAGCGGTTGCGCTGCCCGGTGTATAGTCCCGGAAGCTGTTTGCGTCGTTGGCGCGTCTGGCTGCGCCCTCGTTGATCGGATAATACTTGACGGCTGCGGCTTCCGGCTGCGCCGTGGTGGATTCTTCGGGTACGGCTGCTTCCGGCTGCTCCGGCGCGTCGATGGGCTGCTCCCTCGGCTCATAGCCGTTGGCGGCGTATTCCTCAACCGTCATGCCCGCTGCGGCGGCTTCCTGCGCGATTTCTTCCCGCACATGGTCTTTGTAGGCTTCCATTTCGGCGGCTTCCTGTGAGAAGTCGGAGAGCTGGGGCGGGTCGGGCAAATCATAATCGCCAGCATTGAGCTTTTCCCGGCAAGCGTCCACATGGGACAGCACGGCATTGAAATAGGCAGTCTGCTCCGGTGTCAGCTCTGCGCCGGATTCCAGCATATCCGCTGCGGTGCGTTCCTGCTCATAGAGATTGCAATGCAGACGCATATAGGGCACGAACTCGGAGAGGATCATTTCGCGTTCTGCCTGTTCCTGCGCCCACGCTTCCGCGCCCTCATTGCGGATTACGCTGTTTTTGTAGCTTTCATCCCGCGAATAGTATTCGTGGTGTGCTTGGATATGGTCGATCAGAGAGCCGTCCCCGTCGCCAAAGTCCTGCCGTCCCTCGTAGTTGTCGGCTTCCCCGTGGAAAGTGAAGTCAATACGGAACTTGGTTTTGTCGTACCAGCTCCCGTCATATCCCGGCTGCTCCCGTTCCGTGCGGCGGGTTTCGTCCAGAGATTTGAAAAGGGCGTCGGCACGGGCAAGGGGCATCTGCTCACCCTCGCGCAGCTTATCGCTTTCGCTCCAAATGATCGTCACCACGGGCTGCACAGCCGGGTCAAGGGACGGCGGCAAAGGCTCGGTCTGCTGGCGTTCCTGTACGGCTGCGGTGATCTCCGCGTCAATGCGCTGCTTCACAAGGTAGTCAAGGTGTCCGTGCTGCTGCTCAAAGCCTTTCTCGCACAGCTCATTGACAAGGGCAATGGTTTTCGGAAGATCCTGCACCTGTTCATGGTACTGGACAATCAAGCCGCGCTCGGCGTTGCCCAAACGCTGCCCGTCCTGCTCGGCAAGGTCGATCAGCGCGTTTGCCTGTTCGGTGGGCGTCGCATCCGGCATGAAAGGCTTGTCATTCAAAAGCCCGTCAATGCTGTTCCATTGCTGCACCGTCTTTTCCTGCTGCTGTAAAAACTCCGGCACTTCCGTAAAGCCGAAGCTGTCACAGTAATGGGCGGTTTCGGTGTCGCCGTTTCGCAGCACAACGATGTCGGAAATGGAAAGGGAGTGTCCCGTAAAATCTGCCGGATGGTCGATGTTGAAGCGTCGGTAAATATCTTCCAGAGATTCCCCATCAGCCAGCGGCGCGGAATATACAAGCTCGTAATTGTCCCGCTGCACATCCAGCCCCACAGCTCGCAGACGGTCCAGCGGCTCAAAGCGGTAGTCCCGTGTTTCCTCACCGTCTTTGAGCTGGTAAATGGCAAAGGTGCTTTCCGGCTGGGGCGCGGTCTGCTCGGCGGCTTCCTGCTCCTGCTGGGGCTTCTCCAAATGACGCTGCCATGCTTCTTTTTCCACGCCGAAAATGCCGCCCTGTGCGGCGTGTTCGGTGATCTCGTCGGCGTTCAAAACTGCGCCCTCGGTGTTGTCCTCATAGATACGGTAGATCTCCACGCCCTCATTTTCAAAGAGCCGGCGGGCGGCTTCTTCCTGCAAGGGCAGCATCCCGTCCCATTTATAGCCGTATTCGTTCATTTCCTGTACGGTGATTGTGGGGTCGGGCATGGGCAGCTCGGCTTGCTGCATACGCTGCACAACGCCGTCCTGCAGGACATATCCCTGTGCTGTCAGCGCGTCAAGCGTTCCCTGCGATACCTCGCCGGAAATCTGCATATCGGCGTTCACCAGCATTTGCAGGGTGGCTTGTACCTCGTCGCGGATCGCCTGCTGCTGTTCGGGGTCAAGGCTTTCCAATACAGGGCGTTCCTCCTGCGCCGCTTCCCGCTGCTGCTGAAGCTCACGGAAATGCCCATCAATCTCGGTAATCAGTTCGCTTGCGGTGGCGCGGATGGTTTCAAGGGAAGCCTTTAATTCTTTGATGTCCTTGTCGCTGCTCCATCCGGCAACATAGCCGAAAGAGTAGTCAGAGGTATCAAGCCCGAAGTGCTGGCATACGGTGTAGGCAATGCTTTCCGCTTCTACCTCACGGGTGCGGCGGCTGGGGCGTTCCTGCTGCTGCTCTGGGGGCGCGTTCAGATCAATGTCATGCAGCTTGGCGTGGGCAATCTCATGGATAAGGGTCTTAACCGTTTGCAGCTCGCTTTCGCCCTTGTTAAGTGCAATGCGCTTTTCTGCGTTGTGGTAATATCCGTGTGCGCCGCTTTCAATCCGTTCAAAGCCAACGGGAACAGGAGAAGTCTGCTCCAAAGCCTTGAAAAAGTCCTCGTACTGCTCGACGCTGCCCGTCAGAGAATCCACGGCAATGTCCGGGATCTCCTTGCCGTCTGTCTGGCTCACATCAAAGACGCTTACCACCTTAAAGGCAGGGACGGTGATTTCTTTCTGCTCGGTGACGGGCTTGCCGTCCTCACCGATAATGGGCTTGCCGTCCGGGTCAAGTTTTTCCTGTTCTTTTTTGATTTTATAAGGCGCAGGGGCAAGGATTTTAATGCCTTTTTCGCCGCGCTTTACATGGCGTTCAAACTCGTCACGCCATTTGTTAAAGCCAGCTACAAGGGAAGCATCGGGCTTCTGCATCACGATCAGCAGCGTATTGTTAAGGCTGTAATCGTGGAACTTGGACATGGCTTTCAAGTAATCC
>JAFQFP010000034.1 GCA_017398625.1 Oscillospiraceae bacterium
AAACATTTGTTGCCTGCTATCGTAATTTCAAAATTGCGGAGTTTGATACAGAAAGCGGACAGTTGCTTCACCGCACCATTGCGAGGATGTAGGTTGTGTACTATGTCCTTACACTGGTGTGTACCATGTTACACTTGACACCATGATCGCCCCTACGGGTTCTATCGGGAGATGTACCGAACAGTATCCCCCCGCCCCAGTGTGCGCACTGGGGCACCCCCCTTTAGGCAAGGGGGGCTTTGGTGCTGCGAAGGCAAGGGGGGCGTTGGTGCCCTCTAGGCAAGGGGGGCTTTGGTGCTGCGAAGGCAAGGGGGGCTTTGGGGGCTTGGGGAGTGGATTTTTGGTGCAGGCTATTGAAAGCAGGGGGATTTGGTGGTAGAATGACGCTGTATGATTATAGATTTTTCTAGGAGGCACCAATTATGAGCGCACTGACGGAGCTGATCTACGGCGGTTCTGATGCCGTTGCCGCATTGACCGAGGAGGCTGTCAACGATGCCATCGCCCGTCTGGGGGCAGAGCATCCCATTGCCTTTCCCGACACTGCCTACTTCTTCCCCACCATTTATGCCGCCACCGGCGTGAAGGTCAGGACACTGGGTGATCTGACCGGCTGCGTGGGCATTCTGAAAAGCCTGATCACCCACCGGGACGAGCTTACCGCCGCCTGCAACGCCGGTCTTGCCACCGCTGTGGGCGCGGAAATCCTAGAGGGTCTGAAATGGGCGGAAAATGCCGACCCCTATGCAAGTGAGACAGGCATCGGCTTCGTGAGCGACAGCGTGATCCGATCTCTGGGCGTGCCGCTGGTCACCGGGGACATCCCCGGCGTTGCCGTGGTGCTGGGAAGCTGCGAAAACGCCGCCGAGGCAGCAGCCGCCGTCAAGGACTACCAGAGCAAGGGCATCCTCACCTTCTTGGTGGGGGATGTGATCGGTCAATGCGCCGAAAACGGTGTGAAAATGGGTCTTGAGTACCGGGTGGTGCCTCTGGGACAGGCGGTCACCGCCGTGATCCATGCCGTGACGGTGGCGGTAAGAGCGGCGCTGATCTTCGGCAATGTGCAGCCGGGAGATCTGGCAGGTCTTTTGCAGTACACCGCCCAGCGGGTACTTGCCTTCGTCAATACCTTCGGCGCGCTGGACGCGGTGACCGTTTCCGCCGGTGCCGGCGCCATCGCGCTGGGCTTCCCCGTCCTCGCGGACATCGAGCTGGGGGAAAACCAAGTCCCCGGCGCTCTGGAAAGCATGTGTGACCGCAGCCGGACGGTGAAAAAGTCGCTGGAGCTGCGCGGCATCAAGATCAAGGTCAAGGAGCTGCCCATTCCCGTTGCCTTTGCCGCCGCCTTTGAGGGGGAGATCATCCGCAAGCGGGACATGCACAACGAGTGCTGGTCTGCCAAGAACCCCACCGCCGAGCTGGTGGTGATGCGGCAGCTTAGCGAGATCGAGGATCACAGCATCACCCTCATCGGTGACGATCTTGCCGATGCTAAGGAGCTGGCGCTGGTGACCTTGGTGGAGGTGGCAGGCAAGCGGATGCAGCCGGATTTTGAAGCCGTCATCGAACGGAAATTCCACACTTGGCTCAACTATATGGAGGGCGTAATGCACACCGGCCAGCGCAATCTGGTGCGCCTGCGGGTATCCAACGCCGCCTTTGCAGCAGGTCTGTCCCTGAAGCACTTCGGCGAGGTGCTCTACACCCAGATCATGGACGAATTTGACGCGGTGGTGGACAAGTGCGCCGTCACCCTCATCACCGACCCGGTGCGCGCAGCCAAATTCCGTGACGAGGTCGCCATGCCCCGCTACCGGGCAAGAGATCAGCGGCTTGCCACCATGACCGACGAGGCAGTCGACCGCTACTACACCTGCATTCTGTGCCAGAGCTTCGCCCCTGCCCACTGCTGCGTGGTGACTCCCCAGCGGCTGGGGCTGTGCGGCGCGGTGAGCTGGCTGGACGCCAAGGCTACCAACGAGCTGGACCCCAACGGCCCCTGCCAGCCCATTTTGAAGGAGGGGCTCATAGATGAACGCACCGGCAGGTTTGAAAGCGTGGACCGGGTGATCCGTGCCGCCACCCAAGGGGCGGTGGAGTCCGTCACCCTCTACTCCATTCTGGAGGATCCCATGACAAGCTGCGGCTGCTTTGAGTGCATCTGCGGCATCGAACCTATGAGCAGCGGCTTTATCGTGGTAAACCGGGAGTTTAAGGGCATGACCCCGGCAGGCATGACCTTCGGGGAGCTGGCAAGCTGCACCGGCGGCGGTGTCCAGACCCCCGGCTACATGGGTCACGGGCGGCACTTCATCTCCTCCAAGAAGTTTATCAGCGCCGAGGGAGGTATCCGGCGGATCGTTTGGATGCCCAAGGAGCTGAAGGAGGATGTGGCACAGCAACTCAACGCCACCGCGCTGGAGCTGTACGGCATCGAGAATTTCACCGATTACATCGCCGACGAGACGGTGACCTGCGACTGCGAGGAGCTGCTTCAGTGGCTCACCGAGCACGGTCACCCCGTTCTCTCCATGGAACCGCTGCTGTAATGCAGCGCAAACGCCCCCTTGCCGAAAGGGGGCTTTGAAAAATACGATAAATTATCCCGTTTGTGAGGAATACGCCTATGAAGATCCTGTTTCAAATGGAAAATGCCGCGGCGGTGGCGGTAGACGGTCAGCCCGGTGAGAATCTGCTGGAGCTGGCACGGCGGGCAAATGTACCCATGGATGCCCCCTGCTCCGGCAACGGCTCCTGCGGCAAATGCCGGGTGAAGCTGCTGTCCGGGGAGCTGGAAGCACTTCCCTCCCGGCACATCACCGAGGAGGAATTTAACCTAGGCTGGCGGCTGAGCTGCTGCTGCCGCGTCGTTGGCGACTGCACCGTGCTGGTGCCGGATACCGCCTCTGCCTACCGCTCCCGGATCAAGACCGCCGGCTCCACGGAAGCGGAGGAGCTTTCCGTTTTCCCGGGGTTTTTAAGCGGCATCGGCCTTGCCCCCGACCACCCCTTCCTTGCCCCGGTGGTCACCATGGATCCCCCCTCCGCCGCGGACACCGCGCCCGATAGCGAGCGGCTGGAACGCGCTGTGAAGCAAGCCACCGGCGCGGAAACGGTGCGCATCCCCTACCCCGTTATGAAAAAGCTGGCGGCGGTGCTGCGGCAAAACGGCTTCCGGGTCTGCGTGAAGGGTATGCTGGAAAGCGGCTGCTTTGTCTGCATGGACATCACCCACCCCGGCGACACCGCCCTTGCCGCCGCTGCCGTGGACATCGGCACCACCACCGTTTCCGCGGCGGTCTGCGACCTTGCCACCGGAGCGGTGACCGCCAAGGGCAGCGCAGGCAACGGTCAGATCCGCTTCGGCGCGGATGTGATCAACCGGATCATCGAAGCCGGCAAGCCCGGGGGCAGAGAGCGGCTGCAAAGCGCCATCGTGGAGGAGACCCTAAACCCCCTCCTTGGGGCGCTTTGCAAGGAGGCAGGCATAGGGGAAAACAGCCTTTTGCGGCTTGCCGTCGGCGCAAATACCACCATGAACCATCTTCTGCTGGGGGTGGATGCCCAGAGCATCCGTATGGAGCCCTATATCCCCGGCTTTTTCGCTTGGGATGGGCTCACCGCCGGGGATATCGGTTTGACCGCCAATCCCCTTGCTCCGGTGGTGCTTGCCCCCAACATCGGCTCCTATGTGGGCGGTGACATCACCGCCGGAATCCTTGCCGCCCGGCTGTGGGACAGCGAGGAGCTGTGCCTGTTTATCGATCTTGGCACCAACGGCGAGATCGTTTTCGGCAACCGGGACTTTCTCATGGGCTGCGCCTGCTCCGCAGGACCTGCCTTTGAGGGCGGCGACCTCTCCTGCGGTATGCGTGCCACCGACGGTGCCATCGAAGCCGTCACCATCGACGCCGCCATGGAGCCCAAGCTGACGGTGGTGGGCAAGCCCGGGCAGCGGCCTGCGGGCATCTGCGGCAGCGGCATCATCGACGCCATCGCCCAGCTATTCCGCCACGGCATCATCAACCAGCGGGGTCAGTTCGTGAAGGAGGGCAGCCGCATCCGCCGTGACCGCTACGGCATGGGGCGCTATGTGCTCTGCGAAGCAGCGGACAGTGCCACCGGCAGGGAGATCTCCATCAACGAGGTGGATATGGACAATTTTATCCGCGCCAAGGGCGCGATCTTCTCCGCCATCGATGTTTTGCTGCAAAGTGTGGGCATGACGGCGCAGTGTATCCACCGGATCTATGTTGCCGGCGGCATCGGCAGCGGCATCAATATGGAAAACGCCGTTGCCATCGGCATGCTGCCGGATGTGCAGCGGGAAAAGTTTCGCTACATCGGCAACGCCTGCCTTACAGGCGCTTACGCCATGGCGGTCTGTGACCCGGCAGCGGCGCTGTGCCGCCGGGTGGCTGCCAATATGACCTATCTGGAGCTTTCCACCCATCCCGGGTATATGGATGCCTTTGTTGCCGCCTGCTTCCTGCCCCATACCAACCGGGCGCTGTTTCCCAATCAGGCATCTCCTGTATAACGGGTAGGAAAGGGATGAAGTGGGCTTCGTCCCCTACGGGAGGGGCGGTGGTGGCGGGCGGTTGATAACCGCCCCTACGGATTCTATTGACGGTACAGCGGAGAGATAAAACATGGAAAACAACAAAGAACAGGTGCCCTATGGGCATTATCTGGAGCGGTTTGCCGGGGCAGACCCCCAAGAAATGGCGGCGCGCACCGGCTGCCAATGGGAAAACGGCGAGCTCTATGTGACCTTTTTGGGCAGCCGCTATGCCGTTTCCCACCCGGAGGGGGTGTTTCGGGGGGCTTCTGAGCTTCCCTTGACCACCCGGACCTTTCTTCTGCGGTATCTGCTGGAGGGTAAAAACCTCACCCCCACCGGGAAATGGCTGACCTTTCGCCAAATGCCTTGGGGCGAGGTGTACGCTGCCCCCTACTCCGGCAGAGTGCTCAAACGCGCCGCATTTTCCCTTGCCACCCGGCTTTCGGCATTTGCAGAGGCAGCCCAAAAGCTGGGCTTCGCGCCGGTGGCTGCCGGAGACTGCGGCTGCCAAGCACAGCTTCTTCCCGGCTACTTTATGCGCGTTCTTCTTTGGGAGGGAGACGAGGAATTTCCTCCCAGCGCACAGGTGCTCTATTCCGACAATTTTGCCCAAGGCTTTACCGCCGAGGACCGGGTGGTGGCAGCGGATATCCTGATCTCGGTTTTGCAGGCAAATCTGTGACAAAAGCCGTTGACAGAGGAGATTTTTCTGTTTATAATTGAAGTATACTAAGCCCAACAAGGGCAGGAAAAGGAGAAATATACCATGGGCAAGTTTGTTATCCGTCAGACCAACACCGGCTATAAGTTCGATCTGAAGGCCGGTAACGGCGAGGTCATCGCCACCTCCGAAGTTTATACCACCGAAGCTGCCTGCCTGAA
Organism: Oscillospiraceae bacterium; assembly: GCA_017398625.1. GTDB lineage: Bacteria > Bacillota > Clostridia > Oscillospirales > Oscillospiraceae > Faecousia. Next base: position 5,447 of record JAFQFP010000034.1, read on the forward strand.
GGGCGTGGAAAGCGTCAAGACCAACGCCCCCATCGCCAATCTGCACGACCTCACCGGCGAGGAAATGGAAGTCAAGCACCCCAAGTTCGAGCTGTATGAGGATAAGGCCGGCGAGTTCCGCTTCCGTCTGAAGGCTCGCAACGGCGAGGTCATCGCTGTCTCCGAGGGCTACAAGGCAAAGGCCTCCTGCGAGAACGGCATCGCCTCCGTCCGCAAGAACGCCGACAGCGACATCGTCAAGGAATAATTACATAGCAAAAATGCGCACTCCCAAGGGAGTGCGCATTTTTTGGTGCGGTGGAGAATCGGTGGAGAATCCCCCCTGTCAGCTTCGCTGACTCAGTCTGTCAAAAAACCGGAAATCTACCTATTCTCTTGTAGGGGCGGTCATTGACCGCCCGAAAAATCAAGCATTATTCCAATTCAAGAACATATAAATTAATCAAAATGCTGGGGAAATTGAAACTTTTCTTGTTGTTTTTAACGGGCGATCCATGATCGCCCCTACGAATTTGATTGAAACATTGAT
>JAFQFP010000035.1 GCA_017398625.1 Oscillospiraceae bacterium
AATTCGTGACCACCGTTGCGGATGCTGCTGTGCTGGTGTACAAGAGCGAGGCAAATGCCCGTTCCTTTACCATGATGGCAGACCTTCTCAACTACGGCGCTGCTGCACAGAGTAACTTCCGCTACAACACCGATGATCTTGCCAACACCAGACTTACCGCCGAGCAGGCAGCTTATGCCTCCGCAAGATTCGACATGAGCACGGTAACAGGCAAGGCAACCGGCACTGCCGGTGCCATGGGCGCAACGCTGTATCTGGACACCAACATCCAGCACAACTTCATCTTCGATGCCGCTGTGGTGGACAGCACCATGACTGCTAAGGTCAGCTACACCAACTACAAGGGTGTAGCGAATAGCTTCACCATCCCCGGCAGCCGGTTTGTTAACAACGGCAGCATGATCACCGTGAATGTCAGCGCCCTGACGCCCGCGGATGTGAATGTGCCTGTGACGGTGCAGATCGTGGATGCAAACGGTGCAGAGGTCTGCTCCCTCACCGATTCCATCGCATGGTACTGCGTCCGCGCGCAGGCAAGCGCCACCAATAACCTGTTCATCGAGCTGATGGAGTTCGCCACAAGCTGCAACGCCTACTTTGGCTGATTGAATCAAAAGAATGTCCCAACCGACCCCGGTTGGGACATTTTTTCGTATGCAGCCATTCAAATTGCGATCTATCGGGCTGTTGATGCGTTGCAGTTTCGATAGATGGGAGTAGGGGCGATCAATGATCGCCCGGCGGCAGGCGCTTTCGTATTCGCCGAAACTGTAGGCGAATATGTAACCTTTCTCTGCTCTCTGCGCGGGCGGTTAATGACCGCCCCTACGGGTTCTATTGGGAGATGTACCGAAGAGAATCCCCCCTGTCAGCAAAGCTGACATCCCCCCTTTAGGCAAGGGGGGCTTTATCCCCCCGGCGCTGCGCGCCACCCCCCTTTAGGCAAGGGGGGCTTTTTTACGGGTTTTTGGAAAAGGATTGCTTTCTTTTTGAGAAAGTGGTATAGTATTTAACAGAATTTGACGAAAAAATGAGGAGGTGGGGTCTTGCGGCAGAAAAATAAGCTTTTGGCTGGGATACTGGTGAGCTGTCTGGCGGTCTGCGGTCTGCTGGCGCTGGTATTCAGCCCGACCCCCGGAACCTCCACCGCAGGGCAGGTCACCGACTCCGGCGGCCTTTGCATCAGCGAGCTTTGCGCCAAAAACGATACGGTTTTGCCGGACAACAGCGGCGCTTACCCCGATTACATCGAGCTTTACAACGGCGGCGCGCCCATCAGCCTCCGGGGCTATACCCTCACCGACGGCTTTGCCAAAAGTGAGCCGCTGGGAGATATCTTCATGGACACCGGGGACTACCGGGTGCTGTTTCTTGGAAACGACCACACCGGCTTTTCCCTTGGGGCTGCCGGAGGAGACTATATCCAGCTTCTGGATGCCGCAGGGAAGCTGGTTGCGCAGGCTACGGTGATGGCATCGGCGGAGGATCAGGTGATGGTGCTCTCCGGGGGCGGCTATGTGCTGTCCCATCAGCCCAGCCCCGGCTTTTCCAACGATGCGGCAGGGATCGCCGCCTTTCGGCAGGGCGATGCCAATGGGGAAATGGCGCTGACCGTCAGCGAGGTGCTGCTTACCAACGATTCCTCCCTGCCCGATGAAAAGGGCGCTTTCTGCGATGTGGTGGAGCTGCACAATCCCGGCTCTGCCGATGTTTCCCTTATGGGCTGGTGTCTGTCTGACAGCACCGAAAACCGCTACCGCTACCGTCTGCCCAATGTGACCGTTCCGGCAGGGGGGTATCTGCTGCTGTACTGTGACGGGGAGGACTACATCAGCGACAGCGGCCTCATCCATACCAATTTCGGCATCTCCATCGGGGAGACGCTGTGTCTCACCGACCCCAAGGGCAGCTACCGCGCTGTGGAGACCCTCTATCCCGGCACCGATGTGTCGCTGGTCCGTCTTGAGGACGGCAGCTACACCGCCGGGGCGGTGAGCCTTGGCTACGGCAACGATGCCGCCGGAGAGGTGCTGTTTGCCGCCGCTCGGGTGGACACTGATTCGCCCCTTGTGATCAGCGAGGTGCTGCTCTCCTCCGCAGGCGTGCCCTACCAAGGGGCGCTTACCGATGTGATCGAGCTGTACAACCGCTCCGGCAGCGGCGTCAGCACCGCCGGGTGGTATTTGACCGACGATTCCGACCCGTACAAGTATGCCCTGCCGGAAATGACCCTTGAAGCAGGGCAGTATCTGGTGATCCCCTGCGGCAGAGCCCAGACAGGCTTTGCCTTGTCCGAGGGTGAGACTCTGCGGCTTACCGCCCCCAGCTTCCGCCATGCGCCGGAGGTGCTCTGCGTTGCCGGGGATGCCGGCTGCAGCATCAGCCTGCAAGGGGCAGAGGAAGCCGCCTACCGCTACGCGACCGTGACCTTGGGCTATGAAAACGCGGAAGAGAACCATGAGCGGTTCATGGGAGAGCTGCTTCCCGACGGTCTGCGGATCAGCGAGGTGATGAGCAGCAACTACTCCTATCTGCAGGGGGCTTACGGAAACGCCTGCGATTGGATCGAGCTGTACAACGGCTCGGATTCCCCCATCTCCCTTTCCGATTACACCCTCACCGACAACAGCGCCGATCTGACAAAATTTCCCATGCCCAATGTGTCGGTAGCGCCGGGGCAGTATCTTTGCGTTCTGCTCACCGAGGAGACGGTAAATCTGCCCACGGGCTATAGCCGTATGGAGCTGACCTTGTCGGCGGCAGGGGAGGAGCTGTACCTGTGCAGAAACGGCGCGGTGGTGGACTTTGCCCTGCTGCCGGAGCTGGACACCGACATTTCCTACGGCAGAGCCGCCGGAAACGCCGCCTTCAGTCTATTGGAAAAGCCTACTCCGGGGCAAAGCAACAGCGCCGCCGCCCAGCCCTCGGAAGCGGTGACCGCCTTGACCGCCCCCGGAAGCTACAACGGTGTGGACTATCTGGATATTGAGCTTTCCGCTCCCGGTGAGATCTTCTACACCACCGATTGCACCGCCCCCACCCAAAATTCCCACCGCTATACCGGCGCGGTCCGGGTCAGCAAGACCACGGTGATCCGTGCGGTGTGCTATGAGGCGGGAAAGACCGCCTCCAAGGTGACGGATCTTACTTATCTGCTCAACGAAAACGACAGTTTAAGCGTCATCAGCATTGTTTCCGAGCCGGAGGGGATCTGGAGCTATAACACCGGCATCTATGTCGATGGTCCCGGCTGGACACCGGGCTACCCCTACCACGGGGCGAATTTCTGGAACGATTGGGAGCGGGCTGCCACTGTCAGCCTGCTGGATGGAAAAGAGGAGGGCTTTGTCAGTGTAGGCTGCGGTCTGAAGATCTTCGGCGGCTTCAGCCGGGGACAGGAGAAAAAGTCCTTTTCCTGTATGTTTCGGAGGGTCTACGGCGAATCGGAGCTGGCGTACCCCATCTTCGGTGAGGAGGGGCTTGAGACTTATGAGGCGCTGGTGCTTCGGGCAGGAGGACAGGAGAGCAATACCAACCGCATCAAGGACGAGGTGCTGACCTCCTACATCCATCAGCAGTTGGGCATCCCGGTACAGAAGTACCGCCCGGTGGCGCTGTACCTCAACGGCAGCTACTTCGGCATCTACTTCATTCGGGAAAAGCTCAACGAGCACTATGTGGCAGGAAATTACGATACCAATGCCGAGAAGGTTCAACTGACCTACTGGAGCGGCAGGGACAACGAAAGCTATGCCGCCCTGCTGGATTTCGTAAAGAAAAACGGCGTGGAGGGGCAGGCGGAGTTTGACTATGTGGCATCCAAGGTGGATATCGACAACTACACCGATTATGTGATCGCCCAGATGTGGATCGCCAACCACGACACTGCCAATGTGAAATTCTTTTCCACAGAGGAAATGCCATGGACTTGGATCCTGTTTGACACGGATCTTGCCATGCGCCATGTGGATTCCGATACGGTCAGCCTCCATCTGGAAAAGGGACAGATCTACGGCGAGGATCGTAACTGCAAGGCGCTGATGATCTATCTGCTGAGAAACGAAAGCTATCGGGAGCGGTTTATTAAGCGCATCGCGTGGCAGGTGGAGCATATCTGGGGGTCGGAGCAGTTCCTTGCCCATCTGGACAGCGTTGTGGCGCAGGTGGACGCGGATATGGAAAAGGAATGTGACCGCTGGGGAGATACCTACGGCTTTTGGCAGGCCTGCGTGGGAGAAATGCGCAGCTTCGCCAAGAAACGGCTGCCCTATTTTCTGGACTCCGTGCAGCGCTATTTCCGGCTCACCGATGCGCAAATGCGAGCCTACGGCTTTCCGATGGAGGGCTGATATGGCAAGACACGAAGAAAAGTATATCATCAGCTATGCCCAGTATGTGCTGCTGAAGCAGCGCGCCATGCTGGCGCTGACCCCCGACAGCCACGGCACAGAGGGCAGCTATACCATCGCCTCGCTGTACTATGACGACCCCCAAGACACCGCCTTGGATGAGAAACGGGACGGGCTTGCCCTGCACAGGAAGTTCCGTGTCCGTGCCTACGACGGCTCTGACCGGTTTATCAAGCTGGAGCGCAAGGACAAGCAGGGAATCATGACCGTGAAGTGGGCAGCCCCTATTCGCCGGGAGCAGATCGGCATGCTGACAAGAGGGGAGACAGACCTGCAGCAGCTCTCCGGGGATGCCCGGGCGCTGGCGGCGCAGATGGCTGCCACGGGGCTTGCCCCTGCGGTGGTGGTGCGCTACAAGCGGGATGCCTTTTACCACGCAGGCTCCGATCTGCGGCTGACCTTTGACCGGGAGCTGCAGGCGCTGCCGCCGGATGCCGATGCCCTGTTTGACTTAGCTCTGCCGGGGATCCCGGTGCTGGACGGTAACAGCGTCATCATGGAGATCAAGTACGGCAGCCGTATCCCCGGCTTCGTCCGCAGGCTCACCGCCGTGAACTGCAGGCAGCTTTCCGTTTCCAAGTACGCCCTTTGCCGGGAAATGTATCGATAATACTATTTCTTGATGAAAAGCTTTCATAAGCTTTTCATTGCATGGCCTTCAGCCATGCGGAGCTGTTTTGCTGGCAGGAAACAAATTCCTTGTTTCCTGCGACAAAACGCTCCAAAGAAATGTATTGACTGCATTTTTTGGTGGCGATGCCACCGAGCCGCTGGACGCGGCTCCAATAAAACGATTAAATCGTTTTATTAAAAATTAGTATAAGGAGCAGATCATGAGTATTATTGACGCCATCAAAAACAGTGTGCTGGAGGGCTTCAACACCAGTCTGACCCCGGCATCCATCTTTCTGGGGCTGCTGACAGCGCTGCTGGCATCCCTGTTCATCCTGCTGGTGTACCGCAGAACCATGCAGCAGGTCACCTTCAACCGCAGCTACTGCATGACGCTGATGCTGGTCACCTCCATCAGCGCCATGATGGTGCTGACCATCACCTCCAATCTGGCGCTGTCGCTGGGCATGGTGGGCGCGCTGTCCATTGTGCGCTTCCGCACCGCCGTGAAGGATTCCGCGGACACCGCGTTCCTGTTTTGGGCGGTGGCGGCAGGTATCACCTCCGGCGCGGGCTTTTATCTGCTGACCTTCATCGGCTGTCTGTTCATCGGCGCTGTATGCGTGGTATTTTCGCTGGTGCTGGGGAAGGTGGGCAAGCCCTTTCTGCTTGTGCTGCGCACCGAAAGCAGCGAGGCAACGGCACAGGCGGAAAAGCTGCTGCGCAGCGCCCATGTGGGCTTCAGCATTTCCTCCGCGCTGGAAAATGACAGCTACTGCGAGACCGTTTACAACCTGAGCGTAACACCGGAGATCCGCAAGACCGTGTCCAAGCTCCGGGGCGTGGAGGGGGTAAGCTCCGTTTCGCTGGTGGATTGCAGAAACAGTTAAATTTGGGAAAATGAGACGGTTTCTCCGTGTTTTGGGAGAGCCGTCTCTTTTTTTAAGATAGAATGAGGTGATTTTGAACATTTTTTGAGACGGGAAAAAGGGACATTTTCGGAAAGGTCGCGGAAAGGTGGGGAATAGCAAACGGAAAGCAAACCGAAAGGAAGCGCCAACGAGAAAGAGGGGGAGAAAGAGATAGAGAAAGAGATAGAGAAAGCGATAGCGATCGAGAAAGCGATAGAGATAGAGATAGAGATAGAGAGCGAATGCTCTCTCTGCGCGCGTGGGCGCGCGAGCCCCCGCGAGAGACAGACGGGAGATGTAGTGAGTTAGGATGACAGTAGGCGAAAGCTGTACCGAACGGAATCCCCCCTGTCAGCTTCGCTGCCCTCCCCCCCTTTAGGCAAGGGGGGCTTTGGTGCGGTGGAAAGGGACGAAGTGGGCTTCGTCCCCTACAGGGGTAGGGGAGAAGCAATATTTCTTGAAAATTGATAATTTTTTGGGACGATTTTTTTGGAAAGATGTGCTATAATGGTACCGTGGAAAGTTAGGACAAAAGCAAAGGCGTTTTTTGGCGGCGGGTATGCCCCATGGCAGGGTGAAAGGAAAAGGAAAAATTTTACTTTTTTACCGACATCTTCCTGCGCTGGAAGCGGATTCTGCTGTTGACTTTTTTCCCGATAACCAGTATACTAGAACCGCAGGATATAAGTAATTTATTACCGAATATAAGGAGAGATCGCTATGGAATATCAACACGAAGGCTGGCGTGGCTTTGTAGGCGGCACTTGGGTCAAGGAGATCAATCTGCGCAGCTTCATTCGCCACAACTATACCCCCTATAACGGCAACGAGGACTTTCTGGAAGGTCCCACCGACAACACCAAGGCCCTGTGGGCGCAGGTGCTGGAGCTGACCCGGCAGGAACGGGAGGCAGGCGGCGTTCTGGACATGGACACCAAGATCATTTCCACCATTACCTCCCATGGCCCCGGCTATCTGGACAAGGAAAAGGAAAAGATCGTAGGCTTCCAGACCGATAAGCCCTTTAAGCGCGCTATGATGCCCTACGGCGGCATCCGTATGGCAGAAAAGGCCTGCGCTGACAACGGCTACACCATCGATCCGCAGGTGAAGGATTTCTTCACCGTCCACCGCAAGACCCACAATGCCGGCGTTTTTGATGCCTACACCCCCGAAATGCGTGCCTGCCGCAGCAGCCACATCATCACCGGCCTGCCCGATGCCTACGGCCGCGGCCGTATCATCGGCGACTACCGCCGTGTGGCGCTGTACGGCGTTGACCGCCTCATCGAGGACAAGCAGGAGCAGAAGGTGGAGACCCGCTCCGCTATGTACGCCGATGTGATCCGTGACCGTGAGGAGCTGTCTGAGCAGATCCGTGCGCTGAACGATCTGAAGAAGATGGCTGCTTCCTACGGCTTCGACATCTCCAAGCCCGCAAAGAACACCCAGGAGGCCGTTCAGTGGCTGTACTTCGGCTATCTGGCAGCGGTCAAGGAGCAGAACGGCGCGGCAATGAGCCTTGGCCGTACCTCCACCTTCCTGGATATCTATGCCGAGCGTGATCTGGCTGAGGGCACCTTCACCGAGAAGGAGCTGCAGGAGATCGTTGACCACTTCATCATGAAGCTGCGTCTGATCAAGTTCGCCCGTACCCCCGAGTACAATGCCCTGTTCTCCGGCGATCCCCAGTGGGTCACCGAGTCCATCGGCGGCGTGGGCATCTGCGGCCGTCACTTCGTCACCAAGATGTCCTACCGTTATCTGCACACTCTGAAGAATCTGGGTCCCGCTCCCGAGCCCAATCTGACGGTGCTGTGGTCTGTACATCTGCCCGAAAACTTCAAGCGCTTCTGCGCCAAGACCTCCATCGAGACCTCCTCCGTGCAGTATGAGAACGACGATCTCATGCGCTTCACCCACGGTGACGACTACGCCATCGCCTGCTGCGTGTCCTCCATGCGTGTGGGCAAGGAGATGCAGTTCTTCGGCGCCCGTGCCAATCTGGCGAAGTGCCTGCTGTACGCCATCAACGGCGGCGTTGATGAGATCAGCGGCAAGCAGGTGGGTCCCAAGTACCGTCCCATCACCGGCGAGTATCTGGACTATGACGAGGTCATGGACCGCTACGATGCCATGATGCAGTGGCTGGCAGGCGTGTATGTCAACACCCTGAACATCATCCACTACATGCACGACAAGTACTGCTATGAGAAGATCCAGATGGCGCTCCACGACAAGAAGGTCACCCGCTGGTTCGCCACCGGTATCGCCGGCCTGTCCGTTGTGGCTGACTCCCTGTCTGCCATCAAGTACGCCAAGGTCAAGGTCATCCGTGACGAGAGCGGTCTGGCTGTGGACTACCAGGTGGAGGGCGACTTCCCCAAGTACGGCAACGACGACGACCGTGTTGACCAGATCGCCTATGACATCGTGCACATGTTCATGGAGCATGTCCGCAAGAACCACACCTACCGCGACTCCATCCCCACCACCTCCATTCTGACCATCACCTCCAATGTGGTTTACGGCAAGAACACCGGCTCTACCCCCGATGGCCGTAAGCGCGGCGAGGCATTTGCCCCCGGTGCCAACCCCATGCACCGCCGGGATACCCACGGCGCGGTGTCTTCTCTGGCTTCCGTTGCCAAGCTGCCCTTCATCGACGCACAGGACGGCATCTCCAACACCTTCTCCATCATCCCCGGCGCTCTGGGTAAGGATGACCAGATGTTCATGGGCGATATCGATGTGGATATCGAGATGGATATTGCCGACGATGGCTGCGGTGCAGGCGGCTGCGTCAGCCCCACGCTGTTCGAGGGTCTGGATACCGACGAGCAGTAAATTCACTTTCAACTTTTCCCCAAGGAGGAAATTACTATGGCTGCAACTGAAAAGCAAATCGATAATCTGGTCTCTCTGCTGGACGGCTATGTCCAGAAGGGCGGTCACCATCTGAATGTCAATGTGTTCACCAAGGAGACCCTGCTGGACGCACAGGCACACCCCGAAAACTATCCCCAGCTCACTGTCCGCGTCAGCGGCTATGCGGTCAACTTTGTCAAGCTGACCAAGGAGCAGCAGGACGAGGTCATCTCCCGTACCTTCCACGAGCAGATCTGATCCGCTATGGACGGCTTCATTCATTCCACGGAAAGCTTCGGCACGGTGGATGGGCCCGGTCTGCGGTTTGTGGTGTTCTTTCAAGGCTGTCCCATGCGGTGTCAGTACTGCCATAACCCGGACACTTGGAAGCCAAACACCGGAAATGTGCGCTCTGCGGCTTCGCTGATCGCGGAAATGGAGCGCAACCGGGCGTTTTACAGCAAGGGCGGCATCACTGCCACCGGCGGCGAGCCCCTGCTGCAGATCGATTTCCTGCTGGAGCTGTTCACGCTGGCGAAGAAAGACAAAATACACACCTGTCTGGATACCTCCGGCATTACCTACCGGCCGGGGGATTCCGGCTATGCCCAAAAGCTGGACAAGCTGATGGAAGTGACGGATCTGGTGATGCTGGACATTAAGCACATCGATCCCGAAGCCCACAAGCTGCTGACCGGCCATGACAATGCCCCTGTTCTGGAATTTGCCCGGTATTTGAGCCGAAAGGGCATTCCCATGTGGGTGCGCCATGTGGTGGTGCCCGGGATCACCGACAAGGAGGAACCGCTGCGGCGGCTGGGTCAGTTCATGGGCACACTTTCCAATGTGAAGGCGCTGGATGTGCTGCCGTATCATGTGATGGGCGTGAATAAGTACCGGGAGCTGGGGCTTACCTACCCGCTGGAGGGGGTCAGCGCAGCCACCAAGGAGCAGGCTGCCGCCGCAAGGCAGGTCATTCTCGCTGCCTACCGGGAAACACGCCGGGAATGGATGAAAATACAATAATTTGCCCAAGGGCGTATTGCATTTTTTGTGTGCGATACGCCCTTTTGCCTTTCCCAAACGCAAGTATACTTGGTGCAAGGTTGATGGATGTACCGAACAGTATTCCCCGCCCCTGCGGGGCACCCCCCTTTAGGCAAGGGGGGGCGTTGGTGCGGTGTTGGGGCAGGGGATTAGCAGATTGCACAAAAATGGGGTCCTATTTTTTTACATTTGTAAAAATAGTATTTGCTTGATTCTCAGCGTAGATGGTGATAAAATTGTTTTAATCTGTTTTTTGTGGGCAGACAATTGTAAACAGCCAAGGGAAAGGAGTCTAAAAAACGATGAAACATGAATTTAAGCGTTTTGTCAGCACCGCGCTTGTAATGGCGATGCTGATCTCGATCCTGGCAATGGGTATTCCCGTTACTGCATCCGCTGCACCCAGCTTTGATACTGTGGGCGGCTGGAACGAGACTATCTATGCCACCATCAAAGGCATTGCTGACGCGGATGTTACCGCTGTCAGCTATTCCGGTCCTGTCAGCGGAAGTTTGACCGGCGAGGATTTTGACTATCTTGTCAGATCCACCTCCGGCGGCGTCCGTCTGGACATTCTGGGCTTGAAGGCAGGTACTTATTCTCTGACGGTGGAGACCACCTCCGGTACCGTGACCCAGAGCAATATCGAAGTGCCCGCCCAGGACCGCAGCGGCTTTGCCCATGACGGCTACACCGAGGGCGTTGGCGCTTACAATGACGACGGCACTCTGAAAGACAACGCCATCGTGCTGTATGTCACCAACTCCAACAAGAACTCTTTGACGCTGAGCTGCGGCGGTGTGACCGTTGCCGGTATCGGCCACATCCTTAACTCCTGCGGCGCGGACGCAGGCGACGGTCTGACCAGCAAGGGCGGCCTTGCCAACAACAATCAGGGCATCCTGAAGAAGCTGGCTGAGGCGGACATCCCTCTGTGCGTGCGTATCATCGGCAATGTCACCACCCCCGATGGCGTCACCGAGTTTGACTCCATCAACTACGGCGGCATCGATAACGACAACGGCAGCATGTGCCGTATGACCAACTGCAAGAACATCACCATCGAGGGCGTTGGCGCCAGCGCTATCTCCAATGGCTGGGGCTTCAGCTTTATTGCCGGCACCGGTGACACTGCCAAGGGCTACGGCAAGAACTTCGAGGTTCGCAACCTTCGCTTTGAGAATGTTCCCGAGGACTGCGTGGGTCTGGAAGGCCAGCAGGTTGGCGACGAGCTCACCGACCCCATCATGCACTGCTGGGTGCATAACAACTCTTTCATCAGCCCCTATTTCCCCGATGCTCCCGAAGCCGACAAGCGCAACGGCGACGGCGCCTGTGACTGGAAGCGGGGTATGTATTACACCAACTCCTACAACCACTACGACGGCTATAAGAAGACCAATCTGGTAGGCTCCAATGACGATTGCCTGCAGTACCACGCAACCTTCCACCACAACTACTGGGACGATTGCGCTGCCCGTGCGCCGCTGGTCCGTAAGGCAGATGTGCATATGTACAACAACATCTGGTACTCCATGGTGGACTACTGCATCAGCCCCCGTGCCAGCAGCTATGTGTTCTATGAGTACGGCTACTTCGTGGAAAACGGCGATGTTCTGGAAACCAGCGGCGATACCGACGGTTACGCCAATGTTTACGAGAACAACAAAAACGACCCCTCCGGCGATGTCACCGACAAGGCTGCTGCCATTAAGAGCGGCCGTTTGGCAGGTACCTATGTAGAGCGGGGCGACTACTCCCTGCAGACTGACATCGAGGAGATGAAGCAGACCGTTTACAATACCTGCGGCTCTCAGCGCGCCAGCGGTGCTTCCTCTCTGGATCCCGATGCCCCTGCCGATGAGTCTCAGACCGGCGGCACTGCCGGCGGCTTTGTCCACAACTTTACTGCCCACGGTCTGGAAAGCGCCTTCTACACCATCACCGGCAATCTGGCGACCAACAAGGGTAAGGTGACTTACAATAACCTGACCTTGACCCAATGTCTGGTGATGTCCGATACCGCTGCTTCCGTTTCCTTCGATGCTCCCGTGGCAGGCACACTGACCATGGTATTCGGCGGCAGCACCTCCGACAAGAACAACACCGTGCTGCTGGACGGCAGCGAGGTCACCATCGGCTCCGACAATACCTTTACCGTGGATGTGAGCGCAGGCAGCCATACCGTGGTGAAGGATGATGTCGTTCATCTGTGGTACATCGCCTATGTCCCCAGCGAGGAAGTGGAGGAGCCTACTTTGGCACCCACCGAGCATGTCCACAGCCATTCCGCTTCCGTGACCAAGGCTGCCACCTGCACTGAGGCAGGCGTGCGCACCTACACCTGCTCCTGCGGTGACAGCTACACCGAGGAGATCGCTGCTCTGGGGCACAGCTATGATAACGGCTACTGCACCATCTGCGGCGCTCAGGACTCCAATTCCTCCCATACCCACGACTACAAGGCAGTGGTCACTGCCCCCGGCTGTGAGTCTCAGGGCTACACCACCTATAGCTGCACCTGCGGCGACAGCTATGTGGCTGACTACACCGATGCCACCGGCCACAGCTATAGCAGCGTTGTTACCGCGCCTAGCTGCACCGCACAGGGCTATACTACCCATACCTGCTCCGGCTGCGGAGACAGCTACAAGGACAGCTACACCGCTGCCACCGGCCACAGCTATAAGTCCGTGGTCACCGCTCCCACCTGCACCGCGCAGGGCTATACCACACACACCTGCTCCGCCTGCGGCAGCAGCTATAAGGACAGCTACACCGCTGCCACCGGCCACAGCTATGTAAACGGTAAGTGCTCCGCTTGCGGCCGCTCCGAGTCTATCTCCTCCGATGTTCTGGAGGCAGCAGGCCATCTGGAGTCCGCTTATGCGGAATGGTCCATCATTTCCGGCGCTGACGGCTACAATGTCTATGTGAAGAAGTCCGGCGGCAGCTATACCCAGATCGATACCGAGCTGATCCGCCAGTACCCCGACCGTATGCGTGCGGACGCGGTTGGTCTGGCAGCCGGCACCTATATGCTGAAGATCGTTCCCGTGGTGGACGGCGTTGAGCAGACCTCCGCAGCCATGGAGACCGGTGATCTGACCGTTCTTGCCCATGACCGCAGCGGCTATGCCTTCCACGGCGGCTACAATGTCGGCGCTTACAACGCCGACGGCACGCTGAAGAGCAACGCCAAGGTGTTCTACATCACAAAGGATACCGTCAACACCGTCACCATCACCGAGAACGGCAAGACCTACACCGGTCTTGGCAAGCTGGTGAAGGAATATGCCCGTACCACCAGCTATCCCATCGTCATCCGTATCATCGGTGAGATCCCGGTACCCTCTGCCACCACCAACGGTCAGATCGAGGTCAAGGGCAACATCGTTCCCGTCACCATTGAGGGCATTGGTGAGGATGCCACCTGTAACCGCTGGGGCTTCAAGCTCAGCGCCTGTGAAAATGTGGAAGTCCGCAACCTTGGCTTCATGAACAATGACAGCTCCGAGGGCGACAGCCTGACGCTGCAGGGTGCAAACCGTTCTTGGGTCCACAACTGCGACTTCTTCTACGGCGAGCCCGGCAGCGATGCCGACCAGGTCAAGGGTGACGGCGCTCTGGACACCAAGCACTCCGAGTATGTGACCCATTCCTACAACCACTTCTGGGATTGCGGCAAGGTCAACCTGCAGGGCTCCGGCTCCAGCGACACCTCCAACTACATCACCTACCACCACAACTGGTATGACCACTCCGATTCCCGTCATCCCAGAGTCCGTATTGCATCCGTCCATGTTTACAATAACTACTATGACGGCAACGCAGGCTACGGTGTCGGTGCGGCATGTGCTTCTGATGTGTTCGTGGAAAATAATTACTTCCGCAACTGCGATTACCCCATGCTCACCTCCGATCAGGGCTCCGATACCACCGAGACCATGTCCGGCGAGCCCGGCGGCATGATCAAGGCATACGGCAATGTCATCGTTGGCGAGACCAGCTTCATTCCCTACACCTCCGGCAGCACCAGCTTCGACGCCTATGTTGCTTCCAGCCGGGATGAGCAGGTTCCCAGCTCCGTTAAGGCGACCAATGGCGGCGCTACTTACAACAACTTCGATACCGCAGCCGATTTCTATGATTACACCCCCGATACCGCACAGGTCGGCGCAGAAAAGACCGTTGCTTACGCCGGCCGTGTTGGCGGCGGTGACTTCCAGTGGGAATTCAACGATGCTGTGGACGATGATTCCGAGGAGGTCATTGCCGAGCTGAAGTCTGCTCTGCTGTCTTACAAGACAACTCTGGTGTCTGTGGGCGGCAACTCCGTGGTCACCACACCCGAGCCCACCGATCCCACCGATCCCGAGCCCACCGATCCCACTGATCCCGATCCTACCGACCCCGTGGTCACCGAGCCCACCGATCCCGTAGTCACCGAGCCCACCGAGGAGACCACCGAGCCCACCGAGGCTCCCACCCAGCCCACCGTTCCCGGCAATGTGGCAAGCCAGTACATCCATGACTTCACCGCTAACGGTCTGGAAAGCGATTTCTACACCATCACCGGCGAACTGTCCACCGCTAAGGGCACGGTGAGCTATGACGGAAAGACCCTGACCCGTTGTCTGAAGCTGGACAAGAGCACCAGCAATGTGACCTTCGACGCACCCTATTCCGGCACGCTGACCATGATCTTCGGCGGCAGCACCTCCGATAGAAATAAGAAGGTACTGATCAACGGCACAGGCTACACCATCGACACCAACAGCCATCTGACGGTGGAGATCGAGGCGGGAAGCCATACTGTGACCAGAAGCAGCTCCTCTGTGAACCTGTGGTATGTTGTCTACACCCCGGATATTCCGGAAGCGCCTGTGGTAGAGCCCTTTAGCGTTGCCGGTGTGAACCTGGCGCTGAACAACGACATCACCCTGTACCTGTACCTGATGGCGGAAAACTACGACGCAAGCTATACCATGGAGATCACCAAGAGCTATGCCGACGGCAGAGAGGTCACCAAGACCGTTGCCGCAGCGGATTGG